>CALEPT010000127.1 GCA_937910385.1 uncultured Ruminococcus sp. | reverse complement strand
AAATTGGCTTTAAAAGCTATATTAAGCCAATTTTTAGTTGTTGAGCAGACATTAAGTATTGATTTTTCAGTATTTCTGTGTTATAATGTATAAATCAATATCTATCACATATTCCGGAGGTGAAAATTTGTATGGACGGTGCTCCCGACGGCAGTAATCATAAACGCTGCCTTTTATACAGACTTTAGCAGCAATCTGTTATCCGCTGAAAATTTACTGTATAAAAGGAGAATTGAAAATGACAGGACATATAATCCTTCAGATCATACTTATCGCCGCGACAGCAGCACTTACATATTGTGAGGCGTCAGTCGCCGCACTCAGCGACAGCCGTATTGAAAAGCTTGACGGCAGCAGCGATAAAAAGTCGCTCAGGCTCAGAAAGCTTTACCAACGCAAGGAAAAGTTTCTATCCGCTGCACATACCGCGGTAACATTTTCAGCTCTTCTTTGCTCCGCTCTCGCTTCATATAATTTTGCACTGCCTCTTGCACAAGTCGTCTCGAAAAAAACACAGGCTGTTCCGGAATCAGCCTTCGGTTATATTTTTGCCGTGCTCCTGACGCTTTTCACAG
The DNA here is from genome assembly GCA_937910385.1 of uncultured Ruminococcus sp. Classification (GTDB taxonomy): domain Bacteria; phylum Bacillota; class Clostridia; order Oscillospirales; family Ruminococcaceae; genus Ruminococcus. Next base: position 17,856 of record CALEPT010000127.1, on the reverse strand, counting down.
CCTTTATAGTGATATCTCTCGGCGAGATCGTCCCTATGCGTGCAGCTTCAAAGGATCCGGAACGTGCAGCCCTGAAAACAAGCAGAGCTTCACTTATTATATCAGTTATCTTCGCTCCGCTTGTCCTGCTGACCAAGGCATTAGCAGGGGTCGTTCTGCGCATGATAGGAATAGACCCCGACAAGGAGTTCAATACCGTCACTGAAGAAGAGATACTGATGATGTCGGATGAAGGTGCGGAAAAGGGTACTATCGACGAGGACGAAAACCGTATCATCAAGAATGTTTTTGCATTCGATGACATGACAGCAGATCAGGTCTGCACACACAGGACCGACGTTTCTGTCCTCTGGAGCGGCGACGATATAAGCGTATGGGAAGAAACGATCCACCGCACACGTCATTCCAACTTCCCTATCTGCGGCGACAGCGTCGATAATGTCATCGGCGTTCTCGACGCAAAGGATTACTTCCGGCTTGACGATAAGAGCCGCGAAAATATTATGGCGAATGCCGTACGCGAACCCTATTTCGTTCACGAAAATATGAAAGCCGACCGCCTTTTTGAGCATATGAAACAGGTCGGAGCAGACCATTTTGCCGTGGTCGTTGACGAATACGGCGGCATGAGCGGTATACTTACCGTTATCGATCTCGTTGAAGAGCTCGTCGGCGACTTTGCAGACGATGATGACGATGAACCGGCTATCAGGCTCGAAAAGCTTTCCGACAGCGTATGGCTCGTGCCCGGGATAACCTCCCTTAGCGATGTTTGCGAGGAACTCGGTGCGGAGCTTCCGGAGGACAAATACGATACCTTTGGCGGCTATGTTATAGCTGAGCTTGGTGAGATACCAAAGGACGGCTCGCAGGTCAGCCTTGACTCAGACAGCCTGCACATTAACGTTCTTAAGGTAAAGCACCACAGGATCGAGCTATGCAGGGTCGAGAAGCTGCCGCCTGAAATATCCGGAAACGAATAATAATAAAAAAGGGGCTTTTATAAGCCCCTTTAATTATTACTTTTCTACCGAAGCCTGCGCATATCTTGTCAGCGCAACAGAAGCGTCGCGTCCGTCAACAATGCCATTGAAATCGAGGTCAGCAATGATCTCGTCGATCCCGGACTCTTTGCCGGAAGATATCATTGCGTAATGAGTAAGTATCGCCGATGCGTCTATACCGTCGAGCACTCCGTTGAAGTCAACATCTCCCATCAGATCGCTGCACTCCGGCAGCTCTGCCCACTGTAAGGAATGCAGCGATGAAGGCTGACTTATACGCCAGTCGCTGTGACAGGACTTCTCCGCTCCCACCTTCTCATCATTCTGAAGGAACCAGTAATATTCAACTCCGTCTCCGCCCCTGTCCCAAGTGGGATCAACGTGGAAGTAATGATCCCCCAGCATGACGATCACCCATGCGTGATTGGAAGTTTTTACATAGCATGACTCTATCCCTGCCTCCTGCAAAAGCAGATCCAGCGCTCTGGCATATCCGTCGCATACTGTAGAATCGTTAAGGAATATTGAAGAATCGGCATGGTTCTTAGGATCACTCTCGTTCCCTCCGTCATATGAAGCCGCAAGGCATACCCAGTCGTGGAGCGCCTTTAGCTTTTCCATATCGCTCATGCCGTCGGTAACGACTTCGCTTACGGTCTGCTTTACCATATGCTCAACATATGCATTGATAAATCCCACATCGTCCGCTCCGCCGAAGCAGCGCTTGACGGTATCGAGCATATCGGGCTTGATATCACCGTTTTCGTCGAGAACTTCCTCTCCGTTTATTTTCATAAGAGCAAAGCAGCCGCTGAATGCCTCTCCGTTTACGTAAGCACCATCGGGGATATTGATATTTTCGAGACTCGTGCAGTTGCGGAAGCACGAACAGCCTATGGTCATTCCGTCGGCAAAGGTTATCTCTTTGAAAGATGTCATACCGTTAAAGGTGGAGTATTTCAGCTCGGTCGCACCCTCGAAGGTAAGCCTCTCGACATTCTCACAGTCCTCGAACGGCTTGCTGCCTATTGAGATGACCGAAGCGGGAAATGTCATCTCCGTAATGCCCGTACCCGAAAACGCGCCTGAGCCTATGGTTATGCTTTTGGCGTCTTCCGGCAGATCTATCTTCGTGAGCGATGTGCAGCCTTTAAATGCGTTCGAGCCTATCGAGATATCTCCACCGCCGCTGAAATTGACAGTTTTCAGCTCGGTCACACCCTGAAATGCTTCGCGTCCCATATCGACATTCGGAGGCAGGTTTACCTCTTCGATATGTGAATCTGACAGCCACAGGTCAGGCATATTGCAGCTTTCTCCCATATATGTGACCGATTTTATAAATTCCATAGTGCCGATATCTGCTCTGACTCCCTCGGGGATATATACGGAAACGCGCTTGCCGTCATAATAGTCCTCACAATTGTCGGGAAAATTGAGGTTTACTTCGGAGACCCCATATCCATTTAGCTCGGCGGGCATATATATATCCGTGTCCGTACCGTTGTATCGCCACACCTCAAGAAGATAATGAGACGGCTTTTCGTTCATACTGAAGACAGGTCTCACATCCCATTCGCCGAACCTCAGGTATTTCTGATTGCTGCCTTGATTGTAAACTACATTATCGGGAAGCTTGACATTTACATTGTAAAAGGCACTCGCTTCTGCAAATACAGGGGTATCAGGAAAGTCGATATTTTTCAGACTTTTACAGTTTGAAAATGCACAGCTGCGTATGAGCATTACGCCCGACGGGATATTGATCGATTCGATATTTGAGTTTTGAAATGCGCACGATCCTATATAAACGATACTTTCGGGCAGAGTTATGCTTTTCAGCTCCGCAGTGGGATCGTTTGCAGCCTCGCCGCTCCGGTTCTCATCCTCGATATAGACCTCGTTGCTTGCAGCAACAGTGGTAACGGGCTCCTCATCTTCGGGGTCTGACCAAGTAAAGTTTTCCGTATAGAAGCAGTAGCTGTCTATAGCGATAACAGGATAATCCGCAATGCTTTCGGGGATAACAAGGTCGGTCTCTGCGCCCTCATATCCCGAGACCCACAGCTCATCGGAAATTATGTTAGTTTCACCTGTTGCGTTGTTTACGTATCGCATATTTGCATAGGAAACGCCATTGGGCATTGTGAACATAAATACGCTCTTTCCGAGGAAGCCGTCTGCAAGATATGTAACGGTTCCGGGGATAGTGATCCACATAGCAACAGACGTTGAGCCCGAATCGTCGAACGGAGTACCCTCGATACCGGCAACGGTGTAACCGTCGATGCTTTCAGGAACTGAAAGGACAGACGTTTTTTCGTCTTCTGCCGTCCATTTCGTAATAACCGCGCAGGTCTCGCCCTCCGAGCCCTCTACGTCGTCACGCAGCTCGTACTTCCACTGACCGCTCGTGTAGGTAACACCCTCTGCGGATACTTGTGTTAAATGCGGTGCCTCAGGCAGTGAACCGATACATATCGCCGCCGCCAGTGTGAATGATGCGATCGATCTTAAAATCCTCATATAGCTCCTCCTTTCCTATATACTGCCCTCTATTGCAACACACAATAAAATGTGTGTTGCAATCTGCGAAGCAGTCGCAATGCCGCACAGCGGCTTTGCGAGGGCAGTATAAACGCAGTGCCGTACGCCGCAAAAAGCTGTTGCTTTTTACAATAGCGCGTAGTATAAAACAGCACAGGGACAGATACTGATATCTGCCCCTGCTGCTCTGCGCTTGTTATCCAAGTACTACTGTTATATCATTTATTTCTGCAAGCTTTTCAGCAGGTACATAATTTCCGCTGAGCTTCTCGCCGTTTAGCGTGAGCGACTTTACTCCGCTTTCCTTATGGGCTGAATTATCAACGGTAATATTGAGCTTCTTGCCGCGGAAATTCTTCTCTATCTTAAAGCCGTCCCAGCTTGAGGGGATAGAAGGAGAAATAACAATGCCGTCAGCGTCTGGTCTCATACCGCAGATACCCTCAACGCAGCCCACCATTACTGTCGAAGCCGTACCCGTGAGCCAGTGAACGTGCGAGCGTCCTTCAAACGGAGAAGCCTTACTCTCGGTGAACTGTCCGTGTACATAGGGCTCCATAACTCTTATTTCCGCTTTGTCGTTCATTGCGGCAGGCGAGCTTTCAAGGAAGTACTCAAACGCTCTGTCTCCGTGACCGAGAAGTGACTCTGCCAGTATCAGCCAGCCCTGCGACTGTGAGAAGATACCGCCGTTTTCCTTTGTGTCGGCATTGAAGATGTGCATAAGAGCTCCATCAAAATAGTGATCCTTGTACGGAGGCTCGAGAAGCTTTGCTCCATAAGGAGTATTGAGTATATTGTGTACGCTGTCCATTGCCTTGTCCGCCTGAGCTATTGAAGCGAAGCCTGAGATAACGCTCCAGCTCTGGGGATTGAGCCACATATTCGCCTCGGGATCTTTCTTTGCACCAACGACAACGCCGTCCTCACGTATTCCGCGGATAAATCTGTCCTCGTCCCAGCACTCTTCAAGCGAATCGCCCAGCTTCTTCTGAACGTCGTTGATATAAGCGATGTAATCCTTGTCGTCCCTTGCGACAGCCATTTTCCTGATAACGGTCATAGCATAGTAGAGTTGGAACGCAACGAATGTAGACTCGCCCTTTGCGCCGAGGCGGAGGCAGTCGTTCCAGTCAGCATGGAGACCTGCGGGCATATCGTGGTCGCCGAGGCGCTCCATTGAGAAGCGGATAGCGTTCTTGAGGTGGTCGTAAACGGTAGCCTCTCCGCCGTTTGCATAAACGATGACTTCATCGAGGAACGCCTTGTTGCCGCTCTCGCCGATATACTTGACGATAGTCGGGAAGAGCCAGAGAGCATCGTCCGCACGGTATGAGGGGTGACCGGTTTCCTTAACGTAATCGGGATCATCTGGAGTATTCTCGTGACCGGCGTTGTGGTTGAATTTAACAAGTGGAAGTCCGCCGCCGTTATCTACCTGAGCCGAGAGCATGAAGCGTATCTTGTCCGCAGCCATTTCAGGGTCAAGGTGGATAATACCCTGAATATCCTGAACTGTATCGCGGTAGCCGTATCCGTTGCGGAGTCCGCAGTATACGAAGGAAGCGGCTCTCGACCATATAAAGGTTATGAAGCACTGATATGCGTTCCATACATTTATCATATTGTTGAACTCTGCCGAAGGAGTATCTACCTTGAAGTTTGAGAGCTTGCCGTGCCAGTAGCTCTTGAGCTGCTCTATCTCAGCGTCTGCCTTTCCTGCCTGCTGGTACTCATTGAGGATAGCGTCAGCCTGCTCGTTGTCGCGCTGACCGAGAATATAGATGAATTCCTTGGTCTCGCCCGCAGCAAGAGTGATATCGCTCTGGAGCGCACCGCATGAGTTGGTATTGAAGTTCATCTCGCCATTGCATTTTCCGCTCTCGACCGCGATAGGATTTGAGTATGTCCTGTAGGGACCTATAAAGCTGCTGAGCGAGCCGTTGTATGCAGATATCGGCTGACCCACCATGCCGAAGAAGCGCTCGCGGTGATTCGAGCCCGAAGCGTCCTTTCCGGAATTCTCGTTGATATGCTGGAGTATCTTGTTGCCCTCAAAGCTTGTGCGTGTGATGAAAAGCGTATACTGGAGATTTACCTGATCCTGCTCATAGTTGTTATCGTTGGTGAACTCAACAAAGCCGTAAACAGAGAGCTTTCTCTCCTTATCGCTGTTATTTGTTATCTTAGAGCGCCACACCTCGTAGGTCTTGCCCTGAGGAACGTAATATGTAGTCTCTGACTTTATGTCGGCATACTCAGCCGTGATGATCGTGTAAGCCGTACCGTGGCGGCACTCGCTCTTATACTGATCGAGCGGCTTGCCTACGGGCTGCCATGAAGCCGACCAGTAATCGGCGGTGTCGTTATCCCTGATATAGATGTATCTTCCGGGGAGAGCCATATCGGAATTGAAGCGGAAGCGCGAGATCCTTCCATTTGCTCCGGACTTTACGAAGCTGTAGCCTGCTGCATTATTTGATATCATTGCGCCGTACTCAGGGTCGCCGAGATAATTTGCCCATGGTGCAGGAGTTGCGGGGTTAGTGATGACGTATTCCTTGTTTTCAAGGTCAAAATGTCCGTACTGCATAATTCATTCTTCTCCTTCTGTAACTGAAGCGGAGTGCTGCCGCTCTCAGGTTATACTGTTTCAATTATACCATTTTTTTTCACTTCTTGCAAGGGCTTTTTGTGAATTTATGGAGGAATTTTGAATTTTTTTGAAATATCTGTTTCTCAGCAATAGAAAAAATGTTTCAGCTTGCAGCAAACATTTTTGTATTATCCGAGGCTTTTTGGATTTTCATGCAATTATTTGTATACTTTGCAATATAACGCCGTCGAAACATTGTGCAAAATAGCAGAAAATCTGAAATGAACAGAACTTTTTTGAGATTTTCCCTTGACGTTTTGTCACAAATAGTTTATAATAACTGTAGTGTTAAATAATCACTGAATTATTAACACTCGTTTTGTTGTCTCCTTTCTTTTGTTCTACACATATTTATTTTATTTGTTTATCTAAACGAAGCAGGGTTTTACCCTGCTTATTTTTTTGGCGCGGTGTCCGCGCTGGCAAGCCGCGTCGTTACTACCTGCAAAGAGGTTCGCGCGCTCTCGGCGCGCCGTACCCAAACCACACCTGCAATTCTGATCCGTCCGCAGCCGCAGCACCACAATTCTCACTTTTTATGCGAACACCCCGAGAGCCGCCCTTCTCCGAGTTCTTGCAGCTGATCTCTTACCTGCTGAAAATATAATAAAGTATCCCGTAGAGCACCGACGCTGAGCACCCATACAGTATCACGGGACCGGCGATAGTGAAGATCTTAGAGCCCACTCCGAGTACGTAGCCCTCCGACTTCGCCTCTATCGCAGAGGAGCTTATCGCATTTGAGAATCCGGTTATCGGCACAAGAGTTCCCGCTCCGGCGTGCTTTGCAAGCTTCTGATACCATCCGAAGCCTGTGCTGATCGAGCTCAGTCCCACAAGGATTATCGAGGTCCACGTTCCCGCCTCGGTCTTGTCAAGACCGTAGTACTCAAACATCGACATGAAAAGCTGCCCTATAACGCAGATCGCTCCGCCCACGAGAAACGCTGCGCTCACATTCACTTTAGCGTTTGACTTCGGGGAAGCCTGCCTGCTCATTTCGCCATACAGTTCAGGGGTTATATTCATGTTATCATCTCCTTGCGGATATTATCTGCAGGATATCAAAAATTATACATTTATAGTATAAGCAGAAATAATGCAAGCTTACAAAAAAGGACGACCTGTCAGCCAGCTTCCCTTAACGGATAAAGTGGATCACCGAGCCTGAAATAGTGGGCTCGGCGATTTTATGCCACGATTCCGCCGGAGGAAGCTCCTCTTAGGTCGTCATTTTTTACATCGTTACCACGAAGCAGATACTTCTGCCCTCCTGATTCTCGACGTGTACCTTAAATTTATGCTTGTCGATAATAGACTTGGCAATAGCAAGTCCGAGACCGTATCCGCCTGTTGCGCGGTTGCGGGATTCGTCACTGCGGTAGAAGCGCTCAAAGATCTTGTCCTTTTCGCTCTCCTTCACACCCTCTCCGGTATTGAATACCGAAAAGACCTTCTTATCTCCGTGCTTTATGAGCGAGACCTTGACCGTTCCGCCCTCGTTTGAGTATTTAAGAGCGTTGTCGATGAAAATAGCCATCATCTGCTTTACGTGACGTTCGCTGCCGTTTATCGTAAGTCCCTCCTCGATATCGACCTCGAAATTCCTGTTCATCTCAAACGCCTGACATTCAAAAGGAAGCGCCGTATTTTCGGCTGCTTTGCTCAGATCAAAGTCAACGCAGATGAAATCGGTAGTATTGTTCTCAAGCCTTGTAAGGTTAAGCAGGTCGTTGACGAGGACATTCATTCTGTCCGTCTGTGACTTGATATAGTTAAGCCACTTATTTTCTCCTATCTCTCCGGCAAGAACATCGGCGTTTGCAGAAATGACCGTAAGCGGAGTCTTCAACTCGTGGCTCGCATCGGAAACGAACTGCTTCTGACGTTCAAAGGCGATCTTGATAGGCTGTATGCTCTTTTTACTCAGGAAATATGCTGCGATCGAAAGTACAATAACGCTTATAGCACCTATTATAATAGTAGTACGGTTGAACTGATCGAGCGTATCCATTTCGGCACTCTTGTCAGTAAAGACCATAAGGGTACCATTCTCCTTAGGCTGGCGATAGAACTGATATATGTGATTTACCATTCCGGTCTGTGCGCCGTCGTCAAGTATAGCGGTAATGTATTTCTGTGCAGTCTCTTCGGTAATATCGTCGTTGTTGAGAGTAGCAAGATAATTGCCCTGCTTATCAGCCATTATAACGAAGAAATCTATGGAACCAAGCGTCTTAGGAACAGGCTCTATTCGGATCTCACCGCTCTGAGGATCTCCACCGCCCTGTCCTCCGTTCTGACCATTGCCTTGCGCGCCGCCTTGTCCGCCATTCTGAACGCTGCCATACTTCTCAGTAGGCTTCTGAGTTGTGGTCTCGGTATTGACAAGAGGCACAATACTTCCCGTTTCTTCCTGATCGTCTGTCTGATCTATAACAAAATTGCTGCCGTACTCATCTGTAACTTCATACTCCCCGCCGTCGGTCTCTTCGTATTCGTCGCCATCATCATCTTCTTCTCCGGAGGAGCTGACAGAAGTATCGGTATCGTAATACCATCTTCCCCAATCAGAAAAAGGATCGGGATTGGGATACTGCTGGTCCCCGTCTCGTTCCCAAGGATCTCTGTGCCAAGGATCTTCATTTCCTTCGCCGGGCTTTGGAGGTACGGTGGTTACCTGCGTCGTCTGTGCCGGAGCCTGTGTGGTAGGAGCAGCAGTTGTCACAACAGGCTGCTGTGTAGGCTTAGCAGTAGTCTGAGGCTGTTGGGTCTGCTGTTGCTGCTGCTCAGTCTGACCTTCTGTAGAAGGAGCAGCTGTCCCGGGGGCTGTACCGGCGCTTGTCTGAGGCTGATGAGCTTCTGTATTCTGAGCCGGCGGAACCGTTGCGGGCAAGGTCGTTTCACCCTCTGTATCCTTCTCAGAAGACGGCTCAGTGACATCGGTCGTGTCCGGCTGAGTAGTTGCTTCCTGCGAAGGTCTTGTTTCATCATTTCCCGGCTCTCCCTCCGGCTTTGAAGGAGGCACCTCACCGTCGTGATCGTCTTTATGATGATCCATTCCGTTCGGATCGGTATAAGTAAACGTAGATGTAGAATCGTCATACTCAACGCCTTCAGCGATCTGTTTTAATGCTTGCTGAGACTGTTTCTGCATCACTGCCTCGGTAATTATATTTATGGAACTGAGCATAGCGACAAATACGGCAATGAGTATGCTGGTAATAATAGCAAAAAGCTTAAGCTGTGCTTTTTTGAACATATAGCGCACTCCTTATTCAAGCGAATAGCCTATTCCTCTGGCTGTCTTTATTTGTACAGGAGCGGATATCGCCGCGAGCTTTTTTCTCAGGAAGGATATGTATACCTCGATATTGTTGTATTCAACATCGCTTTCATAGCCCCAGATCTTCTCGATGATGCGCTCCTTGGGGAGTATCTGATGGGGATTGGAGATAAGAAGCTCCATTATCTGATATTCTTTAAGGCTGAGCTTTACATCATTGCCCTGCCACATGACAGAGCAGGTATTCTTATTAAGCTCAAGCCCGTTGTAATCGAGCTTGTTTTCATCGACGATCTCGCCCTTTCTTCTCGTCAGAGCGCGGACTCTTGCGAGGAGCTCGCCTGTGACAAAGGGCTTTGTCAGATAATCATCAGCCCCGCAATCGAGTCCGTTTATCTTGTCCTCGACTTCGCTCCTTGCAGTCAGCAGGAGGACGGGAGTGTTTATTTTTTCCGCTCTCAGATTCCTGAGTATCTCTATCCCGTTCATTCCGGGAAGCATTATATCAAGGATTATGCAGTCATAAACATCTGTGAGGGCGTTATCGAATCCGTCAACGCCATTATAGACAGTATCGACGCTGTACATATTTCTTTTAAGTATTTCTGTAAGCGCATCGGCAAGCTGCATTTCGTCTTCAACCACAAGCAATCTCATTATCAATTTCCCCTTTTTTTATGGGGTGTAAATACAATACCCCAGATTATCTTATATTATACCATAAAACATTGAAATAGTCTTAAAACACATTATATTTAAAATGTTGATTAATAGAAAAATCACCGCGTTTTTTGTGCACTTCAACAGTTTTATTCAAAAATGAGCTATCAAATATTGACTAAGTATTAAATTTGTGTTAGAATTATCTATGCAGTAAAAAATCAGTATTATATTACCAAAAGTTGTTCAGGGATCGGAGGGAATTCAGCATGATATCACCAACAGAACGCAAAAAGAACAGCTTCGCCAAATCGCTGCTGCCGTCGTTCGGCGCAGAGATGAAGAAATATGAAGAGATCTATCAGCTCTACGCAAACGAAGGTTATACCAAAGAGCTCTGTGAGCAATATGCCGACGCTTTTATAGACGGCGTGAAAAAGCCCGCCGCTGAGGATATCATACAGCTTGTCGAGCTGTACGACAGAATGCACGATAACAAATCCGCTCTTTTCTACATTGACATGCTAATGGAGAAAAAACTCAGCGGAGACGATAAATTCAACTTCTGCGTCGCCGCTCTCAAAACCTACAGCAAGCTCGGCAACTGGCGCGATGCAGAGGATTTTCGCACCGAAAACATCAACTTTATGCAGAATTTCACCCAGAAAAAATCTCAGCAGCAGCAGGCGGATATGTACATTGCCCTTGCCCTTGCAGACTGCGCTGCCAAACGATATACTGACGCTTTCAGGCTTTTGAAATTCGGATACAAACCTCATGGCAAGAACGATACAACGCTTCTCGAGATATTTATCACCGGCGCGTATATTTTCGCCTGCTCTGGGGATCAGGAAGGGCTTGAAGACGCACTTAACAACTCCAGGAGCTGTCTCAAGCTTTTCAGTGGATTTGAATTTGACTGGATGCAGAGCTACTACCAGCAGCGCATCGAGGAAGCCAGCAAAGCAATAATATAACATCACACAATAAGCTCCCGATATTTTTCAGGAGCTTATTTGCATTTTCAGACCGTCTCGATGTATTCAGAAACAAAAAATCCAAAAAAATTTCACAATCTTTTTGCCGGAAACTTTTGTATTTGTTTTAATCAGTGATTCCGAGTGTAAAAGCTTTCCTTTCAAGATCCGCGGTCAAAAACATGTTGTTTTTGTGCTGCTATTTTTTTGTCAAGAGATTATGGCTATATATAGCCGTTTAGGAATTGCAATTATATTTTACCTTATAAATATTTAAGAAATTTTATTGTTTATTTACAAATTGTGTACTAATCTTAAAAATTTACTTATTCATTTTCGATTAAATAAATTCTTATAATTTATTATAGCAATTTTCTGCTAATTCTGAGCAATATATTCAATTGAACTTCTCGTAACTTTGTTTTATAATACAATTGTTGGCAGCGAAAAACGCCGATATTTCGGCTTTCGCTCCACAGCATAATTACATTCAGATACATTTTTGTGTCCTGTAACAAATCGGCAAATATGGTCGTATTTTCTGCCGCTCGGTTTAAACTCCGCCGGGCTTGATCTCACCTCCAAGTCGCACCAATATCTCAACCCAAAAAGCTGTTATCAACATTAATGCCTATAATATGTTTGATCGCCTAAATCAGCTTTCAGTCACTTTATCCGTTTCACTAATCACCATATCACAGCAGATCACCATACGGCACACCGGAATCGTGCCGCCGATACGGCAAATGCGTATAGAGGGTGCGCATTTGCCAACAAAATCAGCGACCTTGATTGGCTTTTTGAGAGGGTGTCAATGAAGGTCGTTGTTTTTTTTGCAAAATTCTTCATCTATACCATATATAAAAGAGGTGCTATAAAGCACCTCTTTTTATTATTCGCGATCGCGCACTACGACTTATTCACCGACTGCTCGGCGTAATATGTGAGTATACCCGAAGCGTCTCTGCCGTCAACGATGCCGTTCTGATCCCAATCGGCATTTGAGAGATACAGTTCCTCAATGATGCCTGCTTGCTGTGTGGAAATAAGAGCGTAATGCGTAAGAACCAGTGAGGCATCGCGCCCGTCAACTATCTCATTGCCGTCAACGTCGCCGAGGACATTGCTGATCGGAGATTCGCCGAGGGATCTAAATGTATAACCATACTTCTCGGCGTATGCCTGCGCTGTCGAACCTTCATAGCCGTAAATAATACCGTTGAAATAGATCTTATTATTTTCATCATATCCATTGAATACCGTAGTATTTGAATTACCGATGCTGCAATTCGGATTCATTATGATTACTGATCTAAGATTCTCACAGTAGGCAAATGTCCAGTCGTCCACTGTTGACACTGACGCCGGGACCGTTACTGACTCAAGACTTTTGCATCTTGAAAACGTCCCCTTCAGTCTTGTGATAGACTCGGGAATTGATATTGATCTAAGATTCTCACATCCGGAAAACGCCCCGTCTCCAATGCTCGTGACTGTCGAAGGAATAGACACAGATTCAAGGTTTTTGCACTTAAAAAACGCCATGTAACCTATACTCTTGACTGAACCCGGGATAGCATATGATGTATCGATTTTACCTGCGGGGAAGCAGATTATCTCGGTCATATTTTTATCGAATAATATCCCATTGACAGATTTGTATGCCTTGTTGTTCTCATCAACACTGATTGTTTCGAGCTGATCACAATCCAAAAACACACATTCACCTATGATTACAGAAGCAGGAAGCGTTATTGACCTAAGGCTTGAACAGAATTCAAACGCATAATCGCCTATACTTGTAACCGAATCAGGTATTGTTATTGATGTAAGACTCGGACAAAAATAAAACGCTTCAGATTTTATGCTTGTTACAGAGCTTGGGATAGTTACTGATTCAAGATTATAGCAGAAAGAAAATGCTCGCTCGCCTATATTTGTAACCCCGTTTTCTATAACAGCGTTCTTTATCTCCTTATTCATAGAGAACGGCGTTTCTTCACCATAGCTATAATCGGTCATATCCCCTGTACCGCTGATAGTAAGAGTTCCCTCGTCATCAAGGACCCATGTTATGTTCTCACCGCAGGTGCCCGAATCGACAACGGTCGCCGCCGAAGCAGCGAGCGAAATATCCCCGATATATTCCACCGTTGCAGGAGCCGTGCCGCCGAAGATACAAAGCGAAAGCGCCAGTGCAATAAGTTTTTTCATAGCAGAATTCTCCTTAAATCTTAATTTCTGTTCCGGAGTGCCTCAGCTGCACCAAAATTATCCGTTATTTATTTACTGCTTTCCTTGTTAAGCTTCGACTTCAGCTTGCGCAGGGTGTAGCCCTCGTTGATCTTCATCACTCCGCGGTCTATGGCAAGAGCATAATCGGGAACATCCTTTGTTACTGTCGTTCCCGCGGCGGTGTAGACCGCCTTGCCGAGCTTAACAGGTGCGATGAGGTTCGTGTTGCAGCCAACAAAGCAGTTGTCGCCTATCACGCAGCGGCTCTTGGCAACGCCGTCATAGTTTACCGTGACCGTTCCACAGCCGATGTTGACCCTCCTGCCGACATCACTATCACCTATGTACGCAAGGTGCGCGATCGCCGTCTTTTCGCCGATAACAGAGTTTTTCAGCTCCACGAAATCGCCTATCTTAGCGCCGCTCTTTATCGTAGTATCGGGGCGGATATGCACGTAGGGACCTATTTTTACACCCGACTCTATCACGGAATCGTAAGCCTGAACCGTATGGAGATTCACATCGTCGCCGAGGGTGCAGTTCTCCACTACTGTGTTCGGACCTATCTTGCAGTTTTTGCCGACCACCGTTTTCTTGCGAAGTATCGTCCCGGGAAGTATCTCCGTGCCTACACCTATTTCAACGCCGCGCTCAATGATAACTCCGTCTGTACAGAGAAACTCAACTCCGTTGGCAAGGTGCTTTTCAATAACAGCATTGCGTGCGCAGTTATTCAGCTCGAGCAGATCTTTCCTGTCATTTGCGCCTCTGATAATATCGGCATTTTCGGACTTATACGCGCCCGCATTTTTTCCCTCGGAAACAGCAATGAAAATAGTGTCGGTAAGGTAGTATTCGTTCTGCGAATTATCATTGGTAAGCTTGTCGAGAAGCTCGATCAGATCTGCCGTTCTGAACCAGTAAGCTCCGGAGTTTACCTCGCGGATAAGCTTCTGCTCCTCGTTTGCGTCATTTTGCTCGACTATTCCGCTTATGCCGTTATCTGTACGGATCACTCTGCCGTAGCCGAACGGCTCGTCAAGCTCCGCCGTGATGACCGTCACGGCATTGTCCTGCTTCTCATGAACGGAAAGCGACTCCCGTATCGTCGCTTCATCTATAAAAGGAGCATCTCCGCAAAGCACGAGTGTATTGCCGCTTGCATCCTCCTCCAGAAACGGTATCGCCTGCATTACCGCATGACCCGTTCCGAGACGTTCTTCCTGAAGAACAGTCCTGTACCTTCCGCCAAGATACTCATCTATCATTTCGCCCTTGAAGCCTTTTACCACGCATATATCGCCTATATCCGCACTCTCGCACGCCGAGAGCACCCACTCCAGCATAGGCTCTCCGAGGACCTTGAATAACGGCTTAGGCATTTCCGCCTTCATTCGTTTGCCCTGTCCTCCCGCTAAGATCACCGCTTTGTTCATAGCTTGTTCCTCCTTTTATCTGATAGCGAGGCAGTCTCCGCCCCGTCCATACCAGCAAGTCATATTCATGATTATATTTTTACATACTTTAACAATAAATGCAATACCCTTTTCCGAGATTTTTAAAGTTTCTCACTTTTTTGTATAAAATGCTGTAAAATAACAGTATAATTTTTGCTGATATAGATATGGTAATTCTTTCCGAAATGTGTTATAATAAATGTAACTCTAATGGAGCGGTCTATCCGCGCCGTTAGGTAAATGTTTAAACTGGAGGTATACACCAATGGCAAATAAGTATTGTTACCTTTTCTCAGAAGGCAACGCTGACATGAGAGAGCTTCTCGGCGGCAAGGGCGCTAACCTCGCTGAGATGACAAACATCGGCCTCCCTGTTCCTCAGGGCTTCACGATCACTACAGAGGCTTGTACTCAGTATTACGAGGACGGCGGTATCTCTGACGAGATCCAGGCTGAGATCAACGAGTATATCGTTAAAATGGAAGAGATCACAGGCAAGAAGTTCGGCGATAAGGAGAATCCGCTCCTCGTTTCCGTTCGTTCAGGCGCAAGAGCTTCAATGCCCGGTATGATGGATACAATCCTCAACCTCGGTCTTAATGAGACTGTTGTTGAAACTATCGCTGAAAAGTCCGGCAACGCACGTTGGGCTTGGGACTGCTACAGAAGATTCATTCAGATGTATTCCGACGTTGTTATGGAAGTCGGCAAGAAGTACTTTGAAGAGCTTATCGACCAGATGAAGGCTAAGAAGGGCGTTACTCAGGACGTTGAGCTCGATGCTGACGACCTCAAGGAGCTCGCTTCACAGTTCAAGGCTGAGTATAAGTCAAAGATCGGTACAGACTTCCCCTCAGACCCCAAGGAGCAGCTCATGGGCGCTGTAAAGGCTGTTTTCCGTTCATGGGACAACCCCCGTGCTAACGTTTACAGACGTGATAACGATATCCCGTTCTCATGGGGTACTGCTGTAAATGTACAGTCAATGGCATTCGGTAATATGGGCGACGACTGCGGTACAGGCGTTGCTTTCACACGTGACCCTGCTACAGGTGAGAAGAAGCTCATGGGTGAGTTCCTCACAAATGCACAGGGCGAGGACGTTGTTGCCGGTGTTCGTACTCCTATGCCTATCACTCAGATGGCTGAGACCTTCCCTGAGGCTTTCGCTCAGTTCCAGGAGGTTTGCAAAACACTCGAAAATCACTACAGAGATATGCAGGATATGGAGTTCACTGTTGAAAACAAGAAGCTCTATATGCTCCAGACAAGAAATGGTAAGAGAACCGCTCAGGCTGCTCTTAAGATCGCTTGCGACCTCGTTGATGAGGGCATGAGAACAGAGCAGGAAGCTGTTGCTATGATCGACCCCAGAAACCTCGACACACTCCTCCACCCCCAGTTCGATACCGCTGCTCTTAAGGCTGCAACTCCTATCGGCAAGGGTCTCGGCGCTTCACCCGGAGCTGCTTGCGGTAAGATCGTATTTACTGCTGATGACGCTATCGCTTGGGCTGAAAAAGGCGAGAAGGTAGTTCTCGTTCGTCTCGAGACTTCACCTGAGGATATCACAGGTATGAAGGCTGCTGAGGGTATCCTCACTGTTCGCGGCGGTATGACATCACACGCTGCTGTTGTTGCTCGTGGTATGGGCGAATGCTGCGTATCAGGCTGCGGCGATATCAAGATGGACGAAGCAAACAAGAAGTTCGAGCTCGCAGGCAAGACCTTCGTTGAGGGAGATTACATCTCTATCGACGGTACTACAGGTAACATCTATGAGGGTATCATTCCTACTGTTGATGCTCAGATCGCAGGCGAATTCGGTCGCATCATGGCTTGGGCTGACAAGTACAGAACCCTTAAGGTAAGAACAAACGCTGATACTCCTGCAGACGCTAAGAAGGCTAAGGAGCTCGGCGCTGAAGGTATCGGTCTCTGCCGTACCGAGCATATGTTCTTCGATCCTGAGAGAATCGCTGCTTTCCGTGAGATGATCTGCTCTGATACTGTTGAGGAGAGAGAAGCTGCTCTCGCTAAGATCGAACCCATGCAGCAGGCTGACTTCGAGGCTCTTTATGAGGCTCTTGAGGGTAACCCTGTTACTATCAGATTCCTCGATCCGCCTCTCCACGAATTCGTTCCTACAGAGGAAGAGGATATCAAGGCTCTTGCAGATGCACAGGGCAAGTCAGTTGAGACTATCAAGAACATCATTGCTTCACTTCACGAATTCAACCCGATGATGGGTCACAGAGGCTGCCGTCTTGCTGTAACATATCCTGAGATCGCTAAGATGCAGACAAATGCTATCATCAAGGCTGCTCTCAACGTTAAGAAGAATCACCCCGATTGGACTGTTAAGCCCGAGATCATGATCCCGCTCGTTGGCGATATCAAGGAGTTCAAGTTCGTTAAGAAGGTAGTTGTTGAGACTGCTGACGCTGCTATCGCTGCAGCAGGTGCTGAGCTCGATTACGAGGTTGGTACTATGATAGAGATCCCGAGAGCTGCTCTTACAGCTGACGAGATCGCTGCAAACGCTGACTTCTTCTGCTTCGGTACTAACGACCTCACTCAGATGACTTATGGCTTCTCACGTGACGACGCAGGCAAGTTCCTCGGCGCTTACTACGACAAGAAGATTTTCGAGAACGATCCTTTCGCTAAGCTCGATCAGATCGGTGTTGGTAAGCTCATGGATATGGCTGTTAAGATGGGTAAGGGCGCTAACGACAAGCTCCACTGCGGTATCTGCGGCGAGCACGGCGGAGATCCTACTTCCGTTGAGTTCTGCCACAAGATCGGTCTGGACTATGTTTCTTGCTCACCTTTCCGCGTTCCGATTGCAAGACTCGCTGCTGCTCAGGCTGCTATCGCAGATAAGAGGTAAGTTCGACTCGTTAGAGTTAATGTGCACATTCGATATAACATTGGAAGAAGCAAAGGCTTTCAGAGCCGCGAACGGACAAACGATACAATCCAAAATATGGGAAGATATCAATGTTGAAGTTCGTATATGCGGATAACTGAT
>CALEPT010000126.1 GCA_937910385.1 uncultured Ruminococcus sp. | reverse complement strand
TTTCACCTATGCACTTTTGGAGCCCTTTTTCTGCATTTCTATTTTACCATAAACAAGTTCACTTGTATCATCAATGCTAAAATACTTGCCATATGTATCATCAGCTATTTTGTTAAGTAATTCTTCATTAACATCGTTACCTAATCCGATTGTAAAGATGTTGATACCCTTGTTAATTGCAGACTCAATGATTTTATCGTAATCGTAATAATTGTATGGTGAATCTACACCGTCGGTCAATAAAATGATACACTTAGCTCTTGTATCATCATTCAAATTGTTGATAGCATTATGCAATGCTGCAGAGCAATCTGTTCCACCGTCGCTTTTCAATCCAGATAAAGATTTTTCAAGCTTTTCACGATTCTGATCAGTCATATAATCCAGCTTAAAAATCTGAGATACTGATGTTGTGAATTTCGTCACGCCTACTCTATCGGTTTCAGGTAATTGTTCAATGAATTTCTCTGTTGCGGAAATTCTTCCAAAGTTGGGATCATTCCAGTCCATACTACCAGAGTCATCAAGTGTAATGAGAATATCTGCATCAGCGGTATTTTCATAGTAGAGGTCATCTTCGATAGGTAGTTCCTTGAATAACTGTGCAGTATCGTTATATTTTGCGTTAAAGGCTCTCTTGTTTATGACTAAATAAGATGAGAAATGATCCAAACTTACACTGACAGTGTTACCATTGCAAATCTGATTTGGGACTTCTTCCAAACGTTTCTCATCGGTGTTGTAATAATAAATTGCAGGTTCAAAACTCTCATCTTCCAGTAAGTAAGCGGGAATATGGAATTGCAAATTCGCAGAATGGAATTCACCTTCCATTGAGAAATCAAACGCACAACCAATATATCCTGGAATATTCGGATTTATGGACATATCCATTGGGCGAACCTCCATACCGAATGACGTAATTCCATCGGCATTAGCAGTTAAGGATATTTCTGGATAGTACTCATTGTATTCAATACCAAATATATCAGGCGTGAAATGCTTGGTAAACAATGTGCTTTCATTTTCATTTGCTGTAAGAGGATCGCTACCCACATAAAGTTCATCTGCATCTCCTATACCATCATTATCTGTGTCAAAAAGTAGCGGATCGGTATAATATTCCGATATCTCATCGCCATCAATCAGTCTATCAGAATCCGAATCGTTATTATAGGGATTTGTTCCAATCTGGTATTCCTGGTAATTGGAAAGTCCATCTTTATCAATGTCATATTCACCGTCTGAAATACCAGAGTAATAGCTATCGTAGCCAGCAGGATTAGTTAAAGTTGTAAGTATTTCGTAGCCATCAGGGAGCATATCACCATCTGTATCAGGATTTAGTATATCCGTATACAAAATACGCTCAATACAATCTGGTAACTGATCGTAGTCGGTATCAACAAGAAGGCTCCAGTTGTTGTATTCCTCAAAAAAGTCTGGAATCTCATTATTATTTTCATCTTTCATGTACTGCCACTCATCATAAGGAATATCCAACTGCTCAGATGTTCTACCTACAAACGCACTTGCATTGTTGCTGTTATTAGCATTAACATTTGGGCAAGTCAGTACAATGCTTTCTGCAATGATAACCACGTTGTTGAGATTAAGATTTTGAGCATTAATTGTTACACTGCCAAACGGAGCATAAACAAGACCATTCAAGTTGACATTCTGGCTGTCAATGACGATATCTCCATACTTAGAAAATATAACTGATTCGTTAGTATTCTTGACTTCTCCATAAAGATTGACATTCTCCAATGCTTTCAGGGCATTGTTGATATTTATGTTTCCTGTCAGTGTGGCTTCTCCTTGGACATTAGTTGGCACATTGATGCTGATATTCAACTCGTCAAGAGTGAAATCCTCATTATGTTCCTCTACATTGGAAGCAGAGAAATACTGATTG
Organism: uncultured Ruminococcus sp.; assembly: GCA_937910385.1. Classification (GTDB taxonomy): domain Bacteria; phylum Bacillota; class Clostridia; order Oscillospirales; family Ruminococcaceae; genus Ruminococcus. The sequence continues at coordinate 16,540 of CALEPT010000126.1, read as the reverse complement.
TTTATCTTATCAAAAATAAACATCATGGGTTCATCAACGTTCTCGTTTTTTATACCGTTGATGTTCATATTACCGTTTGAAACGATTGTGCCGTTGGTAGCTACATTACCATTCACGCAGAAATTTTCTGCATTTACAGTAATAGCACCATCGTCATTCGATGCGGCGAACATCGTATACGGATATGGTTCTGCACTTTCTTCGGCATGAGCTGAAACGATAGGTATTGCACTTACTGTCATCGTTGTGCTCAAGACACCTGAAAGCAAACGTTTAATGATTGGCTTCATATACGCCCTCCTAAATAATATTACGCTTGAATCCATACAGAAATGTGTATGCAAATCAAACGTTATGCTTATTATACCAATTTGATAGTATTTTGTCAATAGACAATATGGCTTACATAATCATGGCGATAGTAGTAACATTTACACATTTTAAATATAAAGTAGCTTGCTGTACCTGTCTTACAATGTTTGTCAGAAAACTTCTTTATGCCTACTGTCGTAAGAGCCAGGGCATGAAGCAGCTCATGGCTGGTCTTGGTCTGATCCTGCTCGCTATCATTCTCGTTCCTGTTCTCGAAACCATGATGACAGGTGCTATCTGATAAAGACAATTCAGAGAAAGAGACAAGCGTAAACTAACGGCTGAACGCTATATAAATAACGCCGTAAATATAGAATTATGAAGGGTCGCTCATGCGGTGGGCTGTGGTGGGTAATGAGCGATGTGACACAATGGCGATCAACATAGGATACTTAACTGCCAACAGGACAAGTGCAGGAGACGAGGTCTATACGCCTTACTATGCGGTAGAGCCGTTACTGGAGTTCCTGCCGAAAGACAAGGTTATTTGGTGTCCGTTCGATGAAGAATGGAGCGCCTACTATAACTGCCTTACGGAAAAAGGATATAAGGTTGTGCGGAGCAGTCTGAGCGAAGGCAGGGATTTCTTTAAGTATGAGCCTGATAATTGGGACATACTTGTGAGCAATCCCCCATTCTCAAAGAAAGATGACGTTCTGAAAAGAGCTTTTTCTTTTGAGAAGCCTTTCGCACTCCTTCTGCCCGTAAACAGCATACAGGGCAAAAAGCGGTATAAGATATTCAGAAATCAGATACAGCTCCTTGCCTTTGATGCAAGAGTGGACTATCATACCCGAAAGAATATGGAATGTACCACCAAAGGCAATCATTTCGGATCGGCATACTTCTGCCGTAACCTTCTCCCCACAAAACTTGAACTGCGGCAGCTTAACAAATATGACAGACCATTACAACCCCCAGCAGGAGGTGATGAAAAATGGGAGTGATCAGCGATGCGATAGATGCACTTGAAGATTGGTGCTGTGACTTGTTTAAGGACGGCATTAAAAGCCAGTTTGACGGAATTTCCGATCTGCTGACCGATACTTTTTCACAGACAACAGGCAGTGACGGACTTGTTTCAACATATCTGACCTCGCACCCTGCGAATTTTACGGGCGGCGGAACCGGCGGCACTTCGGTGTGGACAACTATCGAAACGCTATGTAATAACGTTGTCGTCCCGATTGCGGGCTTTGTTTTGACGATCATTCTTCTGAATGACCTGATACAGACCGTACTGAGGGGCAACAACTTTAAGGACTTTGATGATTCTATCATCATAAAATGGATAATCAAAGCCCTGTGCGGTGTAATATTGGTGTCGAATACATATTATATCGCTTCTGCATTGTTCGGCTTCGGAACTAATGTTTGTTCCAATGGTCTGACAACTCTATTCGGCACAGGCGATTATCTGGATACGGCGCTTGCTTTGAAAAAGTCGGCACTAAGCGGACTTTCCCTCGGTGAGCTGATGACCGTGTGGTTTATCTCCCTGATAGTACATGTCGGAGTGATGATACTGATAGTCGCTATCGTTATAACCCTTGCAAGCCGTATCATTGAGGTATTTATGTATCTCTCTGTTGCTCCTATCCCTATGGCTACGATGATGGACTCGGGAGAATGGGCTTCAATCGGCAAAAACTGGATCAAACAGCTTTTAGCACTGTCGTTTCAGGGATTTTTTATCATTGTCGCACTCGGTATCTTCAAGACACTGTTTGCAAATATGATAACAACACTGAATTCAGGCACAGGAAGCGTCATCATGCAAATGGCGATGCTTTTGGGCTACACGGCTGCACTGATCTTTACGATCCTGCGTACAGGCGCTATATCTAAGTCAGTTTTTAGCGCTCACTAAAACGCTGAAAACGGCTATTTACGGAGGTTTTATGGCACATTACGTTCCTATCCCGAAAGACCTTAATGAGATTAAGGAGAAGTTTATTGCGGGATTTACAAAAAGACAAGTAATATGCTTTGGTATCGGTCTTGTGATCGGAGCGCCTGTTTTCTTCTTAACAAGAAATGCAATCGGTATGTCGGGAGCGATATTTGCGATGGGTGCGTGTGCCGCACCTGCGATACTCTGCGGACTGTACAAAAAGAACGGTGTGTTTCTTGAAAAGCAGATCAGGTTCATGAAAGAGTATTTTACAAGACCGAGAAAGCGATATTACAGAACAACAAATGTATTCGTGAGCCTTGAACGGCACATCGAATATATGAAGATACGAAAAAAGCTGAGAGATGCCGAAAGAAAAGGCTGATCACGCTCTCTATATATAATAGTATACTTTCGGTGTCCTCCGCTTTGAAATAACGGAGGTTTACCAATGGGCTTTAGAAAGAAAGATGCCAAAATAAGTGATAACAAGTCCAAATCGGCTGTTATCATGGGCAAGCCTGCCTCACAGCTTACCAAAGAGGACAAAAAACTTTTATCCGCAAGAATGGCTGAGATAAAGAAAGAAAACGGCAGCAATGCCACGGTGCAGAATACGATCCCTTTCCTGTGTATGTTCCGTGACGGAGTTTGTCAGGTGTCGGAGAATTTTTATTCTCTGACGGTACAGTTTTACGATGCCAATTACAGTATTGCGGAGTTCGATGAACAGAACAACATTTTTTCAAAATACTGCGATATTATCAATCTTTTCGATAATACGATCAAGTTTCAGCTGACGTTTGAGAATCAAAACCGCTCAAAGGACAAGCTGATAAAAACTATCCAGATACCCGAGCAGGACGATGACTTCAACGATATTCGCTCGGAGTACAGCAAGATGTTGACCGACAAGCTGATGACAGGCTCAAACGGTCAGAGTGCCCGTAAATTCCTGACATTCGGAATTGAGAGTACAAGCTATAAGTCGGCAAGGTCTAAGCTGATGAGCATTAAGAATGACGTTATCAAGGGCTTTAAGGCTTTTGGTGTGGAAGCGGAAATGCTCGACGGCAAGGCAAGGCTTGAAGCGATGTACTACGCTCTCAACCCGTACAGAAGTCAGCATTTTATCTTTGATTGGGACAGTATGCTCCATGCAGGCATGGATACAAAGGACTTTATCGCCCCGCCGTCCCTGAAATTCAACAAGTCTGACTTTGAGATCGGCAGTGCTTACGGTGCTGTATGGGGGCTGAATATCCTTGCAGGCGAACTGTCGGACGAGATACTGAAAGACTTTCTGGAAATGCAGAACTTATTCTGTATCAATCTTCACGTCGAGCCGTTAGACCAGATCGACGCACTCAAATTCGTCAAGAAGAAGCTGACGGCGGTTGAAGCTATGAAGGTCGATGAGCAGAAAAAAGCAAGTCAGGCAGGATATGACACGGACATTCTTCCGCCTGCTATCAAGATGTACATTGAGGACATCGACAAACTGCTTGCAGACTTAAACAGCAAGAACGAGAGCCTTTTCCATATCTCGATCAGTATCAGGGCTTACGCAAAAAGCAAGAAGTCGCTGAAACTGCAAGCGGAAATGCTAAAGCGTATCTGTCAGAAGAACAACTGCACCATGTTCCCCTACGATTACAGACAGGAGCAGACGCTGGTCTCCACACTCCCCATTTGCTACAACGCTGTCCCCGTGTCAAGGGAAATGCACACAAGCGGTATCGCTATTTTTGTGCCTTTCACTACAAAGGAACTTTTTCAGGACGGACAGGCGACCTACTACGGAGTGAACACGCTTTCGGGCAATATGATTCGTGCCAACAGGTCACGGCTCAAAAACCCCAACGGACTTATCCTCGGCACACCGGGCGCAGGCAAGAGTTTCAGCGTAAAGCGTGAGATACTTGACTGCTTTCTGACCACCACGGACGATATTATCATCTGTGATCCCGAGGGTGAGTATTTCCCTCTTGTGTCGGCGCTCCACGGACAGCTTATCCGTATCGCCAGCAATTCGGAACAGCATATCAACCCTATGGACGTAACGATTGACGATTATCTTATGAGCAATCCTATGGAAGTTATCGCTGACAAGTCGGATTTTCTTATCAGCCTGTGCGAGATCATTGTGGGCGGAAGATACGGTCTGACCGCTGAGGAAAGGTCTGTTATCGACAAGTGCGTTCAGCGTATCTACAAGAATTTCATCGAAAATCAGCCGTCTGTTGAGAAAATGCCTTTGCTTTCGGACTTACAGCATGAGCTGAAAGCTGAGGGCGATGTGGCTCTGAGAGTGGCGAACAGCCTTGAAATGTTCGTTAATGGCTCTCAGAACCTTTTCAACCATAGAACGAATATCGACATGACAAACCGTATCATTTGCTTTGATATTAAGGAGTTAGGCAATCAGCTGAAAAAGGTCGGAATGCTTATCGTTCAGGACACGGTTTGGAATCGTGTGTCGGCCAACCGTGAGAAAAAGAAGATCACTCGCTATTACATTGATGAGTTTCATCTTCTGCTGAAAGAGGAACAGACGGCGAAGTATTCTGCTGAGATCTGGAAGCGTTTCAGAAAATGGGGCGGAGTTCCTACGGGTATCACGCAAAATGTAAAAGACCTGTTGCAGTCGCAGGAAGTCGAGAATATCTTTGATAACTCGGACTTCGTCTATATGCTGAATCAGGCATCGGGAGACCGTGACATTCTGGCAGAGAAGTTACATATTTCAAAAGAACAGATGAAGTTTGTGACGAACTCAGGTCCGGGCGAAGGTCTTATCAGATACGATAAGGTGCTTTTGCCATTTACAGATAAGTTTCCGGCAGACACGCAGATGTTCCGCTTGATGACAACTCGTCCTCAAGACCAGTAAACGGCATGAAATGGAGGATTTATGGGATTACAGAGAAAACAGAATAACCTCCGTAAAGCTCAGGCTCGTTTCGATAAGGTCAGCAGGCGGTCAAAACAGTTTCAGATAGACTTCCGCCGTGAACAGAACAGCCGTGGGAATAATCATACTCGTGCATATATCGTCCGTAGTGAGAAAACACACCACGGAAATAACCGTGGTCTGATACATAAGGCGGTCAATGCAAAATACCGTATCAAGGGCGATGCACCCTCGGTCACAAGGACGATAAACGCTTGGAAGCCGAAGTCCAAAAAGGGCAAGGTTTTCAAGGGTGCGGCAAAGGTCACGAATTTTGCGGTACACGATGTAACACAGACGGCTGTTGACACTGCACTCGCAGCGGAAACTGTCGGCATAAAAGGTGCTGACGTTGCCCAGCGTGAAGTCAGAAACAAATTAAAGCAAAAGTACACCCGTGAAGCGGTGGACGATTATCACCGTGGAGTTTTCTTTGTTGGAAGAACAGCGGTCGATGCTGTCAAAGGTACACACTGTCACCTGAAACAGAAGAAACAGCAGAAACTTGAAAAAGCAAAGTACAAGCTCCAAAAGGCTGAATACAAGGTTTTCAAGGCCGATTCCTACAAGCCGAAACTCAGTGCTTCAAAGGCGGATATAAAGTCGGCTAAGGCTTTTTACAAGTCAAGAAAGGTCAGAGACAGGGGCAATCCTTACCGCAGGGCGATGAACAAGCGCCGTAAACAGGCGTATTTGCAGTCAAAGCGTGAACTGAAATTTGAACAGAAACAGCTTAAAACAGACAAGAAGTTCAAGAAAAAGGAGCTTCGCAATCAGCGGAAGATCAAGCGTGATGCAAGTGCAGGGCTTCTTGTCTTAAAGCCTGTTTCTTATTCAGCAAAGCGTATGAGGGCTTCGGCATGGCAGAAAGCGGTCAACGAAGATCAGGATAATGACTTTGTACACGCTGTTGACTCGGCAAAGAGAAGAATTGCCGAGCCTGCAATAGAAAAAGTCAAAAAGCCCCAGCGTTTACAGCGTGAGCAGAAAAAGCGTGACAGGCTCAAAGACAGCGAATCGAAGTCTAAAAACCGTCTGAACAGGCAGGAAAACAGGCTGAATGACAAGCACGATAAGTACAAGCAGAAAAAGAAGAAGCGCAGACCGAAGAACAAGCAGACGAAGAAATCTGTTTCCGATGCGATCAGGACGGCTTTCAAGTTTGTCAAGAACGTGTACGAAAAGGAAGTCAAGAAGTTCTTTGCAACACTGGCTGTACCGGTCATCATCATTCTTCTTGTGTTTGCCTTCATCATTATGATTTTCAGTTCTATCGCTTCAAGCAGCGGTTTCACCCTCGGCACTTATGCAGCGCAGGACTATGACCTGTCGGAAGCCGAAAAATACTACACGAAACTTGCCTATGAAATGAATGAGAAGATACGCAAGGTCGGTGATTCTTCCAACTGGAAGGACGGACTTGCGGAACTTGACGAAGATACAAGCGGTATGAGCGATACTCCCGACAACTGGTATTGGGGCAGATCATCAAAATACGATTGGGATCCGGTATATGATTTCGATTGTTATAAACTGTGGTCTTTCCTGTGTGCCTATTACTATGACTTTGATGCCGATGACAACGGCGATATAAAGTATTGGGAGTTTGACAGTGATACTGAGGACTTGATAGAAGATCTGTTTGATGCAGAGTACAATTTTGTCAGCTGGTATGATAATAAATCCCGTTGGGAAGAACTTGATCCCTACAATTATTGGGGCGGCGGAAACGCTTCATCGGGAACGTATTACAGAGCCGAACAGGACGCATATATCTATGACGGTCAGCCCTACAAGTATCGTTTTAAGCCGATAGCGTACACTTCCGAGATCGGACAGTATCGTGACAGCGACGGATATATCTGCATAACGGAAAACTATCGTGTGCTTGATCCGAATAATGATTACGCTCTGACGGGCTTTTACGTTCGTGACCATAGGTATTACGCCGGTGACAGTGAACCGTTTTACTACATTGACAACGATACGGGATCTTTCTTCTTTATGCATGGCTCAGAACGGCATAACCGCAGTTTTTGGGGCTGGGACGGTACTGACGCATGGTTTTTGGTAAGCCCGACCGATACAACCATTTGGAATGACAGCATAACAGACACTTGTATGTATGCCTATTATGAAAAGTATTACTGGAAAACCGAATGCAACTTGTATTACAACATAAAGCAGAAAAAGACATTTGATAAGGTCATAGAGGACAAGCTGAAAACCCTGTCCCACAAGACCGAACGTTTGCAGTATTATAATCTGCTTGTCGGCAATGAGGACGGAAACACGCTCTACGGCAATCATCAGACTTTGTACAATCTTCTTCCCGAGCCGTCTATCCGTGACTATTCGTTAAAGCGTGAGTTCGGCTACGAAATGACAGGCTGGAATGAAGCAAGTGACGGGCTGTATCAGGGTATCAAGGTCTATGCGGACAGCGGAACAAAGCTCAAAATGCCTTTCAGCGGTAAAATAACCGATGTTGATACCGATGACAACAAGATCACGATCCGCAAGGACGATGTGCAGTATTGGTATGACGGAAACGGCGGAACTAAGCGTGATACGGAGGTCACTATCGCAAATGCGGTGCTAATAAACGACTATGAGGAAGGCGACAGTATCAAGGAGGGCAAGGAATTTGCCAAAACGACAGCCGGCAACGTGAATTTTCATATTTACATCGACACGGACGGCTACGGCTGGGACTACATTGATCCGCGTTTGGTGCTGTATTGACGGAGGTGATGTGATGGCTAATATAGATCAGATGATCGAAAAGAAAGAGAAAAGGGCTGATTCACTCCGCAGGCAGATAGAAACAGCAAGCGGACAGCTCAAAAATCTCCTTATGGAGATAAAAGTGCTGAAATATGAAAAGCTCGAACAGGTGGCTAATACAGAGGAGACCGATCCTGAGACACTTATTCGTTCATATCAGCAAAACCTGAAATTCAAGAGCCGTGGGCTTACCGACGATGACATTGACGAGCTGGCTGACGGTGATGAATACACAGGAACACTTTTACAGGAGGACAACAATGAGAAAAAGATTTTTTAGTGCTGTAATGGCAGCAATGATGCTTTCCCTTGTAAGTGTCGGTGCGGTTTCTGCTTCGGCGGCAGAAACAACGGATTCTGCGGTTGAATTGTCTGAACAGGCAACAACTGCCGCTGACAATGACAGTTCGGAGGACGGCTCTGAAACTGAGGGAACAACGGCAAAAGCAACAGAAACCTCAGCTGAGGACAGCAGTTCAGCGACCGAAACAACTTCTTCTGTATCAGAGGAAGAATACAGCATGGAGGACTTTATGAAGGTAATGGCACAGCTTGCCGAGAACGGCAACGGCACTGTTACCGCAAATGACAGCAAACCTGACTATGACGGTGATCCGTACTACGATACTGACGGCAACGCTGCTCTTATCAAGTCGGAGCAGATCATCTACAATACAGAGGAAATGCAGTTTATTGCTGTCACCACAAAGGACGGTCACGTTTTCTATGTGCTTATCAATTACACCGCCGAAAGCGGAGAGGACAATGTGTACTTTCTGAACAAAGTTGACGATTATGATCTCTACGCACTTCTCTATGCCGGCGAAGAAGATAAGGACGGAAATCCGAAGTACACTCCCGAGGAGGCTATGCAGGCGGCTGAAAAAGCCAACGGCAGAGTGAACAGCGGTGATAATTCCTCGGACACGGCTGAGACTTCCGAAGCAACGGCTGACGGTGAAGGTGCTGAGGACGGCGAAAATGCTCCCACCAAGAAAGTTCCTGCCAATATGAGCAGTATCTACCTTGTGGGTATCATCGCACTTATTGGATTCGGTGCAGGCGGTTTCTTCCTTTTCAAGAAGAAAAAGGGCGATAACGGTGTCAGAAAGCCTGAGTTTGATCCCGATGATTACAAGTCTGACGATGATGATGACCTGGAGATTTTTGACGGCAATGACAGTTATGATGACGAATGAGAGAAAGAGAGGAACAGCAAATGAATAACAGAAAAAAGATGATCGTAGGTATCGCTTCCCTTGCAGGGGCGGTTTGTGCGGCAGGAGTTACCGCAAAGGTGGCTGACTGTATCAAGCGCAAGTGGTTTGCACAGGGGTATGATGCAGGTCACATGATCGGCTTTATGGACGGCGGTATTGCTATGGCGAAGAAGTACGATAATGTTGTGAAGTCGGCTTCTGAGCTTGGCAGAGATCACTCCGTCCTTGCGGAGAAGTACAACAAGCTCTGCGAGGACTATGACGAACTGGAGCGTGAATACAAGGAGCTTTGTGACGAGTATTACGAAGCCTGAACGACCTTGAACCCATTGGATTCAAGGTTCTGACAACAAAACAGATATAGAGAAACAACACAGACAATGAGAAAAGAGAGAGAATTTGTCTAATGAAAGTTTTAAGCCTATTTGACGGCATTTCCTGCGGTATGCTTGCTCTGCAAAGGGCAGGCATTCCCGTGGAGTGTTATGATGCCTTTGAGATCGACAAGTACGCTGTCACGGTCTCAGATCGCAATTACCCCGATATTGTTCACCACGGGGACGTATTTGACGGCGATTTTACGAAGTTCAAGGGGTATGACCTTTTGCTCGGCGGAAGTCCTTGTACATACTGGTCTATTGCGAAGAAAGGCAGAGAGACCACATCGGACGGCATGGGATTCAGGCTGTTTATGGAGTATGTTCGGGCGCTCCGTGAGAGTGAGTGCAGGTATTTTCTTTATGAGAACAACTATTCCATTCATCAGAATATCAAGGACGAGATCAGCAAGCATTTAGGTGTACAGCCTATCATGATAAATTCGGCACTTGTAAGCGGTCAGAATCGAAAAAGATGCTATTGGACTAATATCCCGAATGTCACCCAGCCCGAGGATAAGGGCATTATGCTTGCCAACGTGCTTGAAAACGCTGTGCCGTGGCAGGACAAGTCTTATTGTATGACTTCTTCCTATAACGGTGCTGTACTTTACAATACGCTTGAAAGAAAACAGCGGACAATGGTGGCTATTCCGATCAATACTGTGGGCGGCAAATCGCACACTATCCCTGCTACATATTATAAAGCCGGAGAAAAGCCTTTCAGTCCGTATGGAAGTGAAATGGCTAAACAGCGTGTAGCTATCCCCATTAACACTTACAACGATGAGGGTGAAAAAAGCCGTACTGTAATGGCTGGATATTACAAGTACGGCGAAGCAACGCTTATCAAAAACAAGGGTTTCAAAGGCGGTGCAACTGCGGTTGCCGAGCCTGTGGGTGCCGCCCAGCGTGGCAGATATGTCAATGACGGCAAGACAGAACAGCATATCGAAGTCAGACCTGACGGCAAATCAAACTGTCTGACAACGGTTCAGAAAGACAGCCTTGTATGCGCTCCTGTCCGTGTCGGTCAGTATGGCAAGGGTGGTCAGGGACAGCGTATTTATTCCGTTCGTGGGAAGTCAGTAACACTATCGGCAAATGGGGGCGGTCAGGGAGCAAAAACAGGTTTGTATAAAATTGACCTTCCTGATGGTGATTATATTATCCGCAAGCTGACTCCTGTTGAAGCGGAGCGCTTGCAGACTCTCCCCGATAACTATACGGCAGGTATCAGCAACTCGCAGAGATACAAGTGTATCGGCAACGGCTGGACGGTGGACGTAATCGCTCATATCATGGGAGGACTTCGTGATGAATGAAGAAATCCTGAAAACCTGTGCCGATAACAATAACTACACCATTTATACCGCTTTTTGTAAGGCACAGCGCATTATGATGCGGTCATATTCGCCTGTGTGCAGTATCAGCGGCGGCTCGGACAGTGACATCATGCTCGATATGATACATAAGGTCGATGAGGACGGAAAAGTGACCTATTTTTGGATTGACACAGGGCTTGAATATACCGCTACTAAGGAGCATTTGGCTGAACTTGAACAGAAATACGGTATAGAGATCATTCATATAAAACCTGACAAGCCTATTCCGACTTGTATCAAGGAATATGGTGTGCCGTTCCTTTCAAAGTATGTATCGGAACAGATGATGAGACTGCAAGCCCACCATTTCCAATGGGAGGACGAGCCGTTGGAGGTGCTTTTGAAGAAGTACCCGAAGTGCAAGGTCGCACTTCAATGGTGGTGCGGTGAGCGTTACTCCGATGAAAACGGTGTGCAGAAGATGAGCCGTTTCTCAATATATCGTAACAAGTGGCTGAAAGAGTTTATACTTGCAAATCCTCCCGACTTTCCGATTTCAAACAAATGCTGTGAATTTGCGAAGAAAAAGCCTGCAAAGCGTATCATCAAGGAGCTTGATGCTGACCTTGATATGACAGGCATTCGCAAGGCTGAGGGCGGTATCCGTTCGGCGGCATTTAAGACTTGTTTTTCAGAGTGCAAGTCAAAGGGCTGTGATACTTTTCGTCCGATATTCTGGTACACCGACAAGGACAAGCATGACTATGAGCAGATGTTTGATGTTCAGCACTCACGCTGCTACACGGAATATGGACTGAGGAGAACGGGCTGTGTCGGGTGTCCTTTCAGCAAACATATCAACGAAGAACTTGCTGTTATCGAAGAACATGAGCCTAATTTATATAAGGCGGCAATGCACTTGTTCGGAAAATCATACGAATACACGGCAAAATACAGAGCCTTTGCAAAAGAGATGAAGGCTAAGGAAAGAGAGGAAAAGAAACGTGCTAAGTTATCTGCCAACAGTGCTGATACTGTCGATGATCCTGTCGCTTCTGATAGGAGTGCCGTATCAGCTTGAAAAGGCACTTATCAAAGCGGAAGGCGGTGAGGAAGTATAATGTTTGAGCCTGATTTTCAAAGAAGGATACTTGCTCTTGTCATGGGCTTTATCGTACATAATGCAGATGTTCCGCCCGAGATCACCGAAGTATCTGTCAATGGCTTAGAAGTATCAACGATCTCCGTTTCCTGCTTAAAGGTCGAATGGGAGTCCGAACCTGACAGGGATTACACTTTCACCTGTGAAGCTGTCTCGCCCAATTATGCCTACTATGACAATATGTACTTTGAGTTCAAATCGGACAGCCTGTGCTACATCACGGGTCTGCGTGAGGATACTGAGTACACGGTGACGGTAGAGCCTGTTATTCTTTCTGAGGAAGAAAACACCGAAGCTGTGCCTGTGTCGGAGAACGGCAAGACAGAAACTGTTGAGGTCATTTGGGACTTTCCACATGAGGACGGCTGGACTAACTGCTTTGCCGGCGAGAGGGCTTCGGGCTTGAAAGCACAGCCTGCTTCGGGTGCGATATATGGTTCTGTGGTCGATCCAATCACAAACACGGGCATTCGCCGTGATGAATACGGTGATTACTGCGCCGCATTAGGCTTGTTTTACGGCTATGATTGGGACAGGTACTTAGTGGAACTTGAAAACGGAACACAGTTTACCGTCAAGCAATGCGACAGCAAAGGCTGGGCTGATGACGGTGAGGGAAAATATCATAACTTCGGCGGTGACGGCAAATGTATCGTTGAGTTTATCTATGATGATAACAGTCTGCCGTCCTGTGTGGCATTTTCAGGCTCCTGGGGTTACTACAATTGGTGTGGTCTTGACCTCGGAGCGAACATAAAGTCAATCAAAAAAATCAACTACGGCAATCCCATAGAGTATTAAACGGAGGGTTTTTATATGAATATCAAGAAGATCATCAAGTGTGTGGCAGGTCTCGGCGCTGTGGGCGGTATCGCTTATGCAGCGTATAAGTTCGGTGAGTGCAACGGAGAAGCAAATGCGAAGTTGCGTGACAAGTACGGCGATGACCTCGATGATTTCGACGAGGACGATGATGAGGACATAGACAACTACTACGGCACTTGCTTTGAGCATAAGTATGACGAGCCTGATGACGGGTGTGTTAAGCCGTATCCTATTCCGGAAAAATAAAAGCACACTCCCCGAGGTGGGGAATGTGCTTAGGTTGATGTGGTTTATGCAGAAACGGGTTTAAGCTGTTCCTGAATTTCTTTCACCTTTTCAAGAGTAAGACCTGTAAGCTCGGATATTTCCTCTAAGGTGTCTTTCCCTCTTTTAAGGAGCTTTACAGCGAACTGGATCTTTTCATCGTTTCTCATATCTTCCATAAGTTTGCACATATGACTCACTCCTTCCGGTATTTTCTTATAATAATTGGTTCTCTCTGCCATAAGGTCAAAATACATATCTTCGGCTTTGTTACAGCCAAAATCATGTATCAGCTTGGCTAAATCAGAATCATCATCGGGATTTTTATATGCACCGTTGATGAAGATAATGTATTCATCGTCTCCGAAAGGCTCTCCTGTCAATGTGTCACGCCTTTCAAAAGTATACACGGGACGATCTGCTTTCCTTACATCATTTTCAGTAACTAAGATCACATATGTGATCGGCAGCTCATCAAAGTCCTGTTTTTCTTTCAAAAACTCAACATCAATGGAACTTGAATGGTATCTTGCCCTTTTAGGTGAAGCACCTCTGTCAGACCTCTGGATCTCAAGATTAAACTTTCTTCCTTCGCTGTCAGTAGCAAATACGTCAAGACAGATAGACCTTGCACCTAAAAGGTGTTTCAGGTCATACTGAGTTTCTTCAGATGTAATGACCAAATCATTTTTACCAGTCATTATCCTGAGAACAAGCTGTGCAAGAGGGATATTGTTTCTAAACAACTCTCTCATGAAGTCATCATCTAAAGGACGCATTTTCTCCAAACGCTCTAAATCCTTTTGATGAAGCTCTTGCTGAGTAAGTTCAGCAGTATCTCTTTCAGCCAATGGTATGCACCTCTTATATACTATGTTTCTTTTCACTTATATTATACCACATCAAAAACAAAAAATCAATAGCCAAATGCGGTAAATTCGGTTATTTGCGGCATATTGGAACAACTTGCAGAAAGGTCGTGATAAATAATGATCCTTATTCTTGCCGAGAAACCCTCGGTCGGGAGAGCCTTGTCCTCGGTGGTCGGTGCTAACAAGACCAATAAAGGCTACATCGAGGGCGGTGGTTACATCGTGTCATGGTGTGTCGGCCACTTGGTCGGGCTTAAAAATCCCAACGAATACGGCTGTGGGTGGGAGCAGAAATGGAGTTTTTCACAGCTTCCCATGATACCCGAAGCGTGGCAGTTCAAGGTCACTGAAAGCACTAAGGAGCAGTTCGGCATTGTCAAGGCGCTTATGGGGCGTGATGATGTGACCGAGATCATCTGTGCCACGGACGCTGACCGTGAGGGTGAGTGCATTTTCAGATATGTGTACAATATGGCTCGGTGCAGAAAGCCTGTCAAACGTTTGTGGGTATCTTCTCTGGAAGAATCGGCTATCAGACAGGCGCTTGTCAATATGAAGCCAATGTCTGATTATGATAATCTGTTCTATGCAGGGTTTTCACGGGCTAAGGCTGACTGGCTTGTTGGCATGAACGGTTCTCGGCTGTTCTCCTGTCGGTACGGCGGTAAGCTGAATATCGGCAGAGTGCAGACTCCCACACTTGCAACGCTCGTCAAGCGTGACTATGATGTCAAGCATTTCATCAAGCAGAAGTATTTTACTGCGGATATAGCCTGTGACGGTTTTACGCTGTCCTCGGCACGAATCAACGATGAAACTGCGGTCAATGACCTTATTTCTTCCTGTGAGGGCAAGCCTGTTACGGTGAAGTCGGTCAAAAAGGAAGTCAAAACGGTCAGCGTTCCCAAACTCTATGACCTGACAACCTTACAGCGTGAAGCAAACAAAATCCACGGCTACACCGCCCAGCAGACACTTGACTACACACAAAATCTGTACGAAAAGAAGCTGGTCACATATCCCCGAACGGACAGCCAATTCTTATCGGACGATATGGAGCAGACTGCACTTGATGTGCTGAGGCTCTGCAATACCTATCTCGGCTTCAATATGGTGCATACTCCCGATCTGCGTAAAGTTATCAACAACAAGAAAGTCACGGGACACCACGCAATTATCCCCACAAGCGGTATTGCCACGGCTGACCTTGACGGGCTTCCGGCAGGAGAAAAGAATATCCTCGTTCTTGTTGCAAGAAAGCTGATTTGTGCTTCTGCTCCTGCACATCAGTATGAAGCGGTAAAAGTGACCGCTGAGTGCGGTGGTACGGAGTTTACGGCAAGCGGTAAGACTGTCCTTGATATGGGCTGGAAACGTTATGCGGTGAAGTCTGCCGATGACAAGGACGATGACAAGTCGCTCCCTGTCTTGACTGAGGGTCAAATCCTGACCGGCAGTTTATGCAATGGCGAACACTTCACAAGTCCGCCGAAGCCTTACACCGAAGATACGCTGTTATCCGCTATGGAACACGCAGGGCAGGACGAATATGACGAGGATTCCGAAAAGAAAGGCTTAGGCACTCCTGCAACAAGAGCTGCTGTCATTGAAAGTCTTGTAAAGAACGGCTATGCGGAGCGTAAGGGAAAGCAGATCATTCCTACCGACAGGGGTATTGACCTTGTGAGCGTAGTTCCCGATGAAGTGAAGTCCGCCAGACTTACGGCAGAGTGGGAAATGAAGCTCCGGCAGGTGGAACACGGACAGTATTCCGCTGACAGCTTTATGTCGGAGATCGAGCAGAATGTCCGTGATATGTGCGGTAAATACGGCAAGTCCGATAATTCTGTTTCTTTTTCAGACGGCAAGTTTGAATCGGCGGGCAGATGCCCGAAATGCGGTGCTGAGGTCATTAACGGCAAGTTCGGGTGGTACTGCAAGGGCAAGTGCGGAATGAATGTTGCTAAGGTCTTTGGTGTAACGCTGTCCGATGCGCAGGTCAAGGGGCTTCTGAACGGCAAAAGCACAAGCTACATGAAAAACGGCAGAAAGACTATCGTTTTGCCCGAAGTCGTTCCGAACGAATATCAGGGCAAGACATACTATAACTGGAAAACGGAGGGTAAAAAGAAATGAACGATTTAGACTATTCGGCTATCAGGTTGACCGCATCTTCTCCGAGAAGATTTCTGGAGCGAATAAAGACCGTCCTCAGCTTAAAGCTATGCTGGACTATGTGCGTGAGGGCGATACCCTCTATATCGAGAGTATCAGCCGTCTGGGACGTTCTACAAAGGACTTGCTGAACATCATCGACGCCCTCACCGAAAAGGGCGTTACCCTCATCAGCCACAAGGAGAATATCGACACCGATACTCCTGCGGGCAAATTCATGTTGACCGTGTTCGCTGCACTCTCTCAGTTGGAACGTGAGCAGCTCAAACAGCGACAGCGTGAGGGCATCGAGATCGCTAAGGCACAGGGCAAGT
>CALEPT010000125.1 GCA_937910385.1 uncultured Ruminococcus sp. | reverse complement strand
GAATTGTTCTCTTTTTTGTTGCCCTTAAATTTGACCGACCTTACGGATTCAGGTATGATATTCCGCGACCAGAGCGGAAGCTATACGAAGCTTGTTTCCTATAGCTTTGACGACGGCGTTACATGGAGCGAGGTACAGTCAACGGATATGCCGGATGCGCGTACAAAGCAGAGCGCAGGCAACCTCTCTGACGGCACCGCATTTATGGCAGGCTGCCCGGTAAATAACAGCCTGAGAAGTCCCCTTGCGGTGACGTTATCCAAGGACGGCAAGGCCTTCGATACTGCTTATCTTCTCCGCAGTAATTCAAGCGATCCCGAGCTCGTTTATACCGGAACTGCTAAACGCAAGGGCTTTCATTACTGCAAGAGCCTTGTTGCTAACGGTTCACTGTACGTTGGATATGCTACAAATAAGGAAGCTGTGGAGATAACCATAGTCCCCGAGACGAGCATTGCTCTGAATTGACCTGTGATCTTATACGTGCAGGCAAGACAGGTGTGGTCGGTCACTATTCCTCTTTGCAGGGAGGATCGAAACACAGAGTGCTCTATTGATGAGATTGATTTTTTCACAATGGCATGATATAATAAATGATAATATATTTGGGATATGATATTATGGAGGACTTTAAATGAAAAAAAGAATGATCTGTTTATCGTGCCTGTGCGGCTTGGTGCTTGCTGTTGGCTCTGCCGGTGCATACAGTGTCGGAGCTCCTTCACGGATAACGGCTGTCAATGCTGCTGAGACTGATTCAAACAGTGCTGGCGTCAGTATTTCTAACGCAGCAATACAGGCTGGTGTACCGATCAGAGTGAGTATGAACGGTATCATCACGGCAAATGCTTCTTACAAATGGACCGTAGGAGGCAAAATCGTCGGAGCTGATAGTGACAGCTATACCCCGACCGCAGATGACTATGAGAAGATGATAACTGTCACCGTAACTGCAGACGGAAAGGAATATTCGGCATCTGTATATTTCAGTGAATTGCCGGTCGTGTATATCAATACCGCTGAAGAGATCACAAGCAAAACGGAATATATAGCGGGAACCTGCAGTATTCAAGGTAATTCTGAATTCAGCAATACTGCCCGGCTCTATAACGGATCTATCCAGATCAGGGGGCGCGGTAATTATACATGGGTACATGATAAAAAGCCGTATAAGATCAAGCTTGATACTAAAACGGACATATTCGGCATGGGCGAAAGCAAGCACTGGGTGCTGATGGCGGAATATATGGATCCTACGCATCTGCGCAACGAGATCATGCCTGAGCTTTCTGAAACACTCGGGTTCGATTATACTGCCAACTCCGAAGCGGTAGCGGTTGTGCTCACCGTGTTTGCTGCCCTCTCTCAGTTGGAACGTGAGCAGCTCAAACAGCGACAGCGTTAAGCAGGCAGCCAGCGAGGAACGAGCGCAGCTGATCGCTTATGCAGAGCAGAGGGCATCGAGATCGCTAAGGCTCAAGGCAAGTACACCGGGCGAAAGCCTATCCCCACCGACTGGACGAGGTTCGGGCAGCTCTATGGGGAATGGAGAGCGAAGAACATCACAGGCAGGGACTTTATGCGGAGAATGGATATGTCAGCAAATACTTTCTACCGCCGTGTGCGTGAGTATGAAATCCGTCACGGCATTGCCGAGCAGAACTCAGCTTGACCGTCAGGCGAACGGAAAAGCCCCACAGCGTCGTCCGAGCCTGCGGAGCGGAAAACTAACCGCTGAAAAGAAAAAGCCCTCAGAAACGCTTGCAGAGCGTTTCCGAGAGCTTGCGGTTATTCAGTTCCAGTAGGGTTTGTGCCTGTTGTGGTATGCTCCACAATTCTGATTATGACTTGTGTGGAACGGAAATTAGGTGCGCCAATAGGCTATGATCAATCGAAATGAGTTTAACTGTTTATATTTCGTGCTACCTTAATCTTAAGTGCCGCTTGTTTAATTGATTCGATTTTTTCACTGTTACTGATAATAGAATCTGTGAGACCATATTCTTTGAGTTGAGTATAGTAACCTTGACAAATTGCTGTTATGATTTGTTGTGCCTCAATATCGTAAGTTGAATTGTCTAAAAAAAACTCAATGTTATATGCAAAGAAAGCATCATCACATAGCAAATTGTCTCTAATAATTGATACAATTGAGGAATCCGTATCTTCCTCACCATGAAAAGTTTCAAATCCTTTGCCAATATCATATACTGCTAAATACTTGAAACGATATAATTTTATCCCGTCTGAATCCGAAAGTAATTTAATATCATCTTTTGTGATTTTTCCTTTAAGAGTAACATGAAATCTTGAGTTATTATCTTCCACGGTTGTCTTTACTTTAAAAGAATCGAATAATAAACTAAATGAATCTCCACAGGACGTTTCAATACGTTCCTTATAATCGTCATCATTTTTGATACTGCAAGAACAGAAAAAAATCAAAACGAAAGCAATCAATAAGCCAGTTACTATATTTAACGGCATCTTCATTACTGTGCACGCTCACTAATAAAGTTTACAAAAGGTATTGCGCTTATCGTCATTGCTGCACTCAGTACACCTGAAAGCATACGTTTGAAAATAGGCTTCATAATCGCCCTCCTAAATAATATTACGCTTGAATCCATACAGAAAGATGTATGCAAATCAAGCGTTATGTTTATTATACCAATTTGATAGCATTTTGTCAATAGACAATATGGCTCACATAATCATTGAGATAGCAATAGCATTTACACGTTTTAAATAGTAAGTAGCTTGCTGTACCTATCTTACAATGTTTCCTTGAAAACTTCTTTATGCCTACTGTCGTAAAAGTCGGGGAGTTGGACTTATATTATTTTAGGTATTCTTTTTATGACTATCTCATATATCGCAACGGAGCTGACTGCTCCCATGATACCCTGCGCAAGATTTCCTGCCAGACCGAGCGCACCGGTTGCAACCGAGCCATAGAATACAGACTCGAAAACAAAATATCCGAGTATCATTATCACCTCTGCCGCAACTGCCGCAGTTATCCTTGCAGCGAGTGAGCCTCGGAGCTTTCTGGAAAGAACGCTGTATACGTAAAACGCTGCAGCTGCCATAGCGCCTTTTATAACAAGAGTTACGGGAGCGTAGATGGTGTATCCGGCGAAAAGGTCTGCGAGCGCAGATCCTACCCCTCCTGCAGCAGCTCCGTATGCGGGACCGAGCAGCCAGCCGGAAATATTAACGATACAATCTCCAAGGTTGACGTATCCCTTTGTGGGAGTTGGT
Source organism: uncultured Ruminococcus sp. (assembly GCA_937910385.1). Taxonomy (GTDB): domain Bacteria; phylum Bacillota; class Clostridia; order Oscillospirales; family Ruminococcaceae; genus Ruminococcus. Next base: position 142 of record CALEPT010000125.1, on the reverse strand, counting down.
ATGCGTATCAGCATTGTTGCGATGCACGTAAACGCGCACAGCAGTGCTGAAACGGTAAGCCTTTTGATTTTTTTGTCATTCATGATAATCACCTACTATAATAATAATTGGTCGTATAAATCCATGACAAGCCAGCCATGGT
>CALEPT010000124.1 GCA_937910385.1 uncultured Ruminococcus sp. | reverse complement strand
CTGAATCTATGCGGTTTTCAGCGAGTCATTGCTGTGAACCGCACGGATTCAGGTATTCTTTTCGGTTCATATGCCAAGGGATCAGCTAAAGACAAAAGTGATATCGACCTCCTTGTTGACAGCGGATTAAAAGGGCTTGCGTTCTTTGGTCTGCTTGAAGATGTGGTCAATGCACTTGGCAAAGAGGTAGATCTTCTTGATACATCTCAGATTATCCCAAATTCCGACGTAGACAATGAGATCAAGAAAACAGGAGTAATGATTTATGGAAACTAAAGATCAGCAGGTATTAGAAAAGATTTATTCTCATATTTCATCTGTTTTAAAGTATTGCAAAGGTTGTGTTTCACTTGAAGACTTCCAAGCTGACTCTATGCGTGTCGAAGCGTGTGTATTTAACCTTATGCAGATTGGCGAATTAGCAAAGGAATCTCTTTCAGATGAATTCAAACTGAAATTAACAACTATCCCATGGAAACAGCTTTACGGTATGCGTAACCGTATTGTCCATGGATATTCCGGCGTTAATATGCAGATCGTCTGGGACACTATAAGCAATGATCTTCCGGATCTTGCAAAAGAAATCAAGGCGTATTTATAATGTGTATGATAAGCTCCACTCATTTGAGTGGAGCTTCTTCATTATCAGCTTTGCTCGCCGCTATACAGAAGCACATATCAAGAACTCCCACAGTTCCGCCGAACATTGCTCCTGCGATGAAGTGTATCATGCGTTCACCTCCCATTCACGGATAGTCATGTACCTTTCAGTAACAGTAACTTCGTTGATCTCACGGATCCTGACCTTCTCGGTTTCGGACACCTCCTTCTCGACAGCAGCAGAACCAAGTATCTGGTCCATTACTGCCAGCATATAATCTGCAAGTCCGGGTCTGTTATTATTCATGGTTATTTTCCTCCCTTATCTTTCTCCAGAACCTTTTAAGTTCCGTTATGTTTTCAGTCATATTCTTTTCAGGCAGTGATGACAGCGTATCCTCCCTATACGCTGTTTTTATTCTGCTGCTTACTCTTGGGTCAAGTATCGAAACGATACCCTTGTCGCCGGCATTTCTGATGAGCCGCCCTGCACCTTGTTTCAGCTTTATCACCATTTCGGGAACTGCAACTTCCAGAAGCGGACACTCTGCCTTTGACATCTTATACTCCATGATTGGCTCAGGTACAGGAAACGGCAGCTTGAATATTATCACCTGCGATAAACTTTCGCCCTCAACATTTATTCCTTCCCAATATGTTCCTGTGCCAAGTATCACCGAATCAACATTTTTACGGAAGTTTTCAAGCCTTTGTTCCTGAGACGAGTCGCTGCTCTGTATCATTATCTTATACGGCAATCCTGCACTTGTCAGCTGTCCAAAGACATAATCTCTGTCGTCCTTTGCAGTAAAGAGAATAAGAGTTTTTCCATGAGTTATCTTCAACAGTCTGACTATCTCGGCAATGGCTTCCTGGCGATAACGATTTCGGTTATACCTTTTCGGACAAGGCAGCTTATTGGACACATACATCATAGAATGCTCATCGTAGTTGTAAGGTGACTTCTTGGGTTCGGTAATACATATATCATCAGGACAGCCGAGACTATCCATGAAGTAACCGTATCTGTCTTTGAGTGTTCCTGAATTCTGAGATGTTAATGTTGCCGAAGTCAGTATCGTGCTCCTTGAGCTTGAAAACAGCAGTCTACCTATATCTCTGCGTATATCTTTCCTGCATACGTTTATGCGTACACCGTGCTCGTTGGACAGCCATACAAGGTTGGCATTGTTTTCAGAGTCTCTCAGTGTTTGCAGGCTGTGCAGCCTTCGGTTTGTCCTCATTTCTATCTCTTTCATATTTGAGCGCAGCTTGAGGACCAGCCTCTTTATTTCCGTACTCGGTCTGTAATAGAAGGTCTTTATGTCAGCGTCCGCCGCTGCCTGCTGCTGAGAAATGTCATTTTTAAGGAAATTGAAATAAGTATCGACCATTTTTATAGTCTCGATTATAAGACGTGACATAGTGTTCTTTCTGTTGCTTGTGACTTTCATTATCTCTCTGCTGATCTCTCTCTGACTGAAAGAGTTAGTGAAAGCGTCCCTGAACTTGCTTTCGAGATTATGAGCCTCATCAACAACTATAGTGCTGAGATTTCCCTTGAATATCCCTCTGCCTGATTCCATGTTAAGAAGGTGAGAAACCAGCATATTCTGGTTGCAGATAACAATTGAATCATTGCAGCGGATACGCTCTCGCATTTGCAGGTACTCGCATCTTCCTCTGTATTTACAGTCATCACATTTCTGACCGACTGAGGTTATACACACCTTATCCCATGCTCTGTCGGTAACACTCAGTGCCGATTTACGCTGGACTCCACGCAATGCCAGTTCAAAGAGAGCGGCAAATTCTTCGTTTTCCTTACGATGCTTTCTCGCTTCCCTGAGACATATGTAATTTTTCATTCCTTTAGCCACCTCGACTTTCGCTTTTACTCCTATCATTTTGAGGACATTATGTACATCACGTTCGAGCTGCTCCTGCAATGCGATAGTTGACGTTGCTATCACTACCTGTCTGCGGTCACGAAAGAACTGCTGTACTATCGGCACAAGATAGGCGATCGACTTTCCGATACCGACCTCAGCTTCAACTATCAGTGAGCTTTTATTCATGATCGCCTGTGCTATCTCCTGAGACATCTCGACCTGTCCCCGGCGGCGTTCAAGACCGTTCCGTTCTGCTTCATCAAAAAATCTGCTGACCGCTGTATCGAGCGGTAATTCCATTATTTTCATAGTTATTTCAACCCCTTGTTATCCATATCAAGGCTTATCCTTAGTGCTTTCTCTATCCTTCGGATATCCTTTTCACTTAGTCTGCCGATATACTTTTTCAGTCTTAATACTGATATAGTCCTTATCTGCTCTGTCAAAACACAGCCCTGATACTTAGTGAGAATACCGTAATGTATTATCACATGATTGGGTAGCTGAGCTTTCATCTGAGAAGTGATAGGAACAATTATTGTCGTATCGGCATAGTGATTGCCCTTGTTGTTCTGAATTATCACCACAGGGCGTTCGTTTGCCTGTTCTGAGCCAATACCTTGTCCCAGATCGGCGACGTACATATCTCCACGTTTTGGTATCAGCATCATATCTCTCCTTTATGTAAGTGGGACTGCCTTACAGCAGCCCCATGTATTGTTGTCCGCATATATCGTTTCATATGCAGACGCACCTCCGCAGGGGTGCTTTACCGTCACGCTGTGCGACGGCATTTTCCTTAATCAAAGGCCTCGGATAATCTCTCGCCATTTCTGACGCCCTCCGGGGAGGGGAGCACATAAGCTGAACAGAGTCCTCACTGTTCACGCAGATCCTTGTCTCTCTGCCCTTACGGAGTCAGAGCCGCTGGTGCGGACGGGCGCGCAAGTCGGCTGTCATTGCCATAATGGGAGTGGCTTCGCTCCCACCGTCATGCTCATATTTATCGCTCGCCCGTTTCCGGGGTCGTGGCGTATGGATGTCCGCGGCTCGCAGGTTTGCTGCCCACACCGATCTTGCTGCACACTTATGCGCTGCTATTCAATTGTCAAGTTTAGCGAAGTGCTTTATTGCCCTTCACTAAGTAGCCGGTGGGAAGGAATGTTTTTGGCCACTATTTTAAAATTTCAGCAATTTTAACAATCCAGCGACTAACAGAACGCCTTGGTATCAGTAAAATTGACGAAGCGTCTTCCTGTTTCATATTCAAAACCTTGCATAAATAGTAAGCTCGTCTTTGCTCAGGACGAAGCTCTGACAGCTGACATCTCTTATCAATGTCTGTTATGTACTCATGCCAGTTTTCTTCAATATTGCACTCGTCAATGGTGCAGTCACTGCTTTGGAGTGTATCTTCGTAGTCAGACAGATCCTGCTTCTTTTCAAGGTAAGCCCTGTCCGAAAGAAATGTCTCATAGTCGAACTCCCAGATAGCAGATATCTGCTCATCTGTCATTCCAAGCTCACGATAGAGCTTTTCGTTCTTCTGCCATTCAATGTCAAACTTTTTCTTTTCAAGTCCATGATTATATCCCATTATTTTGACCTCCGTGTTGATTTTGATATGTAACTCAACACGTGGAATCATGGATATTTAGCCGTATAGCACAGCCATTTAACGTTGTTTTTCATTTCTGTGTCCTTTCAGCGGACACAAAAACGGAGCCTGCATACATAGTACACAGACTCCGAGGCTGCCTGATAAATGGGCGCGCTAAAGAAAGGGTACTAAATATGCTTTTCAAAAACGAAAAGTCCATATTTGTATCCGCAGCCCTTAATGCATATCAGGCGTTGAATATTTGATTATAAAAAAAAGAGGGCATCGACAGGGATGCCCTCTACCACTAAGGTAAAGAACATTCCTGCCGATGCCCTCCATGCGATCGTCTGTAAGACGTCGGGATTTTAACTATCGGGTTCGGTTTGCTTGAAATACAAGGACTTACTATCAAGGCGCTGTTTCAGCCGGGCCTTGCTATCCGCAAACCGCTTGCTGCTTTATTCAGTTTTATTATCAATTGGAAATGATTATTTCTATCGCTTCTTTTGTACGGCTTATACGCTTTCTACGCATAATAATTCCGCAGCATTGACATACAGACTTATACGCTCCCTTATTATCAGGCAGTCCAACATTAAGATTTGCACAGTTGGGACAATACCATTTTGAGTGATCAAAACAGCCGCCGATGGGAACATCATCGTCACGATCATATTTTTTCCCCTTATTCATTTTTATCCCCCTCCACCAGTTGTCTGATGTTGTAGTTATTATAGCAGAAAGTATGTTCTGTGTCAATAGTAAAAAAAGCAGGTGCACAATCAGTTGTGCACCTCAATAATTTATTTCTGTTTTTTAACAAGCATTTGTTTTTTTAATTCAAAGAATAAACGGTAAAAAGCAAAAATCGATCCTTTTTCAAAAAGGTATTGACAAATCCATTTATGTGATATATAATACTGATTGTAAGTAAACGGTGTTTACCTAAGGAGTGATATAATGCCGAGAGACAAAACCAACGCACATCAAAGGATAATCAAAGCTGCAACAGCCGAATTTCTCGAACACGGCTTCGAGAATGCTTCAATGCGAAGAATTGCAGAAAATTCGGGGATAACAGCAGGAGCCCTCTACAAACATTTCGTTAACAAAGAGGATATGTTTTCTGCACTTGTTGAGCCTACAATAACTGAATTGATGGAATTATTCGACAAAATGCAGACAGAATCACTCGAACAACTCCCTAAGGTCGGGATCAACGAGATATGGAAGGACTACGGCGGCGATGCTGCTCTGTTCATGCAGTTCATCTATTCCCACTTCAGTGCGTTCAGGCTGATAGTATGTTGTTCACACGGAACGAAGTATGAGAGCTTTATCCATGATGTTGCGATAATGGAAGAAAAATCGACTTCAATGTTTATTGAACGGAGCAAGGAGCTGGGGATAAAGATCAACGAAGTTTCCGATATGGAGCTTCATTTGCTTGTGACCGCCAATGTTTCTGCGGTGTTTGAGGCTGTGATACACGATTTTTCAGAAGCTGAGGCAATGCATTACGCTGATACGCTCGATGTATTTTTCTCAGCCGGCTGGAAAAGATTATTCGGCATTTAATGCCGAATATATTTTGGATATATGTTAGCAAATACTAATATTTAAGGAGGATAATTCATGGAAAAACAACAGAAAAAGCGCACAGCTCTTAGCTGGGTAGTAGAATTTGCAGGGCAGAAGAGGTCTAATTATATTCTCAGCGTCCTGCTTGCGATGATGAAGGTCATCTGCGGTCTGATGCCCTATGTGTATATGGCTGATATCGTGGATAAGCTGCTGAAAATGCACTCGGGAGTTATTGAAAAGGATATGGGACTGCTTACTGCGAGCATTGTGAAAATGGCTGTATTCTGGCTGCTGTGCCGTATATGTCATGCACTTTCAACAACACTCTCTCATGCGGCTACGTTTGAAGTTCTTGCCAATATACGCCGTCAGCTCACAGAGAAACTGTCAAAGATACCGCTGGGTTCTGTGCTGTCTCAGTCCAGCGGAACGTACAAGAATATCATCTGCGAGCGAGTTGACTCCATAGAAACGACTCTTGCCCATATTATACCCGAGGTGCTCTCCAACGCCTTTGTTCCCATAGTGCTCATAATCTATATGATGACTATCAGCGTAAAGCTTACGCTGCTTTCGCTGCTGTGTGTGCCTGTGGGAGCGTTTTTCTTTGCACTTATGATGAGAGGAAGTCAGGCGAGCTATGAAAATACCGTTGTCAAGACAAAGGCTCTGAATGATACCGCCGTTGAGTATATCAACGGTATCGAGGTCATCAAGGCTTTCGGCAAGGCTAAGACCTCTTACGACAAGTTTGTCATTGCTGCAAAGGAAGGTGCGGACTGCTTTGTAGAATGGATGAGACGGTGCAACGTATATCAGAACCTTGCAATGCTGCTTATGCCGTCATTTCTGCTGGGACTGCTGCCCTTCGGTGCTCTCTCATTTATGCACGGCAATATCAGCGGCGCGGACTTCCTTATGCTCATTATCCTGTCTTTAGGACTGGTCGCTCCTATCACGACAATCGCTTCATATATGGACGATGTATCGAAGATGGGTACTATAATCGGTGAAGCGACGGAGATACTTGAACGTGAGGAGCTTATCCGTCCCGATACTCTTACGGAAAAGCCCAACGGTACTGATATCGTTCTTAAAGATGTGCATTTCGGCTACAAGGACAAAGAGATCTTACATGGCATAAACCTTGCGATAAAAAAAGGAACTGTCAATGCTCTTGTAGGCCCGTCTGGCTCGGGAAAGTCCACTATCGCAAAGCTCATCGCCTCATTCTGGGATGTTGACAGCGGAAGTATCACCTTCGGTGGAGTTGATATACGAAAACTGCCGCTTAATGAGTATAACCGCAATATTGCCTATGTTTCGCAGGATAATTACCTGTTTGACGAGACCATAATGGATAATATCCGTATGGGTGATCCCAATGCGAGCGATGAAGATGTGATGAATGCTGCAAAGCAGTGCGGCTGCCACGACTTCATCATGCAGCTCGAAAAAGGCTATCAGACAGTTGTAGGCGGTGCGGGCGGTCATCTCTCGGGCGGTGAACGTCAGCGAATCTCCATTGCGAGGGCGATGCTGAAAAATGCTCCCGTAATTATCCTTGACGAAGCAACTGCCTACACCGATCCCGAAAACGAGGCTCTTGTGCAGTCGTCGGTTGCAAAGTTGGTGCAGGGAAAAACACTGCTCGTTATCGCACACAGGCTGTCAACTATCGCAACAGCAGATCAGATAATACTGATAAATGACGGCAGAGTGGAAGCCTCTGGCACACAACAGGAACTTATCCAAAATTCGCCGCTGTATACTCAGATGTGGAATGCACATATAGCAGTAAAGGAGGAAGCATAATGTTTACAGCACTGAAAAGATTTTTCGATTTCTGCAATAAAACTGACAGGGATAAAATGTACAAGGCTATCGGTCTCGGAGTTGTAAAGGCTATATTTGCGGCGCTCAGGATAACGGCTATTGCTGTCGTAACCAAAGGTATCATTGACAATGACATGAAGAATGAATATATATTTGGAGCCCTTGCTATTCTGGGATTATCACTTCTCGGACAGTTTATAATCAATCTGAAAACCACCATGCTCCAATGTGAAGCAGGCTACCATTCCTGCTGCAACAAGCGTATTGAAATAGCCGAGCATATGCGTTATCTGCCTATGGGATATTTCAACGACAACAGTCTCGGTCACATCACAAGCGTTACAACAAACACTATGGAAGCCCTTGCGGATATAGCCACAAGAGTTGTTATGGTGACTACTCAGGGCATACTCACCACATTTGTTATCACTGCATTCGTTTTTATCTTTGACTGGCGCATCGGACTGCTCCTCACGGCAGGCATCGGCGTATACGCTTTTATAAATGCAGCTATGCAGCGAAAGACACGCAAGGGCGCTCCGAGACAGCAGAAAGCCAACAGAGAGCTTGTAGCTGCGGTAATTGAGTTCATACAGGGCATCGCAGAGGTAAAAAATTACAACCTTACAAGCAGCCGTGCAAAGAAGCTGGAAAAAGCCATCAAGGCAAAGCAGTACGGAGACACTCACCTTGAATTCGATGTTATCCCATATATTACCCTGCAGGAAATCACAACAAAGCTGACAGGCGTTCTTATGTGCGCTGTGTCTGCGTATTTCTACATAAACGGCAGCATGTCGCTCCTTTACTGCATAATGATGATGATAAGCTCCTTTATGATCTATGAAAGCCTCGATGTTATGGCAGGTTTTTCCGCACTTATCCGCAGTGTGGGAGTTTGCGTTGATCAGGCAAGTGAGATACTTTCAATTCCCGAAATGGATATTGAGGGTGAGGAGATATCACCTGCAAATCACGATATAGAGCTGAAAAATATCACATTTGCATACGAAAACAGAACTATAATCAACGGTGTTGATCTGAATATACCCGAAAGAACTACTACCGCCATTGTTGGTCCGTCAGGCGGCGGAAAGACAACTCTCACCAATCTTATGGCACGCTTCTGGGACGTAAAAAGCGGCGAGGTGCTGCTCGGCGGTCATAATGTCAAGGAGTACAGCTTCGACAGTCTGATGAATAATTTCAGCTTCGTGTTCCAGAGGGTGTATCTGTTCGAGGATACAATTGCGAACAATATCCGCTTCGGCGAGCCTGACGCACCTATGGAAAAGGTCATTGAAGCTGCGAAAAAAGCTCGGTGCCACGACTTTATAATGGAGCTCCCTGACGGCTATGATACCGTTATCGGCGAGGGCGGAGCAAGTCTTTCGGGCGGCGAAAAGCAGCGTATATCCATTGCAAGAGCCATAATGAAGGACTCTCCTGTCATTATCCTCGACGAAGCAACAGCCAATGTTGATCCCGAAAACGAAGCAGAGCTTACAAAGGCTATCGAGGAGCTGACCAGAGAAAAAACGATAATAATGATCGCACACCGACTAAAAACCGTCGAGCACGCAGATCAGATCGTAGTTATTGATGACGGCAGGATAGTCCAGCAGGGCAGGCACGAACAGCTTATGCAGCAGAAAGGCATTTACCGAACATTTGTCGAAGACAGAAAAAAGGCTGTGAGCTGGAAGCTTTAAAGTCTATTCAGCACTTTTCAGGATAAACTGAATCCGCCTGCAATTCATGCAGGCGGATTTTTTCATAAATTGGTATGTGTCTGAATCAGTGTATTCGCTATTTTTATAAATTCGTCAACTGCGTTCTGTGGAGACTGTATAATTATGTCGCCGCCGAACTGGAAGACCCATGCATAAAATGTCGGACTTAGCTCTATCTCAACTACAGCATTAAAGTATCCTTTTTCTGAATTTGTTGTTTTTATTCCATGTCCGAAATAGTCAAGGATCGCTTTCATGTGCTTGCTTTTACATTTCAGGCACACCTCAGTTCGTACTCCTTTGAATACTTTTATCTTAGCTTGTAAGTATTCTTTCAGATCAAAATCTCTTTGACAGACATATTTGCTTTTATCTGATACTGATAAATTAGTCATTCTGTCGATCCTGAAATTGGCTATATCTTCGTGTTTTACACTATATCCAATCATATAGTACCTGTCCTCATGCCACACCGCTGCATACGGACTGACGGTGTAAATATATCCGTTGTGCTTGAGAACTTTTTCCCTTTGCTCGTTATATTCATAGTATTGAAAGGTTATTGCTTTCTTTTGAGATATTGCTTGATTTATCAAATCAGCATTATAAATACTTGATTCAGTAACCTTCACACACGAAGGAGCTTGTATCATAGAACGTATCTTATCAGCCGTGTATGTACTGACATTTCTCAAAAGCTTACTAATAAGCTGAGATGTCTGCTTTTCGGTTATAAAGTGTGCTGCATTTACAGCGTCGCAAAGCATTTTTATCTCTGCATTATCAAAGTCACGTTTACCGATATAATAAAGATTTTGTGTGCTCTTTTCGCAAATTATATCATATCCGGCTTCTTTTAGGATCTCTATATCGCTTGATATAGTATTTCTGTGAACAGATACGCCTTCTTCTGCGAGTTTATTGATAAGCTGATTTGTAGTCAGCTTATGCTCATCGTCTGTTTCTTTCAATAAGATATCCAATAGCTTTATTATTCGATTATTCTGCATTATGTCACATCCCCATGTTTAAAAAAGCGTCAAAAATGATGTCATTGTTAATATACACCGGTTTTACTTTCTTGCAATAACTGTTATCCATGGCTTTGACGGGTGATGGTCAGAAGTCACCTCTGAAAAGCCTGCCGCTTTCAGTGCAGCCGTGATCTCAGCAGGCGTATAGCAGTGCATACCGTCAATGATAGATTCAAATTTCTTGCTTGTCTTATCTGTACCGTCGGACTCGTTGCATATCATAAAATATCCGCCGTCTTTCAGAATCTTAGCCACCTGCGAAAAGCACTTCTCAAGTCCCGACCAGAAATAGATCGTTTCAAAAGCAGTCACAAGCTCAAAGCTGTCTGTTTCAAGGGGCAGTTTCGATACATCGCCCTGTATTACTCTGCACCTGCCTGCGTCTATCATAGCCTGATTATATTCCTTTGCCTTCTGAACGGAAAGTGCGGAGTAATCCATTGCTGTGACAACTGCCTGCGGATATTCTTTCAGAAGCTCTCCTGCATTTCTGCCTGCACCGCAGCCGAGATCGGCTGCCTGTTTCGGTGACAGCTTCGGAAGATGCTCAAATCCCCAGTCGGCAAGTTTTGCGTGTCCCGAATTCATTCCTTTGAGCATCATCTTGCCAAGTGTACCTTCGGGTTTTCTGGTCTGACTAAAAAAGTTCTTCATAAGTCCCATGTTCATCATTCTCCTTAATAATTATTCAGTACAGCACTCTACCCATTTGATGATAGAATCCAGTACCAGCTTTGCATTTCCAACATTGCAGTGTGCTCCTGCATTCTGCTTATCCGTCAGCAGTCTTAAAGTTAAAGACCGGGCATTTTGCAGCATATCATATTCCTCATGGAACAGGTAAGGCATGATAAAATGATCCTTGTTCGCACCGATGATAAGCACGTCCTGATTTATTCTGTCAGCGATGTCTTTCAGCGTGAATTTACGTATCTTCTTAACATACTCGCAAGGCGTTTTTGCATCATAAGCGTACATTCCGTGCAGAAGATTCCATTTTATGATCTCTTCCTTTTCCATCATCTTTGTATACAGCTTATTCAGCGGTGCATCAAGCCCCCTGCGGAACATAAAATCTATGGTTTTCCGCATGGGCTTAGGGTGATCGCATATTATAACATCAAAGAAATCAGGGAATATCGACCAGCCGACAACTCGCTTTATGCGCTTGTCAAACGCTGCAGCACGGGGTGCAAGGTATCCGCCGAGAGATGCACCGACTATCGTCACATCGTTCAGCTTGAAATAATTCAGCACAGCTTTTGTGGGCTTCTCCCATTTATGCGTGAACTTCATTTCCTGCAAGCGCAGAACGCCGCCTTGTCCCGGTCCTTCGTACAAATACACGTCAAAGCCGTTCTCTGTAAGATACAGCATAGGAAAGAAAAGCTCCTCATAGTAACTGTCGTTTCCGCCGTGAAGCAGCAGCGCACCTTTTCTTTCGCCCTTTGCTTTTGTCACCATAACAGGCAGATAACCGCCACAATACGGTACTTTATGCTGCTCAACGATACCTTTGTCGAAATAGTCGCTGTAATAATCATAAAACAGTTCGCAGGATTCATTGTAACGCTGTTTTTTCTTCGGATCGGTATCATATATGAAAAACTCCGACATACGAAGATATGCGATCTCGTTGGCAGTTCTGCCCTCTGCGTGTGCTTTTTCGGCAAGCTGTTCCATTGCACTTACCCAATCAGAGCTTGTCTTTATGTTTTGCGATACAGCGGCAACCTCGTCAGCATCGCCGCCGTCCCACATAATGACACGGTTGAGCTGAAAATTGAAATTCGCATCGCTGTTCAGTTCATAAGAGCCTGTTTTGAATGTGATCTTTTGAGATATATCGTATTTTTCCATTTGTTTTACTCCTTTATTAATCATGTCAGATTCAGAATCCCGATCAGTCCGAACATAGCAAGCCCAAAACTCGGCATGATAATTCCGGGTAGATCCTGAAATTTCACTGGATCAATTTTTCGGCAGGTCACTCCAAAGATCAGAAAAACAATCGGATTCAGCAGTACACAAATTTTCGGAACATCAAGTGCTCCGTTGAGGATCGCTATTATGACCGTGACTGTCGGTATCATCAACGTGATATAGCCTGCGAAAAACGTAGGCGTGATCTGCTTGTACATTTTTTCAAGTATATCATCTGCTATCTGCAGATCACCGTGTATCATTGCTCCTTTGTAGATAAGTGCCTGAATGCAGACAAAGGAATGAATAAAAATGCCTGCGATCGAACCAAAATACCCGCATCCGAGAGTCAGATAGCCGAGAATAGAATGCGTTTCTGCGATCTGCATTCCGATAGAATAAAAACCAAGTCCGACAAAGGCATCTCCTATCAGAGCAAGTGCAATAGACAGTCCGAACCTCCAATCAGCCATTTTCAGCCAGTTACTGTCAATATTTTTAGAAGTGCCAAGTTTTTCATTTCCTTTGCCTTTCAGGTCGAACAGAACATCTCCCACACAGCAGAGCAAACCGCCGAGCAGTCCTAATATCGAAAAAACTAAATACATATTTCGTTCCCTTCTTTATAAGTGTTATTGAAACAATGTGCATATCCACGCCGCAAGCGCAGATGCGGCAGGAAAAATGACAAACAGTTTCAAAAGCTGGCTTTTGATGTTATATCCATATTTTCTTCCTGTATATACGCTTTTGACCTCCGGGTAATAAAACTGAAAGAACTGGAATTTCATCAGAAGAAAATAATCAAAGAAGATCATGTCGTATAGTTTGTAAATGGTGAATATGGAAACAAAGCGCAGGAAGAACTGTAAAAACGTAAAGTCACTTCTGAAACCGTCCCAAATTGATATTACGCCTACGCCTGCTATCATCAGTATGTTGAATATCATCAGCGTCCAGCCTATTGCTCTCGCACCGTAGAATAATTCATGTTCTCTCGGCAGAAGCGCTTCCTGTGCTTCCTTTGGTGCAGACGAGAAAAACTCTTTCTTCTGAACAAATGCTACAGCTGATAAAAGCATGATCGTGATAGCAGCACAGAACACGATCGCAAGAAATATCGTTAAAAGCATAGTATATGTCCTCGCTTTCAAGCCCTGCTTTTTCTGATAACGGCGTGCAGCCGATAAGACGTTCTCTTTTCAAATAACTCCAAATGAAGCCCTGCATTGTCACACAGCTTTTTGATATCATCTCTGCCGTATATCCGAACATCGCCCTTGCCTGTCAGGTTCACGAGCTTTACACCGATGTGATTAAACAGCCAGCGTTTAACTGACGGCTCAACTGTAATATCACGCAGAATAAATCTGCCATTAGGTCGAAGAACACGGTAAACACTATTGAAAAAATCCTGCGGATTCGGGTAATGATGAAAGCTTTCAGAGCATATCACTGCATCAAAAGAATTTTCAGCAAACGGCAGATTTTCACAGTCACCAACCACAAGTTCAACATTTGTCATTCTCTTGTTTTTTGCAACCTCTATCATTTTCGGTGTCAGGTCAATACCTGTGTAGTGCTTGTCGGGATATTTTTCGTGCAGAAGTGTCAGCATGGGAGCTGTTCCGCAGCCGCAGTCCAGCAGATCGGTAAAAGGCTCTTTTTCAAGCTCAGCCAGTATGTCGGGATAATCTTTCTTACACATATTATATATGCCTGCCTGATCTGATTCGTATATCTCGGCAGCTTTTGTAAACTCCTTAACGGATAAGTCTTTATATTCTTTTGCAGTCATGTTTATGGTAAAATAGAAATGCAGAAAAAGGGCTCCAAAAGTGCATAGGTGAAA
>CALEPT010000123.1 GCA_937910385.1 uncultured Ruminococcus sp. | reverse complement strand
AAAACCACTAAAACCGAGTCCGAAACTTTGTATACTATTTTTTACTGATAAAATCTATATTTGCCTGTATTTCGACCTTTAGAGGGGACTGAATCTGCCCTTTTGAGAGTTCAAATCCTTACACATGGCTAAAACAGCCCAATGTCATCTATGAAAATCAAAGTAAAATTTTCGAGATTTGGGTAGCAAAAAAGCCCGATATTTCGGGCTTTTTTGGGCATGTCATCAATTTTGTTATGCCATCATGGCGCAGTGGGTGGGATTCGAACCCACGTCCCTCAAGGGGCATCATGATTTCGAGTCATGTCCGTTATGACCACTTCGATACCACTGCATAATAATGTCTTTCCGGTTGATCCGCAAAAGGCAAAATATATAGCCATATTGGTGAAGTTCAGCCATGACGGCATGAAGTTCTCTGCAGCTACCACAATATTATATCATATTCTGCAAAAAAAATCAATAGTTTAGCATAAATTTTTTCATGCAAAAAAAGGAGCCATAAGGCTCCTTTTAAATCATGTTAAATCTAAATCATCAAGGGGCACCTCATCGGGTGTTAAAGAACGATAGGTATCATCAATCGTATGCATGCCCTTATCCTTATCTCGCAGAATGCTGAGCATTGTAACGGGATAGGAGCCCGGATAGCGATAATTAGCGAACTGAGTATAGTACACAGCCTGCACCTTATAATCCTTTATATGCAGCTTATAGACGCCCTCTTCGCCGAATATTCTGCTCACAGCACCACCAAACCGCTTATCTTGAGCAGTAGGTGGTTCATCAGCAACAGCATTTCCGGCAGAATCGCACTGATAACCTGTACCATTGTTCCAATAGTAGTAAAAGTCACCGTCGCCCATATACACACTGTCACTGTTACGCTCGGCAGCCTGATATTTCAAAGCAACTGTCTGGGCAGCATTAAAAATGATCTTTGCCCTGCCGTCAGCAGTTTGCAAGCGAGCCTTGCGGATATAATTCATCCACGATGGTACGATAACCGCTGTAAGAACGCCTATAATTGCAAGAACGATTATCAGCTCAACGAGCGTAAAACCCTTTTTCTTTTTCATACGAGCACCTCCGATAGAATGTTCATACATATTATAGCAAAAAATTCACAGTTTGTCAATATTGTGAGGATTTTTTGGTGCCAAAGTTTTCTGCCATTTATTGTGCAATACTACGAAAGCAGCTCAAGAGCTTTTTGGAGCTGGATATCCTCATCTGTGCCGATGAGTGAGCTGTCCATTTCAACTTCAATGTCGGGCTGTATGCCTATGCCCTGCCAGCATTCCCAGTCGCCAACATACACCTTACCGTTTGTATATCGCAATGTACCACCGTGAAACATTCCATAACTTTGATATATTCCCTTGCCAAAGCTCGTTTCACCTACGAGAGTAGCATTTGCATATTGTTTCAGAAGTGCAGTAAAAATTTCCGCAGAGCTTGCTGTCTTTTCATTCATAATAATTATTATCGGCGCATTAATTTCAATTCCGTCATTTGTGGAATAACTACTGGAATCCCCGCTCAAGCTTTCAAGCCTTACCTCGGCTTTATCAACAAAAAGGTCAGCGGCAGATACAGCAACACCTATCTCACCACCGCCATTGTTTCTCATATCTATGACAATAGATTCATATTCCTGATTTCCGACAATATCCTTGAGTGCACTGGCGGACACAGTTCCGATACTACCATACTTAACATAGAGAATGTTATCGAAACATTCATAATCGAGGTCAAATGCAGCGTTTACATTATTCTTGCGCAAAAGTTCAATTTGCTGTTGTTTATCATTGCGAAGAATAGTAATTTGAGCCACAGTATCTTTTTTCCCTTTCAGTTCAGACGCATCTGAATATTCGTCCACATCTTCATCATTGATAGACAATATCTGATCTCCCGTTCGAAATCCTTGCGTATAAGCAGGCATATCCGCATAAACGGCAGAAAAGAAAAGTCTATCCTTATCGTCAAAATCAATTTCAAAGCCACAACCTAAAGCAGTCGGCGAACTATTCACGCTTTCGATAACAAATTCCCTGCTGTTCACATCAGTATTTTTGTAATAAGTGTATTTATCATCATAAAGCGAAAGGAAACCATTTATTTGTACACTTTCATCAACGTTATCAGGAATGCCGCACGGAGCATCTTTCATGAAATCATACGTCTCGATAACGAGCGGATATTTTTCGCCGAACTCAATACTGCTCTTGTATTTGAAGTAAGTACCTGCCGCTCCGGCTGCCATGCACAAAAAAGCAGCAATGACCACCGCTAAAGACTTGTAGTTTCCACCCTGCTTATTATTTTTCAAATTAGCTTTTTCATTATTTTCGACATTTTTGCTCTTGAGTTCTTCTGGCATTATATCACCTTATTTTCTATTAATATAATCTATTTTATAAATTATACCATATATATAATTAAGAATCAACGATATTTGCGAAAAACTCCCCTTTCCAAAAAGAAAAGGGGCACTTATTATATAGAAGTTTAGCCGTTACCTTGCCTTGCACTAAACTGGTTGTTCTCATGATAACGATTATACTTATCAACAACCGTATTCCATGCAATAGAAATATCATTGGAGGTCTTATTATCATAGTTTTTATTATTCCATGATACAGGCAAAGCACCATAATACTTACCCGACTTTGTAACGCAAATAACTGCTACGCCATTCTTTATACCCATTCTGAAATCATCAATGTAAACATCATCAGAATATAAAGAAATATACGACACAAGCGTCTCCTCATTCCACGTAAGCGAATCATCAGCTAAGCTGCCAACAATTACATCTCCCGAAGGAATGCCTGCAACTTCTGCTTCTTCCATTTCTTGGAGAGCTGAGTTTGCGGCTTTGAGTATAGTATTTGCAGCACTATTGGCGGATTGTATTTTTGACTTCCTTATATAGCCAAGCATTGCAGGCACAAGAATTGCGGCAAGAACACCGATGATAGCGATGACAACAATGAGTTCGATGAGAGTAAAGCCTTTTTTCATTTCCATGATTGCCTCCTGGTTTTTAATTGTCAGGTTAGTTAAAATCCCCCTTTTTCAAGGGGGATTTTTTACTTAACAATCAATTTCTTCATCTTAGAGTTAATCTCCTGATGCGGGTTTTTCACCGTTTGTTGTTCCATGATTTGCATCATAAACAGCAATTGCAATTTTACAAGCATCGAATTCGCTAGAAGGCTTTTCAATATTAATATTTGTAGCATTTACCTTCTTTGTGCCGCCGTCATAGTTCTTATTAGTGAGTATAGCAGGTGCACATCCATAGTACTTGCCAGACTTAGCTCCAGCAGCGATAGCTGAACCGTCTACTACATAGACACACCAAGTAGAACTTTTTACATCATCTGAATAATAATCCATGTACGCTAATAAATCATCATTTTCTGATGCATAACTACTTTCGGCAGCCGCATGTCCATAATAGCCATTAGACGCCTCAGTACCATCTTCATCAAGTTCCTCGAGAGCTGAGTTAGCAGCCTTGAGCATTGTAGAAGCAGCGCTGTTAGCAGACTGGATCTTGGACTTCTTTACGTAACCGAGCATAGCGGGTACGAGGATTGCTGCGAGAACACCGATGATAGCGATAACAACGATGAGCTCAATAAGTGTAAAACCTTTCTTTGTAGTTTTCATAAGAAAACCCTCCTTATTTAATAAATTTGTGCCGCCCTTAGCGGTCACACGATTTTTAGGTTCGGGGTAGTTATTTTACCCTCGGGAAATTTAATCTCCCTCAGGTTTTGTCTCCCTTTCCCTTCCCTGTGATTATAGTATATCACTTTATTCATAGAATGTCAACACTTTTCTGAAAAAAATATCCGCTAAATAGCGTTTTCTACACGCGAACGGTAAATCGGCACATTTTTTTTGACGTTTTCGTCAAGTTGCACAATATTCTATGAACTTTTTAATTTATTTAATTTGTTTTTGTAAACTTTACATTTTCGTATACTATTTGTATACTCGCATGCAGCTGTTTTTGCATCTTCAACTTGATTATTTTTCAGGCTCATGCTATAATAAATCGTCGGCTTCTTCCGTCAGGAAGGAGGTGAGTTTCCATGCCATACATCATATCTTTCGCTATTTCTGTCGCAGCAAGTGTAGTTGCCAACTACATAAGCAAGTGGCTTGACAGGAAGTGAGCCCGACAAAAGCACGCTCCGCTTAACTGCGGAAAAACTCCCGAAGTTGCCGCTTCGGGAGTTTCCTTTTGCATGAGTTCCATGCAAATCATATCTTTCGTTTCCGTATATATTATACACTATCACTTTCGTTTTGTCAAGCACTCTGCGAAAATTCACTACTGAGCGCTTACCTGCATACCGCCTGTAGGACGTCCACCCATCTGAGCAAGGAAGCGGTAGAATTCCTGCTTATCCTGACACTTATCCAATGCATCAGGCTCGGCTATAACATTCTTCGCAACAAGTCTTGCAAGCTCCTGATCGAGACTCATCATACCCTGCTGCTTACCTGTCTGGATAGCAGACTGGATAAGGTGTATCTTATTATCACGGATCATAGCTGAGATAGCGTCTGTACAGTTAAGGATCTCCATGCAGGCGATTCGTCCCGTATTGTCCTTCTTAGGAATAAGGGTCTGCGAGATTACGCCTACGAGGTTATTAGCAAGCTGTGTTCTGATCTGCTGCTGCTGATGCTCGGGGTAAACGTCGATGATACGGTTGATAGTATCAGCGGCACTGGTGGTATGGAGCGTAGACATTACGAGATGTCCTGTTTCGGCAGCGGTTACAGCAGCCTGGATAGTCTCGAAGTCACGCATTTCTCCTACGAGGATTACATCAGGGTCCTCACGGAGGGCAGCTCTGAGTGAAAGTGCAAATGACGGAACGTCGTCGCCGATCTCTCTCTGATTTACCATGCAGCGCTTATGCTCATGAACATACTCGATAGGGTCCTCAACAGTGATGATGTGTGCGCTCTTGTTGAGGTTTACAAAGTCTATCATTCCGGCAAGTGTGGTAGATTTACCTGAACCGGTAGGTCCTGTTACAAGCACCAGTCCACGGGGACGCATTGCAAAATCCGCGAGTATAGGCGGAAGTCCGAGATCCTCGAGCGTAGGGATATCATTTCTGAGAAGTCGGATAGCGATCGCGGGCTTACCCTTCTGGAAATATACGTTTACACGGTGGCGATAGCCGCTTCTTGTTGTGAATGAAAAGTCGGTATCATGGTGGTTGTTTACGCTTGTCTGTTGAGCGTCGTTGGTCATCTGATGAACGATATCAAGTATTTCCTCCTCGTCCATTTCGGGATACTGTGAACGCATAGTTCTGAGAGTACCGTTCAAACGAACTACCGGTGCTATCCTATCCGTAAAATGAAGGTCGGAGCAGCCGAGAAGTCTTACTTCATCAAGTATTCTGTGAATGTCTATCATACCCATAGTGAATTCCTCCGATTCTTAATTAGACTGTATATGTTGTTCTGATAAGCTCGTCTATTGAAGACTCTCCTGCCTGAACGAGAGCTGAAGCGTTATCACGTAGCAGCTTTGTTCCGTTTGCCTTTGCAGCAGCCTCTATCTCTTCCTTGGTTCCGCCCGCAGCGATGATCGTGGAAACTGTAGACGTACAGTGGATTATCTCATGGATAGCGGTTCTTCCCTTATATCCGGTATTATTGCAGGACGGGCAGCCGCCTGGCTCATATATCTGGATAGGTGCAGGAATTCCCATAAGTTCAGTTTCTTCAGCAGTTGACATTCTTGGCCTCTTACACTCCGGGCAAAGGCGCTTTACAAGTCGCTGAGCGATAACACCGATGAGTGAGGTAGCTACCATGTAGGGGGCAACGCCCATGTCAACAAGACGTACAACCGTCGAAGCAGCATCATTTGTATGAAGTGTTGAAAGAACAAGGTGTCCTGTGATAGCGGCACGGATACCAATATCGGCGGTCTCCGCATCACGCATCTCTCCGACCATGACTATGTCAGGGTCCTGACGAAGGATAGAACGGAGGGCAGCCGCAAAGGTCATGCCTGCCTTCTGGTTAACCTGACACTGATTTATACCGTCGATAGCTTTTTCGACAGGGTCTTCAACGGTAACGACGTTAACGTTTGGTTTTGCGATCTCGCCAAGAGCGGCGTAAAGAGTAGTAGTTTTACCGGAACCGGTAGGTCCTGTAACAAGGATAACTCCCTGAGGAACTTTAAGCATATGCTCGAAAAGCTGATAGTTGTATTCTGACATACCGAGGTCAGTGATCTTACGAAGAGCGATCTGTCCGGTCGAAAGGATACGTATAACTATCTTTTCTCCGTGTACCATAGGAAGTGAAGATACACGGACATCAAGGGTGGTTCCGTCAACGACCTGAGTGAAACGTCCGTCCTGAGGTATTCTCTTTTCAGCGATGTTCATGCCGCTTATAAGCTTAAGACGTGTAGTAAGAGCACTGTGAACTGCACTTGAGATATTCATAAGTTCAACAAGGTCTCCGTTTACACGGATACGTATTCTTGTATACTTCTCAAAAGGCTCGATATGTATATCGGTAGCATCTGCTCTGTAAGAGTTTTCGATAATAGTGGTTGCAAGCTTAACGATAGGAGCGCTTTCAACTCTGTCTCTTGAATCGGCGTCCTCCTGGCTCATTTCGCCGAGGTCTCCGCCCATACCTGCAACGCTGTCGAGAACGCTGTCAACATTCTGCATTGAGTAGCACTTGCCGATAGCCTTATTGATAGCCGAGGTAGTTGCGAGGACCGGAACGGTATCCATACCTGTTGATACCTTGATATCCTCGAGAACGATAAAGTTTACGGGGTCGTTGGTAGCAACGGTAAGTCTCTTGCCCTGTACATTGATAGCGATTACGGTATGCTTTCTTGCAAGAGCCTCCGGAACCTTCTGCACAGCCTCTGTATTGATGTCGATAGTATCGAGGTCAACGTACTGCACGCGCAGCTTGCCGGCAAGCGCCTTGGCAAAGTTGACTTCTGACATGAAGCCCAGCTCGACAACAACGTCGCCAAACTTCTTAGCGCCGTTTGACTCTTTCTGAGTCGCAAGCACCTTCTGGAGCTGTTCTTCATTGATCAGCCCCTGGCTGACTAAGTAGTCACCAATTCTCTCATTTCTCATAACATACCTCCGCTTATTTCTGAACATACCGCCATACATAAATCCGGCAAATATATTCTTATTTTATACTTGAATTTTCCATAATTTATGTTATAATAATATTATGTTACTATTTTATTAAAAGGAGGGTAAAACTCATGTTTGAATTTGAAAATATGCTCCACGATGAATTTGCGGATCCTGTTTTCTGCATAATGTTTTACGCCATCATCTTTCTTTTCGGCATAGCTATCGGAAGCTTTCTGAATGTTGTCATCATCAGGCTGCCGAGACAGGAAAGCCTCATCAAACGTTCCTCTCACTGTATGACCTGCGGCGCGAAGATACGGGCAAGAGATCTTGTCCCCGTATTCAGTTGGCTGGCTCTGAGGGGGAAATGTCATAACTGCGGCGCGAAGATATCCTCTCGTTACCCTATAGTAGAGAGTTTGAACGGACTTCTTTACGTGCTGACATTTTTTGTGCTTGATATCAATGCTAAAGCCATAATAACCTGTGTTCTTATGTCGCTCCTCGTTGTAGTCGCATTTATGGATTGGGATACAATGGAGATCGATCAGATAATACTTGCTATAATTCTCCTGCTTGCGGTCCCGCTTGCCATATTCACCGATGATGTCTCAATAAAAAGCCGTATTATCGGAGCTTTGGTGATAAGCGTTCCATTCTTTATTATCGGTGAGATAAGCCGACCGATAATCAGGAAGAAATTCGGCGAGGATTTCCGCGCTATCGAGCTCGGGGATACGCTGCTTATGGTGTCAGCAGGAGCCGTTCTCGGAACACGGGCTGTTATCGTTTCAGCATTAGTAGGTATTATCGCAGCCGCAATCGTTGGTGCGATAATCAAGAAGGTCACAAAGGAATCCAAATTTGCATTCGGACCATTCCTTTCAATTGGTATAGCTGCCGCAGCTCTCTGGGGAAATGATATCGCTCAGTGGTATCTGAATATCCTCTCCCGCGCAGCTGAAACGCAGTAAACACAAAAAATAATTACAGGCAGCAGCATTGAAACTGCTGCCTGTTTTTTATTACTATTAAGTTGTAAGTTCATCTGCGTATGCATATACGAAGTAAATATCCTTAGTTGCATCTATTGTGTCATATACGCTGTAAGCATCTACAGCCTGAGCAACAGCCGGTTGACGCTGTATCGCCCAATTCGCACTCAATTCTATAGGCTGCCCCATTGCATCATATACAATATTTCCATCAGAATCTGTCTTGTATACTACCTTCCAATACTTTTGCCATCTTCTGACCATAGACACCTGATTTGCCATAAGCTCACCAGCATTTGAAATATTTCCATCCTCATCATACTCCGGTTCAACATAGTTATTTGAAGCGCGGAAGCTTATATTAAGAAGCGGAATATTCGCTGCCGATATAGATGACGGCCCCTTGAATACTGAATATCCGAGGCCATCGAATGCCTCCTCCTCTTCTGCACTAAGCTCCTTGGAAGCGATGATGGAGATCGTCAGATTTTTGTAGTTAATAGTGTCAAGATCGGCATTGTTGAAATCATCGTTAATGACTTTAAATTTTTCATTTGATCCTGATATAAGTTCTATAGCATCTATAGCTGTCGGATCTATAGCTGTCGGATCTATAGCTGTCAGACTCTGGGCTCCGAGAACATAGTTAAAAACATACTTAGCATCTCCTGCACTGAAGTAAGCTTCATTCAACTGAGCCACAGGTGTAACTTCATCTGCCGGCAAATCTACATCTGATGTAAAATCATATGTATAAAGATATATCTGACCTGAGTCGTTAGAAAGCCTCATAACGTATATCTTACCATTCACAGCCTTAGCAGCATTTTCATCGTAAAACGAATAATTACTCTTTGGAAGGCTAAATACAAGCTGACCTCCCATAGCTATAGAAGTTGCTCTGGTCGTCTGATTTCCATTATCAGCTATTTCCAGCAAAACATAGCCGCCGTCTTCAAGATCAGCATTGTCTATTGTCAGTAAATAATTATATACGTCTGAATCGGCATCAAATCCTGAAAGAGTGAGTTCGGGCTTATTGTCATCTGTATAAGCATTTCCGCTGGCATCTACGCTCTCACCGTCTTTGTCGATATAAGTGTCTGTACCCGACTTTTTGATAACAAATGTAATACCGCCTCTTACAACAATATCCTTGTAATAAGTAGCTCGGAATTCTTCTGCCAGATCTCTTGTTGACTTACCTCCAAGCTGATCCGCTGTCAAAACTACTACATTATCGGCGTACTGAAGCTGATTTTGCAGATAAGTCTCTATATTGTTAGTATAAGCGTATGTCTTCTCAGATGACTCAGCATTGCGGAATATCTTTGAAACAGGGTCAGCGATCGACATGACCGCAAGGAGCAGTACACCGAAAATCGCCATTACAATGACAAGTTCTATAAGGGTCATACCCTTAAGAATTTTTCTTCTATTCATCATCAGCACCTCCCTGTTACGGTTCTTCTTCCGATTCCCCTGGAACAGGGAAGGTTATAAATTTCAGATTAAGATTCTGATTTGCCTGACTAAGACTTGGACCGTCATATTCAAAATCCTTCAAAACGTCATTGCCTTCATCATCGGTTCCCTGATACTTACCGGTATTATAACCCTTAACATCAAGAGTTGGTCCGAAAGGATCCGGCGTGCTATCTCCGTCAGCGTCTACGCCGTATTCAACTTCAACTTCATTACCTGATGCATCTAAAGTCTTATATTTTCCGCTGACTCCGCTGATCTGAACCTGTATCTGCATATCAGTATTGCTGATTTCCGTTCCGTCATATAACACGACGCGGTTTGCCGCATAAGGCGACTGATTAACTATTTTATTTTTAAGCTTATTAGTCGCCATTTTAGTATTGCTGATCGAAACGCCTATTGTAAGAAGTACAAGGCTCAGCACGCCGAGCACTGCTATCGAGATAATGATCTCAAAAAGAGTCATGCCTTTAAGTTTTTTCTTAGTCTTTTTCATAAGAACATTCCTCCTTTATGAAGCAGCATAATATGAAAGCTCATATCTGTCGCCTATTGCGGAATAGATCGTTTGGCTGCCTACATTGCCCGAGCTGCCGGCTCCGGCATCTGTGTAAGCAAGGGTAAAGTTGTTTGATCCTTCGACTCCCTTACAGAGCACATTTCCGATGAATGCAGGATTCATAGTAATAGGGTTACTACCGAACTCATCCTTATAATAAATCGATATAGAACCTGTAGCCGTTGCCGTTGAGATCGTAGTATGAGGAGCCTTAACGCTCGCCATTATCATGTAATTGTTCATTCCATCAATTTTCGAGCCATCGGCACCAAAGATAGTTATGTTCGAAGACTTAGTGTTGTAAGCAAAAGTAACTCCCTCTTTACACGTATCCGTTATTATTCCGCCACCGTTAAAATAAATTTTCTTGTTTTTATCAATGAAGAAATAAACATCATTTCCTGTGCCCTGTTTCACAATGATCCTATGGTTATTATTAAAAGTAACATTGTCTGATATCTCAACCCAAATGTCCCCATCTGATGAATCAATATAGAAATCATTATCTCCACTACCGGTAAGCTTTATGTTTTCATCAATTTTGTAATAATTACTATAGTCACCTGAGCCTACCTTTGACAATTTATCGGATGGATCGCCAACATTTACTTCTTTGTCAATAACCTCTGTACACGTATCAGGATAAATTGACGCATCAAATGTTCCGGTTGAATCACAATTCAGTGCGTCCTGTACTTCTTTAAGCGTCCTTACTATTTTGGTGCCAGCAGGAGCAGCTGAGAAATTGCCCATATCGTCTACAGAACCATATATAGCTTCGCGAGTCATAGTTTGAGGATAAACAGTATCAGTTGTAAGACCTGAATCACTCAAAGGCTTTACTATAAGAGAGCCTGAATAATCATTAGATTTACTCGCTATATCTGCTACTTCATTTCCGTATTGATCAAACCAGATTTTCTCTTTATTAGTTTGTACAAGCGAATCAACATAATCAGTACCATCAAATACAGGTTTCGTGTAATATGCTTCTACCCAAGTAGAGTCTTCTGTTATAAATGCACCTGTTGTGGGATTATAGTAATAATATGGCTCATTAGTAGGAATACCGCTGTCAACTACAATAGTTTCGCCGGCCTCGTCAACTATGGTGGTAGGCATTACATAATAGTAATCAGAGCTATAATCTATAGGGTTTTGCGGTCTTTGCCATTGCTTATACACCGAATCCGGATCTAAAGCTGCCGCTAACAGCTCTGGAGTAGAAATATCGTCCCCGGGCATATAAGTCGTATTCCATGCATAGTAAACATCTTGCCATGCGTCTGAAATTTGCTCACCCCAAGGATCATACAAAACATATTGCCAAGTTGATTCATCTTGAATTCTGTGCTCTTCAGCTGCCCACTTATAGTAATAAAGCTTTCCGCATTCATATGTCTCGTAATCTGAAAGATTAACTTGTGTTCGTGGGTGATAAAAACAAGACACTTCTGTATATCCTTGAATTGTCAAATCGCCTGTTGAATTTTTTACATTATTGCAATAAACGCCGCCTGTCACTGTGGGGTTGCCTGAAATATATAATGTGCCACCCACTATGAGTTTACCGGATATTTTTCCGTCCTGTATGAAAGCATCACCTCTAACACGAACATCACCATTAATATCAGCCGACTTTAATGTCAGATTGCCATTACAGTAGATACTACCACCTTCAGAGTGAAACTGCTGCTCGGTCTTATTAAATGTCGAAGAAGCCCACTTTTCAAGTTTAGAGCTTGTGTATCCAACCTGATTAGCACCTTTTGAAATTTCTATAATGTCATTACCGTATTCGACCTCGTATTTAACCGCAGGCTCATATGTATCCATAAGATACAAGTCAACACCATTCATATCAAAATTGTTCTGTTGGCTTCTCAAAGTTCCCACAAACACATTATAAGGAGCTTTTTCACTTTTGGATTGTTCTACTAATTTAATCTGATTTGGAAAATACGCACCGCCATTAATAAATAAGCACGGAATAGTCTGTTGTGTATAATTGCTGTTGACAACATAATTAACATTAACTAAAGTGCTATTTTGAATTGAGAAATTCCCATTTATAACTGTCTGACAACTCTTGTCGTTAACATTAATATTCAAGCCGCTTCCTGAGACCGTCAAGTTACCATTTATGAAGTTTAAAACAGTATCAAATGTTGATCCGTTATTTACTGAGTATGTTGTAGTGCCATCTTCTGTAGCGCCTAAAACTACGTCACCTGTATAATGAGATGCTGTTGTGCCAAATACAGCTCCGCCAGCAGTCTGAAGACCTCTGATAAGTGAATCGTTTGACTTCTGGTCGACAACCGTCTTTACATAAGCTACAAGTGTCTCTTCTTCTTTTCCATAGCGCGCTGTGGCCGTGATCTTGAATTCAGTGAGCTTCTGCCATGCACTTTTAGCCTCATTCCAACCATATTCATTGGAATTTCCGGTGGGGCGTACATCGATCATTCCCTCCTGAAAATCTCCGTCCTCGTCATAATATCCGATAGTACCCCAGCCATTGCTGGTATCTCTGGTCCACGAACCAAGTGCATCATCTTTATTGCCTATTGAAAGTACAGGCTGAAGGCTTTCATCACTTTTCATGTCATGAACCGCTGCCGCAACGTTTGGATCCTGTATCATCGCCTGTGTAAAAGCATCTATCGCAGCTCTCGCGTTATAGCTTGCCTGCGACGATGAATACGACCTGTGCGCACGGTTGTTAGCCGATGAAGCAAGTGCCAGCGCACCGGTAAGGAATATTATCAGCAGCGCCAGTACCGATACCGTGGTAAACAGAACAGAACCACGAACGGTCTTTATTTTTCGTGTTTTCTCTTTAATCATCTTTCTAACCGCCTTTCAAGTTATAATTTTAATAACTATAGCGTGTCGTGGTGGTTAATCTGCCATTTCTGTATTGGGTTTTGTCATTGTATATACTGAGTAAATTGATATAACCATTTGTACGTTTGACTCGCCGTCTTCGCCTCCGCCTATAGTTACTGTTACAGACTCGCCTTCTTCACCCTCGGCAGGAGTAAGAGTTATTGTCTCTCCCTCTGCACCGAAGGTATAGTCGGAAATATCTACGGAATTTATCATTACTGCTTCGTCGATATCAGCGATAGCCTTAATGTAATTCCATACATTTTCTTTTGTGCCTTTGATATTAATGCCATACTGAGTTTCAAGAACGCTTTCAGTAGTTCTGGAAGAAAGCGCTGTAGATTCTGCTGTCTGAGCATCATGCTGTGCCTGAAGCTCACCGCTGAAATCAGCTGAACTACGAAGGTCACCGCCGACGTCATCGGAAGTGAAGTAGTAATATCCGAGCTGCTGTACCGATGTTGTGCCCAGATCGACAGTGTTAATGCGCACCTCGTTTTCATTTGCGAGTTCCTGCATATACTCATCGAGAGCTACCGGATTATTTACTTCATCCATGGGAACAAAGAGCTTTGCAAGCTTGTTTGTATCATCGTATGTATCATTGATCTCGTTTGTAAGAGGTTCGATCTTTGCTATTCTGGCCTCGATCTCAGCCTTTTCTGACTGCTTTGCAGCAAGTGTAGCTTTATTTTCTTCGATCTCGTTAGACTTTGGTCTTATGAGTGCAAAGAAGCCTGCGATCAGGATAATTAATGCAATAACTATTGCAAGTATGACTTTATCTCTGTAATTAAGTTTCATCGTTGATTATCCTCCTTATTCTTCTTCGTCTTCTTCGCTGGGATGATATGCGCTCTGCTTGCTCTTAAGCTGAACAGCAGTATCAAAATGTACAGTTCCGTTATCCGCAGGATCAGTCTCATCGCCGGAAGAAACAGTATATCCGCCATACTGAGCAGCAGTGAATTCGTCATCGCTGTCCTTGACAAGATTGGTAATAAGCGTAGCCGGGAGCTCCTGAGCCATCGCCTCAGTAGCATCACACTCAACAGAGAAAGTTATAGTACCATTGGAATATGAAGGATTGAGTATTTTATACTCTTCGATCTCATACTCTTTACAGGAATCAGCAAGTATAGTTTCGATCTTATCGTAGTGATCGCCCAGAATCTCAGGCTGTGAAAGGAATGCATCGCTTGCATTCTCTATCTTTTCATGATAAGCATTCACCTGATCTCTGAGATTTTCAAGGTGAGTAACATGATCGAGTTTTTTCTTGGTAGTGGGGCTTTCGATAAAGTCAACACAGTCCTGGATATCATTTTCAACAGACTTGTTTCTGATTGACTGTATGCCCCAAATAGCGCCGACTATTATGAGCGGAACGATAAGTCCGGCAGCAATAAAGATGTTTCCCG
This sequence comes from uncultured Ruminococcus sp., assembly GCA_937910385.1. Classification (GTDB taxonomy): domain Bacteria; phylum Bacillota; class Clostridia; order Oscillospirales; family Ruminococcaceae; genus Ruminococcus. The sequence continues at coordinate 87,486 of CALEPT010000123.1, read as the reverse complement.
CACTGTCATCCTTGATCTTGTTCTTAACAGCGGTACCGAGATCTGTTTCAAGAAGGTTGATCTTCTCGATGTCCTTATTTCTCTTGAACATAGCGCCGATAGCGTTTGCATAGAGCGAGAACTCGAGATTCTCATGACCATGTATCTGCGGAGGAACATTGATAAGGCTTGTTTTAAGGTCGAGCTTTTCAAGCTCGTCTGTGAGTCTTACATACTCATGTGTATCTCCGTAGAAGATTACATTCTCGATAGATTCGCCTGTATTACGGCTTCTGTGGAACTGAAGCATACGGAAGATGTTCTCGTTTACAGCTTCAAAAACGTAGTCGTCAGAGTTGCCATAATCAGCAGGGTCGATGGAAGCGAAACGTGAGAATGAGAGCTGACCCTGCTCATAAAGGTTGAGCGAAATGAAGTTGTTGTCGATCTGAACTGCGAGAAGCGGCATCTTCGACTTGATCTTCGTATCTGCAAGCAAAACCTTTGTTATACAGTTACAGCCTATCATAACTGATTTGAGTGAGATGCCGAGAAGCTTGAACACTTCTCTGTAGCTGTTTACGATCTCATAGGGGCAGGCGGTAGCAAGTATCTTGTACGCCGGCTCGCCGCCTTCAGCTGTATCGGCATCGCCTACTATGATATATGAAACGCTGTAGGAATCATCCAGATTGAGCTCAGCCTGCATCTGAAGCTTAACTGTTTTCTGAAGATCCTGATTCTTAGCCTTAGCCACTATCATTTCCTTGAAGATAGTCAGGTTAGATGAGATCGATACGATAGCCTCTTTATCAGGCATTCTGTTTTTCTTGAGGATACCGTTGATAAGAGTAGCAACGTTAGGAACGTCCTTAACGTGACCGTTTACGATAAGATCCTCTTCAATATTAAGGGTAGCAGCGGAGCTGATCTTGATCTTTCCGTTGCTCTCAACGCCCTTAACAACTCGTATATTTCTATCGGTAATATCAAATGAAAGCATTTATTCTTTCCACCTTTCTCGTTATTATTCGTCTTCGACACTTTCCATAGAGCCGTAAAGTGCGGGATAAACACCCATTACGAACAGTCCGATGATAACGCCCATCAGAACAAGCATGAGGGGCTCTACCATTCCGACAAGTCTCTGTACGGCTGCGTCGGATTCTTCCTCGTAGTAATCAGAGGTCTTTTCAAGAATCGAGTCAAGTGCACCAGACTCTTCACCAACGAATACTACCGAGCAGAACATAGGCTCGAATATCTCAGTTCTTGTGATTGCCGACGAGAGGGTCTCGCCCTGCTTTACCTCGTCGATAACATCTTCAAACTTTTCGTCAACGTAAGCGTTTCCGAGTATCGAAGAAGCTCTTTCAAGGCATTCAACCATTGGGATACCGCTTGAATAAAGCGAAGAAAGAGTACGAGCAAAACGTCCGGTATATATCTTGCAGACAAGCGGCCCGAAACCGGGACCTTTTATCTTCAGACGGTCGAACTTCAGTTTTACGCTCGGGACCTTGAGTGCGTATCTTATACCGAAATACAGAGCAGCAGCTATTCCGACAACGAGATACCATTTATATCTCAGGAAATCACTGAATGCCGCAAGAGCTCGGGTTATAGCCGGCATATCCTTAGGATCGTCATACATTCCTATGAAAGTAGGCATGATGAAGATAAACAGGAACAGCATAACAACTACAAGCAGGACGGCAAGGATTATAGGATACGTCATAGCGCCCTTGATAGTGTTTTTCAGCTTATTCTCTTTTGCATAATGATCCGACATTCTGGTCATAATAATATCGAGCGAACCGCTTGACTCACCTGCTCCGACCATTGAGATCAGGAATTCCGGGAAAGAACCGGCATGCATTTCGAGGGTCGTTGAGAAGGATTCACCCTTCTGAACGTTTTCGTAGATATCCTGCCATATAGCTCTTGCTTTTTCATTTTCCTGCTGTTTTGTCAAGATATCGATAGATTTTACAAGTGTAAGGCCTGATGTAAGCATGGCGCTCAGCTGTCGACAACAGAATGAGAGCTCCTTGGTGTCGAACTTGTAGATAGATTTTGCATAGTCTGAATCGCTTTCCTTATAATCCTTCACGAACAAGCCTTTTTCTTTGACTTTTTTAAGAAATTCCTGTTCGTTTTCGGCATTGATCATACCCTTGACCTGTTTGCCTTTAGCGTCCTGGGCAACGTAAGAAAAACTCTTCATGAAACCACCTCCGTAATTAATTCTTTGCATGAACGTTTTCGCACTGCCTTAATAATAACAATTATAACATTTTAAAAGTTACTTTTCAATCGCTTTTTTGACATAAATAACCGGCCGCTTTTTATTAATATTCACCAACATTTATACCTGTTGTAATATTTTCTATAAGAAAACGGCAATTATTCTACAAAAATCAAATTTCAAGACAGTTTGATCCGGCGCAGAGATGTTCCTCCGCACAGGATTGTTGAACTTACACAAATATTATATCACACCTCAACTTAAATTGCAACATAAAAGCTTGTTTTTTTTGGATTTTTTTATAGAATTGTAAACTACGGCAAATTGCTTAACTATATTTTGGGCATTTTGCACGTTAAAATCCATTGGTTTTATGTTAGCAGCTTTTCGCCTTTCAAAGTATTCCTCTGCCTCAGAACAAACGACTGCCGGTATACTATTATAAATATATGACGACAGGAACAACTTTACTCCTACATATGGAATTCACATCAACAATGTAAGCGATACGGCTATTTTTCCTGTAAACTGTCTTTTTTTGCAATAATGTGATATAAGCGCGAGGCCCGCCCTCCATGCCGTGCCTCGGAAAAACGGAGCTCAAAATTTTAGCCGCGAATTATTGCTTTTTGAGCCATTATATGCTATAATCAATGTGTACCCAATAACCGCATTCAGACAGCCATTGTCCTGAACTGCGTTCATGGAGCGCAAATTCTTTTAAAGATAGGAAATTTACGCATACACGCTTCCTGATGATATGCTCAGTTTGCCCTTGCAGAGGGACAAACCAAACATTAATCAGTCATCATAAATCAATAAAAGAAACACATTACGGCTATGATATGCAAACTGTCTGAGCTAACATGTAACTATCATAACCGATACTTCACAAGGAGGATCCTATCATGCCATTTATCAACGTTAAAACAAACACTCATGCAACTCAAGCTCAACAGACTGCTCTCAAAACCAAGCTTGGTCAGGCTATAACCGCTATTCCCGGAAAGTCCGAAGACTGGCTCATGGTGGGAATTGAGTCTGATCATGCACTCTGGTTCAAGGGCGGCGAAGAGCCTGCCGCTATGGTGGAGGTAAGTATATTCGGCAATGCATCTCACAATGCTCTTTCCACACTCACAAGCCATATCACAGGGATCCTCGGGGATACCCTCGGGATCTCCTCCGACCGTATCTACGTCAAATACTCCGAGACCGAGAACTGGGGTTGGAACGGCTCGAATTTCTGAGGTGAATAAAATGAAAATCAAAAAATTATTCAGCATCATCACCGCATCAGCTGTCATGGTGCTCCAGCTGTGCGCTGCACCGTCCTACGCCGACGATTCGATAGCTCACGACTCATCACGCAATATTCAGACCGAAGGCGTAGGAAATCCATTCAACTACGGCGAGCGAAACACTCCGGCAAACGCTTCTACAGAGGAAATACGTGCTATCAATCACGCTATGTCTGTGCAGGAAGTTAAATACGCTCTCTACAAAGAGATCGACGAACACTGGGATCTGCTTACCGTCCGTCTTGGTCAGCCCGACCGCGAAATGGTATATGCACTTTTCCTCGGTATTGGCACCAGAGAGTCAACACTTGGCGGAAACGGCGACGGAGCAGATATCGAAACCGCCTACGATCAGGGCTTTGGAGTAAGCTCCGCCCATGCATACGGAACTCTGCAGACTGCCGTAACAGCTTTCGCCGACTGCGACCCAACCTTCATGAAGGAGGATAATGTCCCCGAAATGTATCAGTATTCCCTTACCGAATCCAACTTTTATGACGCGATCATCTCAAATCATATGGGAATTCGCAAGATACTCCACTTCGTCGAGCTCGGTATCAATGAAGAAGGTCTTACAGGATATCAGGTAGTCCGAGGAGCTCTGAAAGGATTCAATACGGGCTGGTGTACATATACAGGCGAAAACGACGGCTACTACAAAAACTATCCCGACGAGATAATCGCTCTTGCACGATGGTACTACGAGGAGGGTCATCTCTACGATAACGTTTTTACATGGACAGGTGATCAGCGGGCAGACCAGTACCGCGAAGGCGACGTATGGGAATGGTGGGGCAGCGGTCAGCCGAGTATGGCTGAGATAACCGCAGAAGATATCCTCTATGGTGACGCAAACTGCAACGAAACTGTGGAAATGGCGGACGCAGTCCTCATACTCCAGGTGCAGGCAAACCCCGATAAATACGGCACTGCCGGTTCGGAGGAAGAACATATCACTGAGAAGGGGCTCATAAATGCGGACTGCTCCGGTTCCGGAGACGGTCTTACCACGAAAGACGCTCTTGCCGTCCAGAAATTTATGCTGAATATGATCACCCTCCCGGAAGCATGAAAATAATCGGATAATGCATAAAAGGCGGACTCTAAATGTCCGCCTTTTTTGATATGATTCAGATCTCAGACAAGCTTCTCAGGATGATCGCCATTAAAGCACAATATCTCAAAAAAAGAATACAAAAACTCATTGACATACAGATAAACATATGTTATGATATTATTAACAAATTATCAGTTTGTTAAGACAATATCTCAAAGATCATGGTCTGTTGCAGAACTGCCGATCATTTTCTTATGGTATTGCCTTATAACGGCTAAGCTCAATAGGCAGGCAAAAGCCGTAAAAATGTCGATCGGAGGTAATTTATGAAAAATACGCTAAAAAAAGCTGCGGCAATAGTACTCTCATTCGCACTGCTGCCCGCTCTCCCCTCTCTTGACCGCAGCCTGCTCAAAACCGACGCTGCGTACAGCAGAGTTGCAGTACACGATCCCTCTATCGTGAAGCTTGATGACGGGAGCTATTACATAATCGGCTCTCACCTTGCAGCTGCGCGCTCCAGTGACCTCATGAACTGGACTTACACCGCAAACTCCAATGCAGGTACCAAAAACACCACCTACTTCAGCAATATCTACACAGATCTTGCCGTACCTAATACATGGTCGAATACAAGCAGCGGCTACGACCTTTCAGGCAATCTCTGGGCTCCTGATATCGTCTGGAATCCCGTCCTGAACAAATACTGTATGTATCTCTCGGTAAACGGAGATGACTGGCACAGCTCGATAGTAATGTGTACAGCCGATGATATCGACGGTCCTTATACATACATTGATACTATAGTTTATTCAGGCTTTGAGACGAATCCTGCCAACTCTGCAAACAGCTATAAAAACACCGATGTTGAGAAGGTTCTCGGCAGCAATCCTGACCTCAGCCGCTATCTCACCTCAGCAGGCCGCTGGAACGCTGAATACGGCACGAACGCTATCGACCCATGCGTTTTCTACGACGAGAACGGAGAACTGCATATGATATACGGCTCGTGGTTCGGCGGTATCTATATGCTCGAACTTGATGAGAGCTCGGGTCTCAGGGACTACAATACGACCTACGCAACACAGGTCAATGCCTCCGACGCATACATGGGAACGAAGATAGCAGGCGGCTACTGGAGCTCGGGAGAGGGTCCGTATATCGAATATATGACTCAGCCCGACGGCTCGGACGGCTACTATTATCTCTTCCTGTCATACGGCTACTTTAACAACAAGGGCGGCTACAATATGCGTATCTTCCGCAGCAAATCGCCCACCGGTCCGTACGTTGACGAAAACGGTAACTCCGCCATATACACTAAGGCAACCGACAACATCGCAGGCAATACCGGTCTGCGTCTCATGAGCAATTATCAGTGGAGCTGCAACTCAAAGCCGAATACCGCTCAGGGTCACAACTCGGCATTCGTTGACGACGACGGCAAGCTCTTCGTTATATACCACAATAAGTTCGATGACGACTACGGCTTCCATGAGGTGCGCGTACATCAGCTCATTATGAACGAGGACGGCTGGATAACGGCTGCCCCATACGAGTACAGCGGCGAGACCATTTCCGAAAAGGGGCACACCAAGGAGGCTATAGTCGGTGATTACGAGCTCATCTGGCACAACCCTAACCAGAGTTTCGTCAATGAGGTCTCGGCGGACGTTGAAAAGCCAATAAATATAACCCTCAACGCCGACGGCACAGTCACAGGCGATATCTCCGCAACATGGACAATGACCGACGGTACACCCTATATGAGCTTTACATGGGGCGGAGTAACCTACAAAGGCGCATTCATAGTACAGGCAGACGAAGCTGATACACCCGTCACCAAGATGTGCTTTACCGCAACGGGCATAAACATCTGTATCTGGGGCAGCAAGGTCGCAGCATATGATATCACTCAGGACATGGTGGACAGAACTACCGACAGTCAGCTCGTCTATAAGGCTGCCGACTCCGATCATTTCACACAGTCTGCTTATCTGTATGATACGGGTCTGCTCAATGGAGTTTCCTACTCGATAACGAGCGTTTTCAACGGAAAGTCACTTGACCTCGCAGGCGGTGACACGACTGACGGTTCAAATATCCAGCAATGGACCTACACTTCCGGAAAGCACCAGGAATGGCGCATAAATATGGCTTCGGACGGCTACGTGTTCATATCCGCAATGGCGGACGAGAATAAAGCTATCACCATAAATGACGGAAATGTTGAAATATCAGAGTATACCGGCGCGGATAACCAGCTCTTCAAGCTTGTTCAGGATCGCGGCTCGTTCGGTATCGTATCAAAATCCTCCGGAGATGCTTCCGGTCTGGACGTATTCGGCTGGAGCGAGGAAAACGGCGGAAATATCGCAGAGTATGAATACTGGGGCGGCGCTTGTCAGCTCTGGAACATCAAGCCCGTTTGCCCGACGGTCAACGACGGATGGTACACAATAAAAAATATAAACAGCTCTCTGCTTCTGAATGCGTCGTCAGGCTCAAACGGCGGCAGCGTTCAGCAGAACAGCGATATTCAGGCTTGGAAGATCACGAAGCTCGATGACAGCTACTATACGATAAGCCTCTCTGATGACGAATATCTCACCATAGAGGACGGATCCGGCGATAACGGCAAGGACGCTTACCTATCAGCATATAAGGGAGATGTCTCGCAGAAATTCAGCTTCTACTGCAATCAGGACGGCTCGTATACGATACTTACAGCAGCTTCAGGCGGCACCTCATGCCTTGATGTATACGGCATAAGCTTGGATAGCGGCGCAAACATCTGCCAGTGGAGCTACTGGGGCGGCTCGGGTCAGAAATTCATAATCCAGCCCGCAAAATCGTCAGAGACTACGACCACAACAACAACAACAACAACTACTACCACTACTACCACTTCCGTAACCACTACCTCTACTCAGCAAAGTGATGTTCTCTACGGCGACGCCAACTGCAACGGAACTGTTGAAATGGCTGATGCCGTACTTGTACTCCAAGCACAGGCAAATCCCGATAGATACGGTGAGAACGGCTCTGATACAGAACATATCACTGCTCCGGGTATGATAAATGCCGACTGCTCTGAGGTCGGCAACGGCGTCACTTCCAAGGACGCACTTGCAATTCAAAAGTATTTGCTGAAATTAATAACATTGCCCGAAGAATAAGGGCAAAAAAGGGCGGCTCATATTGCCGCCCTTCCTCACATATAAAGGAGTGGATATAAAACGGAAAAGAATATGGCAGAAAAAATATGCGCCGCGGCAGAAAAAAAGTACGGCTCAAAACGCGAATTTCTGTGGCAGCGCTCGGACAACTCCGTTCTTCGGCGCGGCGACAACAAGAAGTGGTATGCCTGCTTTATCCGCATACCGCGCAGTAAGCTCGGACTGCCGAGCGACGAGCACGTTGATATCATCGACATAAAATGTGATCCCATGATGAGCGGCTCGCTGCGATCTTCCGAGGGTTACTTTCCTGCATACCATATGAATAAATCAAACTGGATAACAGTGATCCTCGACGGAACAGTCCCCCTTGAAGATATCCTCGCGCTGCTCGATATCAGCTACACTCTTGCTTCGGGGAAAAAACGATAATAAATGCAAAAAGCTCTGCCGGTTAAGGCAGAGCTGATTTTTTACTCAACAGGAACTATCCAGCCGAATGTATCCTCTATCTTGCCCCACTGAATGCCTGTCATGGTATCGTAGAGCATCTGAGAGATCTTACCTATCTTATTGTCGTTTATCTCCATTACCTTGTCACCCCATTTGAGATGACCAACGGGAGAGATAACTGCGGCAGTACCGGTACCAAATACCTCATCGAGCTTGCCTGCATCGTAAGCGTCGGCGATCTCCTGAATGGTTATCCTTCTCTCCTCTACCTCAAGTCCCTTTGACTTGCACACCTCGATCGCGGACTTTCTTGTGATGCCGGGGAGGATAGAGCCCTGAAGCATAGGTGTGATGACCTTTCCGTCAACGACAAAGAAGATGTTCATAGCGCCCACTTCCTCGATGTACTTCTGCTCAACGCCGTCAAGCCAGAGCACCTGAGAGTAGTTCTGCTTGTGAGCCTCGTCCTGTCCTATAAGCGAAGCAGCGTAGTTTCCTCCTGTCTTAGCAAAGCCCATACCGCCTCTTACAGCGCGGACATACTTGCTCTCAACGTAAATATTTACGGGATCAAGGCCGCTCTCATAGTAAGCTCCCGAAGGAGAAAGAATTATCATAAAGTAATACTGCGCGCCGGGCTTAACGCCAAGGAACGGGTCAACTGCAAATATAAAAGGTCTTATGTAGAGTGATTCTCCGTCCTTTGAGGGCACCCAGTCCTTCTCGATCTTAAGGAGCTCCATCAGGCACTGCATACCAAGCTCCTCAGGAAGCTCGGGGATAACAAGTCTCTCGTTGGACTTATTCATTCTCTTGAAGTTTTCCTGCGGACGGAAAAGCTGCACCTTGCCGTCAGCTGTTCTGTAAGCCTTGAGTCCCTCGAAAACGGTCTGACCATAGTGGAGACACATTGCAGCAGGAGAAAGCTCGATATTTCCGTAAGGAAGTATCTCGGGGTCGTGCCAGCCCTGACCCTCGTCGTATGGCATGAGGAGCATATAATCCGTAAAGATGTGTCCGAAGCCGAGCTTATCGCCGGGCTGAGGCTTAGCCTTGAGAGTTTCTGCTTTTGTGAACTTGATTTCCATATTATTCAACCTTCTTTTTTAAAAATTAGCGTAGTAATTAATGGACGGCGGCGTCATTGCCGAGGTCGCTTCAATCGTTTACCGAGAAGTAGTTCTTCTCGTACATTTTCTTGCAGATAATGACCGTAGCAGCTGCGGCTCCCGCAGCGATAAATGTTGCAGAAAGTGAAACCGCAAGAATGATCTTTCCTTTTTTAGTCATAAGCCTCCTCCTTTTAAAGAGTTTTTCTGATATTTTATTATAACATACTATTTATAAAAAATCAAGGTACGCAGAATGAAATTTGAAGTTTATTTTATCATTACAGCAAAAAAGACCTGCCCCTATGGAGCAGGCCTTTTGCTTATCATTCAACAGGAAGTGTTATTATGTTGAGCACGCTCTGCTGAACATAAAGAGCGTCCATAGATGTAACTCCGTCGCGGCTGAGATTGCAGTCTGCATTCTCATAGCCGTCAGATGTGATATGATTCTCGTCGGAGCCATTTACACCGAATTTGTCAGGGTTAGCAAGCACCTGAAGGATAAGAACTGCATCAGCTACATTAACAGTGTCATCGCAGTTTGCGTTACCATAATCAATATCAGAAACTTCTCCTGTAGTCGTTACCGTAGTTGTTGTGGTTGTGGCAGTTGTTGTCGTTGTAGTAGTTACGATATCGTAATTGATATCATCGATTATCGAATAATAGCAAGGCTTTGCAGTATAGTCCTCATTGAACAGGAGCGGATACTTGGAAGCTCTCCAGCTCTGATCGTCTGTAGTTCCCCAGAATACGACCGCAGAAATGCTGTCAGAATATTTAACGAGAACGTCCATAATATCGCTGTAATACTGAGCCTGCTCTTCAAATTTATCAGTACCGCTTATCATATGGTCAAGCTCAGTTACCTGAACGTCAAGACCTGTTTCACAGAACGCCTTGAGAGCCTTTTCGTATACGCTTGCAGTCGGGAAAACGTCAGTTCCAAGGTGTGACTGCATACCGATGCCGTCGATATAGTGACCATCGGAATTTATCTCCTCTACCAGTGAAACTATAGCGGGGTACTTCTGGGGCATATACTCGTTGAAGTCGTTGTAATAGAGCTTGCATCCCTCGGGAGCATACTTCTTGGCAAATTCAAAAGCGGGCTTGATGAAGCTGTTGTCGCCGAATATCTGTACCCACGGAGACTTTGCGGAGCCCTCCTCCTGAGAACCGGGCTGACGAGCAGATCCGTCGTCGAGGATACACTCATTCACAACGTCCCACGCATAGAAGTCAACATCGGGATACTCTTCCTCGACTGCTGCGAAAACGTTCTTGATATAGTTTTCCATACGCACGAGCATTTTTTCTTCTGATACCCATTCTCCGTCTGCATCATAATTCTCCTTGAAGAACCATGTAGGGGTCTGCTGGTGCCATATAAGCACGTGACCTCTTACGGGGATATTGTTATCTCTTGCAAAATTGAGTATGGAACGTGCTGCTGAAAGAGTTACCTGCGGATCGGTGTCATCACCTGCTTCTGCCATAGCGAGGCAGGCGTTTTTGTCGAGAACCGAATCGGGCTTGAGCTCGTTGCCTGCTGTAATGCTGTTGAAATGCTTGAGAATGAGTTCCTTTGTGGAGGCGGGAGCGAGCTCCTTTGCCGTTACCGCAGTACCTATCTTGAAATAATCCGCATAAACGTCCTTGAGGGAAGGAATATCGCTCTGAGGATGATATACGGGTGCGAGCTTGACAGTGAAATCGTCGATATAGATATTATCTGTTCCTCCGCCCTCAACGTATACATATACTTCTGTAACATCTTCAGCATAGCTAAATTTCAGGTCAACAGCCGTCTGCCAGCCATTTCCCTGCCATGTTGTCTGACCCGTATCGGGATTGATGAAGTTTTCATAATGCTGCTGACCCGACGAATCCGTATATTGCAGGCTTATACCGCAGTTGGTATACCACTGTCCACAAACGCTCATGCTGACGAGCACGGATACTCCGGGATCGACCTTATCGTCGATACGGAACGAAGGTCCGTTCCAGTTTTTGGTACGTCCGCTTGCGCAGAGAGACTTAGTTCCGCTCACAGCATATTCCTCCGAGACAGAGAGCTCGGTCGTATCCGTATCACCTCTCTTGGAGAACTGTGAAACATCTCCGTCCTCAAAATCGGTCGAATAGATGATGTCGTCATCAGCGGTTTTCAGCGATGAAACTGTAAGTCCTGACGGACTCGCCGCATAGACGGTCGATGAAGCCGAGCCTATCATGACTGCACTCATGATACCTGCTGCAAGCTTCTTTGCAGTTATTCCTTTCATTGTTGATTCCTCCATTATTATGTTGTAAGGTCGTTTGCCGTACTCTGCACTGCACGGCATTCATAGTTATATTTTAACACATTATTTCAATTATGTCAACGATTTATTAACAACATCGCAAATATTGATATGATTGCGGTTTTTGAGATTTTAGGATTCAGGTATAGAGGCAGCACTCCGCCAAAGTGAGTTCCCTTTGGCAGAGTGCAAAAAGAAATACCGAGCCTATGATCTCAGGCTCGGCAATGTGATTTTTCCGTTAGGACAGCGGGCAAATATCCGCCCAAAGAGCTCTATTCAACCAGCTCGCGTATGCGCAGCTTCGCGCCGAGGCGCTCACATATCTCTCTTGAAGCCTCTATCTGATCGGGCGGGATAACGTCCACTACTGTCATCATCACCTGTGCCGTGCCCTGCTTTACACAGTCCGAGGTAAATTTCTGCATAGCCTCGTAGGCATCGGGGAATTTCGGGCGTGTTACCCTCATGTACTCTTCCTTTGTACCTGCATTAAGGCTGACGGAAATAATATCGAGCGCGCTGCACAGCTCTGCCGCAATGCTCCGCCCGTTGATGAGATCGCCGAGGCCATTGGTATTTATCCTCAGCAGAGGACACATGGAACGTGCCCTTAGCTCGCTCGCCACCAAAAGAATCACGTCAAGCCGCTCTGTCGGCTCACCGTAGCCGCAGAACACTATATTCCTGTATTTCGCAAGGTCACGCTTGTCGAGATCGGCAAAGATCTCGTCGGGCGACGGCTCATGCTCCAGCCACAGCGGATCGGAGCCGTATGCTCCGTCATCATTGTTGCGTATGCAGAACGTACACGCACAAGGACATTTATTAGTTATGTTGAGATAGAGATTGTCTCCCACCTCATAAGATATCGTCATTGCTTTTTTCATTATTCCTCATCCTTCTTCATATCATCTATTGAAAGCGGGACTATCCTCCTTGAAAGCTCCATAGACGTTTCTACAGTGAAATCGCCTGTTATAACGGCTTTTCCGTCATCTATCGGTGTACTGACGCAGGGAGCGGAGATAAGCTCACCGTCCACCCATATTGCAAGGGGAGTTTCAGTGCCAGCCAGTTCGCTTGTTATCTTCGCGAGCTTTTCTCTGCCCTCATCATTAAAGGTGAGTACCACGGTGTACAGCATATCATTTTCTTCCATAACGGCAAAAGGCTCAGCACTTTCGATATCCTCGCCGGTGAGGACTATCTTGCCGTCAGGCTGATCGCCTATGCGCATCACCAGTCCCGAAGCGCCGTCCGGAGCGTCAGTTGCCTCCGCCTCAGTAGCTTCAGTTTCAGATACATTCGTCTCCGGAGCGGTATTGGTGTTGACGGACGTATCAGCCGATGAAGGATCGTCTCCGTAAGTGCCGCAGCCGGTGAGTAATACGGCTAAAGCGGCAGCAAGTAAAATTTTTTTCATTTCACTCACCTCAATCAATATATATCCGCGGAACACGCTTTGAAATGCCGCAAACGACCTCATATCCTATAGTTCCGTATACAGAGGCAAGCTCATCGGCAGTGATGATGTCGTCGCCGTCGCGTCCGATCAGTACCACTATATCGCCCGATTCAGCCTCGGGAACTTCCGATACATCTATCATGAGCTGATCCATGCATACCCTTCCGACTATTTTGCAGCGCTTACCGTGAACGAGTATCTCTCCCCTGCCTGAGAGCAGCCGCGAATAGCCGTCCGCATAGCCAACAGTTACCGTTGCTATGCGCATTTCCCTGTCTGCCGTGAACGTGCGTCCGTAGCTTATGCAGGCACCCTTTTTAACGGTCTTGACCTGCGAGATGACCGCCTTTACCTCCATTACCGGAGCAAGCCCCTCGGGAATATCGAGCGATATGTCGGGGTGCAGTCCGTAAAGGATTATACCTGCACGGGAAAGTGTGCTGCGGGGACTGTTTCTGTAGCAGGTAGCCGCGCTGTTCATGAAGTGCAGGTGCGGCAGTTTTATCCCCATGTCGGCAAGAGCGTCGTATGTATCCGTAATAAACCGCTGCTGGCGGTCAGTGTAAGCGATGTTGTCGGGATCATCGCTGTCGGCAACTGCAAAATGCGTATATATGCCCTCGACCGAGAGCTTTTCTATCTTCATCATTGCGGCGATCTCATCGGCACACTCCTGCGGAGTATCATGCCGCAGCCCTATCCTGCCCATGCCGGTATCTATTTTGATGTGGCAGCGTATCGGCTCGGGAGTGTTTTTTGTCAGCGCAAGGGCGTAATCCGCAGAAACAACTCCCTGAATTATATTATACATAGCTATTTCGTGGGCATACTCGGGCGGAGTATAGCCGAGTATCAGTATATCTGCCTTCGGAGCAAATCCCCTCACCGCTATAGCCTCGTCGAGATTCGACACGGCAAAATATCTCACGCTGCATCTCTCGGCAAGGCAACGCACTATATGCTCGTCGCCGTGTCCGTAGGCGTCCGCCTTTACGACCGCCATTATCTCTGTGCTTTCCGAGTTCAGCGACCTTATCACATCAACGTTTTTCTCAAGCTGAGCCAGAGACACCTCCGCCCACGCTCTTTTCAAATACGGTTTCATTGTCGGTCATATCCTTTCCGTTCAGAGATTGATTTTACATTATATTTTCTCTCTTTATATTAAAATTTTATTACAGGCTCAAATTCCCCTTGAAATAAAAAGCCGTGTATGGTATAATTAATAATGTATGGTCAACGACATTCATCTTCGGAGGTGTGATATGCTTTTCTCGCTCAACTCGGGAATGCCCGTGTACACTTCGCTGCCCGACGATCACGACCGCAGCAGAACGCTATGCTTTACGGGACACCGCGAAAAGAATATAGAGCCATATGAAGGAAATCCCCTTTACCGGACGATCACTGTTTCAGCGGTAAAGCTCATGCTCTACAGATACATTGACCTCGCAGCAGAAAAAGGCTACAGCTGCTTTATCAGCGGTCTTGCGACCGGCACGGATCTATGGGCTGCAGAATATGTGATAATGAAAAAGAAAAGCGGAAAAAAGCTGTCGCTGATCGGCGCGCTTCCGTATCTGCGCCATTCCGAACGCTTTTCTGCAAAATATAAGGAGCTTTTGCGCGAGGTCGAGTCAAATTCCGATCATCTTATCGTTACAAACAGCCAGCCTAATATCATCTACGGCAAAGGTTCGGCAAACACATCTTCCTCTCTTTATAAAGACAGGAATTACTTCATGGTTGACAATTCTTCCGCCGTTATAGCTTTTTTCAACAGCGGACAGTCGATATCCGGAACATATCAGACCCTGTCCTACGCTGAAAGAAGCGGAAAAAGCATTTGCAGCTTTGGTCTTGAGGATATCTACCGAATAATGTCACAGACTGGTCCGGATATCAGGAAGATAGGGCGTAAAATAGCCGAGATCAGCGATTTTCCCGGTCCTGCCCCGAATTTCTGAAAATCCTGCGCTCATATATAATTATATCACACTTGACGGATTTTGCAAGTGATTTTGACTTTAAAACTGTTTTTCAACAGATTGTTGAATCCTGTGTTTAAACATTCACGATCAGTTTTTAATGTTGAAAGCGTGGAAAACCCTGTTGATAAACGATTTTCCGACATTAATTTTAAACTCAGCTTTTGGGAAAAATATTTTCATTCATTCCTGTGCGAATATTTTCCTCAGCAACTTTATACGAATAGTTATTCATCGCTGCTTCTGATATACTTGCCTCTGCTGCAAAATGTACAAAGTGCATTTTGCAGGCTGCTGCGCAGCCGCAAATCCGCTTTGCGGATTTGCAGAGGCAGCATAAACCGAGCGCTTTCGGCAATTTTGCCGCCTGCCGCCATCGACGGCAGCTCTCAAAATGTCCGAAGACATTTTGAGACAGCGCATAGTATAAAAATATGAAAAAAGGAGAATTCAAAATGACAGAAAAGAAAAGCGGTCGTATCGCTGTTCCGTTCCTTATAACTATATTTGTGGGACTTATCATCATAGGAGGTATGGCTTATGGCGTATACCGCTATTTCGGCTTCGGCAAGGAGGACGCTCCGCCTGAGCCTACCCCCAGGATAAGCCAACAGATAACATATGAGGATAATCACACTATCCTCTTTATCCTTGACGAGCCTGAGCAGAAATGCTCCGAGACCTTCATTCTCATGCGTTCTCTTCCTGTTAAAAAGGAACTCGTTTTCATTGGCATCCCAACCAATACGATCGCGATAGTTGACGGTGAACAGCAAAGTCTTCAGGGCTCATACGACCGCGGCGGAGCTGCCTCAGCCGTCTCGTTCACCGAATCCGTATTCGGCATCACTATCGACAGATATATGAAGTTCGATCCTGAGTCCTTTAAAAAGATATGCGATATCTTCGGCGGAGTTACCTATGCCGTGAACGCCGACATCGCCGGCTTCAAAAACGACGGAAGTCAGCAGTACATGAAGAGCGAACAGATAGAGACGTTCGTTACATATTCTATGTTCAAGGGCGGCGAATCCGAAAGAGCCTTTACTGCCGCTTCTGTGCTTTCAGCCATGATAAATCAGGCGGACGGAAAACGTATTGCCGACAGCTTTGATACGAATTTCAACATCATAATAAATATGGTCGATTCAAATATCACTTCGGTTGATTACAAAAACCGCAAGACTGCCGTAAAGAATATGTTTGAAAACGGAAGCTCTATTGCGATCACCCTTTCCCTCGACGGAACTGCCGCTGACAGCGATTTCATCGCAAGCGATAACTTCATCAGCAGCCTGCGCGACCAGTATTTCTCAGATTAATGCTATGAAAAATATCTTTGACACTCACGCGCATTATAACGACAGCGCATTCGATACCGACAGAGACGAACTCCTGCGTCAGCTCCCGCAGAAAGGAGTCCGCTTTGTAATGCTTGCAGGCTCGTCACTTGATGACTCAGCAGAAAATGTAAAAACAGCACAGGCATACGACTACATCTTCGCCGCAGTGGGAGTCCACCCCGAATATGCGGACACTGCCCCGGACGGGTATCTTCTGCGTCTTAGGGAACTCGCAGAAAGCTCCGAAAAAGTAAGAGCTATAGGCGAGATAGGACTCGATTATCACTATGACGGCTATGACAGAGAAAAGCAGATACGCCTCTTCCGTGAGCAGCTCGAGCTTGCGCAAGAGCTCGGTCTGCCCGTCATCATACACAGCCGGGACGCGACTGAGGATACTCTCAATATCCTTAAGGAGTATAAGCCGCAGGGCGTTCTCCATTGCTTCAGCGGCTCCGCCGAGACCGCAAAAGAGGTAATAAAGCTCGGTATGTATATCGGCTTTACCGGGGTTCTCACATTCAAAAACGCAAAAAAAGCGCTTCGCGCGCTTGAGGCAGTTCCCCTCGACAGGCTCCTGCTCGAAACAGACTGCCCGTATATGGCTCCCGTGCCCTTCCGGGGCAAGAGAAGCGACAGCTCCATGATAGCTTTCACTGCGGAAAAGGCTGCCGAAATAAAAGGCATTCCCGTTCAGGAGCTTCTTGACATCACCTGCCGCAACGGCATGAAATTCTACGACATTACTCAGAGGTTTTAGCTTATGTTTTATTGCTGCGGAATCACCGACAAAGGCGTTATGCCGCATAATGAGGACGCGCTTCTTATCGGCGCGGATATTTTCACGGAGGGGGCCGGTGAGCAGAAGCTCCGCGCTCCGTTCATAGCCGCAGTCTCGGACGGAGTTTCCGGAGAACTGTCGGGCGAGCTTGCTTCAAAAATGTGCCTTGAAAATATCAGCATGCTCAGCTACAATTCCTCCTCAGATCTCCGTGCTGAGCTCACCTCAATACACAGAGCTATTGCCGAATACAGCTCGTCACAGCCGGAAATACGCAATATGCAGACCACTCTTTGCGGTGTTGCGATAGATGAGAGCGGAAATATCCTATCGTTCAACGTCGGCGATTCAAGGCTTTACAGGTTCAGGGGCGGGAGGATAAAACAGCTCACCAAGGATCAGTCGTTCGTTCAGCTTCTTTATGAAGAGGGCACGATAACCCTTGAACAGCGCAGGACCCACGTTCACAGAAACATCATCTTTCCTGCATTCGGAAATATAAATGCAGAGCCTAAAATAGATATACTCCCCATAGGTAAAATGGAATACGGCGATGTGCTCATACTTTGTACAGACGGTCTGTCGGACTACGTTTCTCCGCTCGATATCGAGGAGATAATGGAGCTGCCTAAGAGCCTCCCCATGCGGCTGGAGCTTCTCAGGGACAAGGCGCTTGCAAAGGGCGGAGAGGACAACGTCACCGCAGCGGCGATAGTATACTGCGGAAATTGATTTTAATGTAAAGAACTCCGCCTTCGGCGTTCTTCGGATGCCCCTTCAACTAAAGAAAGGAAATATCATGTAAGATCTAATCTTTAATTTTTGATCTCTAACTTCTAAACGGAAAGGACAGATATTATGATAATACTCGACGACCTCAGAGTTGAAATGACAGGCTACAGAAAGGAAATGACCGAGCTCGCCGATGTGCTCAACATCAAGGCTGCTAAGGAAAGAATAGCAGAACTCGGCGAGGAGACCGCTAAGGACGGCTTCTGGGACGACCTCGAAAATTCTCAGGCAGTACTGAAGGAGACAAAGTCCCTTGAAAAGAAAATAGACAAGTTCAATAAGCTCAACGAAAGCCTCGAGGACGTTATAACCCTCATCGAGCTCTCTATCGAAGAGGACGACGACAGCTCCGTCGAGGAGATAAAGGCGGAGGCTGATTCCTTCAAGAAAAAGCTTGAGGAGGAAAAGCTCGCAACGCTCCTCACAGGCGAATATGATAACTCTAACGCGATCCTCACCTTCCATGCGGGCGCAGGCGGCACAGAGGCTCAGGACTGGGCAGAGATGCTCTACCGTATGTACAACCGCTGGGCGGAGCGACATGATTATAAGGTCGAGCTGCTCGACTATCTCGACGGTGACGACGCAGGAATGAAGTCTGCCTCTATACTCATAGAGGGCGACAATGCCTACGGCTATATGAAATCGGAATCCGGTGTACACAGACTTGTGCGCATATCCCCGTTCGATGCATCGGGCAGGCGTCACACCTCCTTCGCAGCACTCGAGGTAATGCCCGAAATAGACGACTCGATCGAGGTGGATATCCGCCCTGAGGATATCGAAATGGAGGTTTACCGTTCAAGCGGTGCGGGCGGTCAGAAGGTAAACAAGACCAGCTCTGCGGTAAGACTTATCCACAAGCCTACAGGCATCGTTGTATCCTGCCAGACTCAGCGAAGCCAGTACCAGAACAAGGACTACGCCATGAAAATGCTGCGCTCCAAGCTCATAGAGATAAAGGAGCGCGAGCACCTCGAAAAGATCGAGGACATCAAGGGCGTGCAGAACCAGATAGCGTGGGGGTCGCAGATACGTTCATACGTTTTCATGCCTTACACTCTCGCAAAGGATCACCGTACAGGCTTTGAAAACGGCAACATTCAGGCGGTAATGGACGGCGACATCGACGGCTTTATCAATGCCTACCTGAAATCACTCTCTCACGGCACACTCGAAAAATGATCATGATATTAATGGCGAAGTATAAGGGCTGCCTTTTTCACTCAAGCCTTATATCATATTTCTTGAGCCAGTGATCAAGCTGTATGAAAAAAGCAATAGTCTGTGGCAGATTCATCAGCTGACCGTACCACTGTACATGATCCTCGTGACACAGAAGCTTTTCGAGCTCCTCGCGCTTCACAAGCTGAGTCAGAGCTCCGCCGTCCTCATCGAGGATAGTGCGGAGCTTTTCTGTCACCGCTGAAAGGAAGTTCGGATTGTGTGTCTTGGGATATGGGCTCTTCTTGCGCCATAGGACCTTCTCAGGCAGCCATTCCTTCATCGCCTCACGCAGAAGCCCTTTTTCCCGCCCCATATAGTCTTTATATTCCCACTTTACATTATATAGGTACTCCGCTATACGGTAATCGCAGAACGGAACGCGAACCTCCAGTCCGCTGTACATACTCATTCTGTCCTTGCGGTCGAGGAGGGTCTGCATAAACCAATGGAAATTGAGCTGGGTCATTTCACGCATACGGTACTCGGTCTCATCATCAGTGGTCAGCTTGTCGGCGTAATCAGCAGTATTTCTGTAGGCGCTGTAGACGTATTCGTCGGCGTTTATTTTTTGCGCGTATTCCTCGCAGAGAAAACGCTTGCGGTAAGCAGTGCTCTGAGCCCACGGGAAGCCGTCAGTCATACGGATATCCTTATCTCTGTACCATGGGTAGCCGCCGAATATCTCGTCTGCACACTCGCCCGAAAGTGCTACTGTTCCGTATTTCTTTATCTCGCGGCAGAATACCAGCAGTGAGGCGTCAACATCAGCCATTCCGGGGAGACCTCTCGCGTCTACTGCCTCATCGAGCGCTGTCACAAGCTCGGGAGTATCTACAACCGTCCAATGATGGTTTGTACCGAGATGATCGACCATGCATTGAATATATTCCGGATCGCTGTTGGGCTGGAAATGACTCTTTTGGAAGTATTTTTCATTATCCCTGTAATCAATTGAAAAAGTATCGAGCAGCCTGCCCTGTTTTTTCATTTCATCTGCTGCAACGGCAGATATCAGGCTCGAATCGAGTCCGCCCGAGAGAAATGTGCAGACAGGAACATCGGAAACAAGCTGACGCCGTATCGAATCAAGCACGAGCTCACGGACATGCTCTGCGGTCTGTTCAAAGGTCTCGTGCAGCTCATACGCACACAGCCGCCAGTACTCGCGGAGCTCAAGTCCGTCCTCGGAATAGAAGCCGCACCAGCCAGGGCGTACCTCCTCAATGCCTTTTATAACGCCGCAGCCCGGAGTCCTTCCGGGAGCCATAAGCAGCAGCTCTGCTGCGCCGTTTTCGTCTATTTCATGGGGAACGTCCGGATGCTCTAAAAGAGCCGGAAGCTCTGACGCAAATATCAGCTTATTTGAAGACTTGAAGTAAAAAAGCGGCTTTACGCCGATGCGGTCTCGTGCAAGGAAGGCTTTTCTGCGGGAGGCATCGTATATGACAAACGCGAATATCCCGTTGAATCTGTCAACACACTCCTCTCCCCATTTTATAAATGACTTCAGAACGACCTCTGTATCGGAATGGGTATCAAAGTCAAAATCAGCCCCGAGCTCTTTGCGCAGCTCGTCTGTATTATACAGCTCGCCGTTATATACTATGGTATATTCTCCGAAGGTCATGGGCTGCCGTCCGCCTTCAATATCAATAACGGCAAGCCGGGTGTGTATCAGCGCTGCCTCACGCGAGATGACTATACCTCGCTGGTCGGGACCGCGTCTGATGAGAGCGCGCTGCATATTTTCGTATATCTTCATATCCGCGCGCATATCTTCTATGAAGCTTATCGCTCCTGCAATTCCGCACATAATAAGTACTCCGCCGCTTTACGGCATACGGCACGCCGAAATATGTTCCGTATTATTATATGCAGTTTTTCAGAAAGAGATACAAATATCAATTATAGGGAAACTAAAGAAAGAACCGCCCGTGATCCATTGCTTTTTGAAACATTATATGTTATACTATGCGGGGTGACTCCCTACTGTGTAGGGAGATGTCAGTGCAGCTGACAGAGGGTCATCGCTCCTGTTAGGAGCTCTCACCGCCGTCTTCGCGTCAATGATAAAAAAATCGGAAATATCTCTCCGCGACGGTTGCTTTTTTCACTATAATATGTTATAATTCCCATATATGAATGCGGATCTTTCTCCGCTGAACAGGAGGAACAATAATGAATAAAGTAATATCTCAGATAGGCGATATGCTCGACAGACGCCGTATACCATTCCAGACCAGACAAGACGACGAAAATGTTCTCAGAT
This sequence comes from uncultured Ruminococcus sp., assembly GCA_937910385.1. Taxonomy (GTDB): domain Bacteria; phylum Bacillota; class Clostridia; order Oscillospirales; family Ruminococcaceae; genus Ruminococcus. The sequence continues at coordinate 65,983 of CALEPT010000123.1, read as the reverse complement.
TCCGCCTGACGCTTCCTGAAAGCCGAGCGGACGTGATATTCTTTATAAGCTATTACGAATCGGAAAATAATTTCAACCTTGCAGTCAGCCGCATTGCCCGCTTTAAGGAACGCATAATAGATATATATAAGCTTATGAACCGCTTTAACAGCGATCCGCAGACATATAATTGTAAGATGTTCCTTGATGATGAGGGATATGTGATCGTGACCTGCAATGCTGTAATCGCCAGCGGCGAGCTCATCAAGCAGGTCGAGGAGTACATAGGTATAGCTCTTGAAGCGCTTGACAAGTATTATCCTCAGATAGTTGATGTTATCAAGAAAGGAAATGCGGAAATAGCTGCTGCAAGAGAAGCGTCACAGGAAAGCTGAATTACTATTGAATGATAAGTCTCTCCGGATAATTCCGGAGAGACTTAACTTTCGGTATAAATATTTTTGTACGAATAGTAGAATTTTATCGGCATAATCAACAAAAGCTTTGAAAGCCTCTTTAAAAAAACCTAAATATGTGATAATATTAATATAGGTAATTTTTAGGACGGAGGTGTGGTTCATGAGTGCTGTTAAAAGAACTGCCGAAAGGATAACGGCTGTCATGCTGGCTTTTCTTATCACGGGTCTGTGTATAAACCGCTGCCCCACGATATCCTATTCAGAGGAAAGCTATGACCTCAATGCAATGGCAGAGGAAATGGTCCTTCTCGTCAATGAGGCGAGGACAGAAGCAGGTCTTGAGCCACTGTACATGGTTCCATACCTCTGTGATGTTTCCAATGTTCGTGCAAGAGAGTGCATCGTTAGTTTCAGTCATACCCGCCCTGACGGAGAGCTCTTTATTACAGCACTGGACGAGGGACTCGTTCCGTATACGAGGGCTGCCGAGAATATCGCTGCCGGCTCAGGCACTGCTGAGGCTACATTTGATCAATGGCGGAATTCCGAGGGACACTGGGCTGCTATTATGAACCCGAACTATACCCACATAGGAGTGGGAGTATGTTACGAGCGCAACAGCGAATATGGCTGGTACTGGGAGCAGCTGTTCGTTACCACTGATATTGTGCTTGAGAATCAGACTATTCCGGAGCGCAACAAGATCGTTCCGGAATCATCGGGCGATATCAACGGCGACGGGATTGTAAACAGCTTTGATCTCGTTGTAATAAATAAATACCTTTCAGGTAATACAGAGTTAAATTCTCTTCAGCTTGAAAGTGCTGATATGCTAAGCGACGGAATCATAGATGAAAACGATTCATTAGCCCTGAGAAAGTATATTCTCGGTCAGCTGGATACGCTGCCGGTAACGGAAGATGTGATTGCCGGGATATGCAGTTAAAACTAATATCACATAAAGGTGTGTTCAAAAAGAAAAAGGACTGTCACGATGTTGGACAGCCCTTTTTTTTCTGTCTAAAAGAGCTTATTTTGGTGAATTTGTCAAAAATAACTTTTTGCATTGACAAAAGCATATTGCAATGATATAATTAAGATTGCGTAAGCACAGGCTGATATGTACATAATGTACAAAATTATAATTTTAAACAGCCTGTAATCTACAGAAAGGAGTAGGCTTACTATGAGTAATTTATTGAATCCCGAGTTTAAGATAAGAGAGGTCGCCGAGCGAATTAGAGCCGTGCGTGAGTCGGTAGGCCTCACTCCCGAGGAAATGGCTGAAAAGACCGAAGTTTCAACCTATGAATACCTCGCGTATGAGGGCGGAGCTAAGGATTTCAGCTTCACTTTTATCTATAAATTCGCGAATGTGTGCGGCATCGAAATAACTGACCTAATGGAGGGCGAGAGCCCGCACATCTACAGCTTTGATATCACAAGAAAGGGCGAAGGACTTCCTATTGCGCGCCGCAAGGGACTCAGCTACCTCCGCCTTGCACCTAAGTTCAGAAACAAGCTTGCCGAGCCGTTCCTTGTAACTATTCCCTATGTTGATGAGGAGTTCCGCGTCCCACATCCCCATTCTCATGAGGGACAGGAAATGGACATCGTCATCAGCGGACAACTCAAGGTCCAGGTAGGCGATAATATCGAGATACTCAACGAAGGCGATTCTATCTACTACGACAGCAGCGAGCCCCACGACGAATGGGCTGTAGGCGGCAAGGAATGTAAATTCTACGCCATAGTCTGCGGACTTAATCAGCCTCAGCACGCTATCCAGAATCTCGACCCCGTAATTCTCCCGGGCGTCACAAACTTTGACCTCGCAAAGGTGGAAGCTCCTGTTGCCGATAAATTTGTCGAGGTGCAGACCGATGCGGACGGCGCTCTGACAGGTATCAGCTTCAAAAACGACGATACCTTCAACTTCGGCTTCGACATTGTTGACGGACTCGCCGCTAAATGTCCCGACAAGACCGCGCTCATCTATGTTTCCGACGATATGCAGGAAAAGCGCTTTACCTTCGCCGATATAAAGAAATACTCCAACATGACGGCGAATTACTTCAAGTCCAAGGGCATAAAAAAGGGCGATAAGGTAATGCTCGTCCTCAAGAGACACTATCAGTTCTGGTTCTCTATTATTGCGCTGCACAAGATAGGTGCTATCGTTATCCCTGCGACCAATCAGCTCGTTCAGCACGACTTTACATACCGATTCAAGGCAGCCGACGTAAAGGCTATTGTCTGTACCGGTGACGGCGACGTTGCTCATCAGGTCGATCTTGCAATTGAAGAATGCGGCATGGATATAATAAGAATGATCGCCCACGGCGAGCGCGAGGGCTGGGCTTCCTTCGATGAGGAAATGTCAGCATTCAGCGATGTTTTTGAGCGTCCGACAGACCCCGAGCTCCTTTCGTGCGGAAGTGAGCCGAACCTCATGTTCTTCACATCCGGAACTACAGGCTATCCTAAGATAGCTATGCACAGCCATAAGTACGCCCTCGGTCACTTCATTACTGCACGCTACTGGCACAACGTTGACCCGAACGGCATACACTTCACTATCTCCGATACCGGCTGGGGCAAGGCACTCTGGGGCAAGCTCTATGGACAGTGGCTCAGTGAGACCTGCGTTTTCGTTTATGACTTCGACCGCTTTGACGCACACAAGATACTCCCCATGTTCAAAAAGTATAACATCACGACCTTCTGTGCTCCGCCCACGATGTACCGCTTCTTTATCAAGGAGGATCTCAGCAAGTACGATCTCAGCTCGATAAAGTATGCTACAGTTGCAGGCGAGGCTCTCAATCCCGAGGTCTACAACCAGTTCCTCAAGGCAACGGGAGTCAAGCTCATGGAGGGCTTCGGTCAGACAGAGACAACTCTCGCTATAGGAAACTTCGTAGGTATGACAGCTCGTCCCGGTTCAATGGGCAAACCGAGCGCACTTTATGACATTGACATCGTTGACCCAGACGGAAAGCCCGTAAAGACCGGCGAGACCGGCGAGATCGTTATCCGCACGGATAAAAATATACCGGCAGGTCTTTTCCTCGGCTACTATAACGACGAAGAAAAAACCACCGACGTATGGCACGACGGATTCTACCACACAGGCGATACCGCATGGAAGGACGAGGACGGCTATTACTGGTACGTCGGACGTGTTGATGACGTTATCAAGTCCTCGGGCTACCGCATAGGACCATTCGAGATAGAAAGCGTTATCATGGAGCTTCCTTACGTTCTTGAGTGCGGAGTAAGCGCTGCTCCCGACCCGGTAAGAGGTCAGGTAGTAAAGGCTTCTATCGTTCTCACAAAGGGAACAGTCGGCACAGACGAGCTGAAAAAGGAGATACAGGATTACGTAAAGAAGCACACTGCGCCTTACAAGTATCCGAGAATAGTAGAGTTCCGCGACGAGCTCCCCAAGACTATCAGCGGTAAAATAAGACGTGTTGAATTAAAGGGATAATATTTAAGGGCGGACATTAGTCAGCTTCCCTTAACGGAAAAAGTGGGTTACCGAGCCTGAAATTATGGGCTCGGTAATTTTATGCCGCGATTCCGCCAAAGGGAGCTCCCCTTTGTCTGCCCTTAAATTATGCATTACTGTCCGTCATCAATAAATTCGAGGATATCCCCCGGCTGGCAATTGAGCGCCTTACAGATAGCGTTGAGAGTAGAAAAGCGTATCGCGCTGACCTTGCCTGTTTTCAGCTTTGAGAGGTTGACGTTGCTCACACCTACTGCCTCACTTAACTCGTTGAGGCTCATTTTTCTGTCCGCCATTACGCGGTCAAGTCTTAGAATTATAGACATTTCACTCACCTCACAGTGTTTCGTCGGATTCCTGCTGGAGCTGCGCACCGTACTTGAAGATGTTTATAAGCACGAGAACCATCAGTACAAGAAGTGCCATGATAGCACCGTCTATATTACCCACAAGGAATTTTACTGCTGCCCATGGAATAAGAGAAAATCCGAATGCCTTCATTGCTTTGATGACGTTTTCCTCAAAGGGTGAACGGCAGACCTCAAGAGACTTTGCGAGCCTTTTTGCAAATATTGCAGCAACACAGAACAGTGCGAGGAGAAGAGCTGCGCCAAAACAGGAAACAGCCGCTGTCATCTTTATTTCAAAACCGCTTATTCCGTCAGCGTCAGCAGCGATATGATAAACGGTCTCGTTATCGGATATCTTCTCCTCTGTTGTATCAAGGTTTATTTTATATCCGAAGCTGTTAAAGTGAAAGTTTGCGTCCTCGAGATCATCGATCTCTATCATCTTTGAAGCGATACGGCTTGTTTTTAAGGTGACATCAGCATTTCCGCCGCCCTTTATGCTGATGAAGTCGCTCGGCAGAGCGAGTACTGCTATTCCGCCAATAATCGTGCCAACGAATCCGATGATAAGAACGACCTGAAGGATGATTAAAAGTATTTTACTTACTTTTCCTATTGTGTGGATGCTTTTGATATTTTTGTTTTCCATAAATATTACTCCTTTTTTGAAAGTGTTTATTTTTTGTTCCTCAGCTGATGTACTCAGTATAGCACACGGATTAGCGTTTGTCAACTAAAATTTAATGATAAACGATAAAAATTGTATGTTTGAATATAAGCAAGCGTTGTTTTTCATATGTTTCTTGTATAAAATTAACGATAAAAATTTATCGTTAATCATTAAATCGCGAATACAAAAAGACCTCCCGAGCGGAGGTCAGTACATTAAAATATCTGAGATGAACAGCAGGAGCGAGGCTCCAAACAAAGGAAGAATTTCTGTGCCTTTGATGAATGTGAGATATGCCAAAACTACAGATATTGCCGCTTTAACGAAAACAAGCACAGCACGGACAATTCTTTCGTGAACGCTTCCCATAATATAATTGTCGATGAGCGCACCGCCGTCGAGCTGACGGTATGGGAGCAGGTTGTAAAGTCCTGCTGCCAGATTCAGCATAGGGAAGCTGCCTCCGCAGCCAAGCTCTCTCAGCGCAGCAAAGAGAATAATATTGACTGCGGGTCCGGATAGTATTACAAACGCACTTTTTCCTGCGGAACACAAACGCTTGTCAGTGAGCATACGTATGCCGCTGCCGCTGAACGAGATACTTTTTATATGCGTTCCTATCACGGCAGCGGAAAGGATATGCCCTGCTTCATGAAGTACACAGGCAGTATAGAACTGAAAAAGCAATTCCTGACTGCTGAACGTGAATACCACCGCATTGAACAGCAGGAATGAAAAATAAATACGCAATCGCGTTTCACCGACGCTAAAGCTTATCACAATACAAAATTATCAAGTCTATGGGGTTAGGGATAATGTCTGCCGTGTCGGAAGTCAGCGAGCATAGCTTGCTGTAAAGCGCCTCTGCCGTATCCGGATAGAAGAAGTTTGCTCCGATGAGCAGCAGTGCAAGCAGAATACAGAGTACTGCCTGCATAGCGATAACGTCCTCAGGCTTTGAAGCGCGGCGTGTATCGTACTTTTCAAGGAGCGCTTCGGTAGTGTCCTCGTATTCGGTATTCTCGTTGAAGTCGTCAATGTTCATGCTATCAGCTCCTTTTTTGAAATAATATGTATGCATCATCGGAAAAATTACCGTGCTTCAGCGTCGTCAGCATTCCCGCATCATAACAAAAATTTTATTGCGCGCCTGTTGCTTTATTTGTAATAATATAGTATAATGTATATGTACAAGCTCTTTTTCAGGAGGAAAACAATGAGGATCAAAACAATAACAGCACTCTTGGCAGCTGCCGCCATGACGGCAGGCATGCTTTCGGGGTGCAGTAAGGATAAAAAGGACTCCGCTCAGATAAAGTACGAGTGGAGCAATGTTGCTATAGGCGGCGGAGGCTACATCACCGGTATAGTCTACAATCCTACACAGGAGGGGCTTGCCTATGTCCGCACGGATATAGGCGGAGCTTACCGCTTCGATACCGAAAAGGACAAGTGGGTGCCGATCACTGACTGCTTCGGCGGCGAAGAATGGAATCTCATCGGCATAGAAAGCATCGCCACCGACCCGGTGGAACCAAACAGGGTATATGCTGCCTGCGGCACATATATGGGCGATAACGGTGCTCTCCTCGCTTCTGATGATTACGGCGAGACATGGTCGCGCTTTGATCTTACATTCGGCTGCGGAGGAAATAATTCCGGCAGAGGTGTCGGCGAAAGGCTATGCGTAGATCCGGTCAATAACAGCAATGTATACTTCGGTTCAAGAAATAACGGACTGTGGAAGTCCGAAGATTACGGCAAGACATGGGCACAGGTAGGATCGTTCCCGGTAAAGGGCGATTACAGTCAGGAGGGTAACAGCATAGGCATAATGTGGGTGCATTTTGACCCCGCAAACAACGACGTCTATGCCGGAGCTGCCATGACTAACGGCGAATGTATCTACAAGTCATCAGACAACGGAGCAACATGGGAGACTCTCCCTGCTAACCTTGCGGGATTTTATCCGCTTCAGGCGGAGATATCTGCGGACGGTAAAATGTACATGGCATGCTCCGATACCGCAGGCCCGAATGTTGACCCCAAAAACGGCGGAGTGTATGTTCTTGACCTTGCAACACAAGAGTTCACCGATATCACGCCCAAACTCGATGATAACAGATATGGTGGATTCGGCGGTATAACCCTCGATGCGCAGGATCAGGATACTATTGTTGTGACCTCGCTCGGCTTCTGGGATAACAGAGGACATAACATATATCGCTCGACTGACGGCGGAGAAAGCTGGAACGCTCTTTACACCAACAGTGAGAAGAACTATACAATGGACGTATCCGATGCCGATTGGCTCACATGGGGCAGAGATGAAGCCTCTATCGGTTGGTGGACTGCCGCTGTTGCTCTTGACCCGTTCAATTCCGACAAGTTAAGCTACGGAACAGGAGCTACTCTGTACTCTACCGAAAACCTAACCGACCTCGGAAGCGGCAATCCCGTTACTATAAGCTTCGACGCCTACGGCATTGAAGAGACCGCCGTTTACACTATGGTTGCACCGCCATATGACGGCGATTCGCCTCAGATGTATTCGATAATGGGCGACCTCACGGGCTTCTCGCACCTTGACGTTGAGAAGTGTCCCGATGACGCTCACTTTTTCAAGAACGGCGATGCCCAGTCCGTTGACTGTGCGTGGCTCGACGGAAATTATGCTGTTTACACAAGCGATTCTACGAAGGCTTCGCTGAACTATACAACTGACGGCGGAGCAACGTGGAACGTTATCTCGCGACTTCCGGAAAAATCCTACGGTGGAAGCGTTGCTATGTCTGCTGATGGCAAGACCATAATCTGGAAACCGGCTTCTCTCAGCGGCAAGCCATATATTACGCCAGATTACGGCGAGAACTGGTATTACTGTGAGGGTATCTCGTACGGTGCAAAGGTGATCGCCGACAGAGTCAACCCAAAGACCTTCTATGCGATATGCGAGGGAGTTTTCTATATCTCAACAGACGGAGGCTATCATTTTGAGTCTACCGGAGCAGTTCTTATCGATAACAGTACGCTCACTGCTGTAGGCGACAAAGAGGGCCATGTCTGGGCGGCTACGGGCTCGTCCATAATGTATACAGAAGACGGCGGAAAGAACTTTACCGTGCTCAAGACCATAAACGCAAAGGCTCTCGGCTTCGGTGCTCCCGAAAAGGAGGGCGATTACATGACGATATATGTCATGGGCAACGATAACGTCAGCGGAAATGATACTCCCCACGGCGACGGTATCTACCGCTCGACCGACAAGGGAAAGACATGGGTGAGAATAAACGATAATAACCACCTTTTCGGCAACCTCACCTATTCGATAACAGGCGACAGCGAGGTGTTCGGCAGAGTTTACTTCGCCACTAACGGACGAGGTATCGTTATGGGAGACACAGCAAAGTAAATGCATATACTGAAGAGAAATATAATTTGCGCGCTGGCAGGATTCATACTCGTGCTCGCGGCTATGGGAGCTGCGTGCTATTTTGCCGAGGCTGCTGTGAATAAGTCGAAATATCCTGTTTTCGGAGTGGACGTATCCAATTGGCAGGGAGTAATAGACTGGCAGGAATTTGAGCATCAGGGCGTTTCCTTCGCATTCATAAAGGCAACCGAAGGCAGCGGTCATGTGGACGAGTCGGCACGGTATAATCTCGAAAATGCCGCTGAAACAGATATAAGAATATCCGCATATCACTTTTTCAGCTTTGACAGCTCAGGCGAAACGCAGGCGGAGAACTTCATATCCGTCGTGGACAGGGACGCGATAGATATGCCGCCTGTGGTGGATATCGAGTATTATGGCAATAAAAGACTGAATAAGCCCTCAAAGGACGAAACTGAGGAGATACTCCTTCCGCTGCTGGAAGCTCTTGAGGAATACTACGGAGTGAAGCCTATAATCTATACGACTATCCCTGTCTACTTCCGTTATGTCAAAGATGATTTCGGCGACTATCCGCTGTGGATAAGAAGCGTCAATTTTGAGCCGGACCTTGTTGACTGGAAGTTCTGGCAGTACTGCGACCACGGCAGGCTTGACGGCTATGAGGGCGACGAGCAGTATATCGACCTGAACGTTTACTGCGGCAGCGAGGAACAGTTTGATTCGGAATTCGGAATTTGTGATCCGCGATCGACCAATGACTAACATATAATAACTGATATCGGAGGAAGTTAATGATACCATTTTTATTAAAACCACTTATAAAGGACTATATCTGGGGTGGAACGCGCCTGAGAGACGAATTCGGAAAGGAGTCTGACCTCGAGCGTCTTGCTGAGAGCTGGGAGCTTTCCTGTCACCACGACGGCGAGTCCGTTATCTCGGGCGGAGAGTTCGGCGGCATGACTCTGACAGAGCTAATAAAGCTGCACCCCGAGGTCATAGGCGAGAACGCCGCACGGTTCGAGTATTTCCCCGTGCTGATAAAGCTCATCGACGCGAGGGACAATCTCTCCGTTCAGGTGCACCCCGACAACGAATACGCTCTGCGCGTCGAGGGTGAGTACGGAAAGACCGAGATGTGGTATATCGTGGACTGCGAGGAGGGTGCGGAGCTTATCTACGGCTTCAAGGAAGAGATATCCAAGGAGCAGTTCCGCAGGGCTGTAGAGGAAAATGCTCTGCTTAAATACGTGAACAAAGTGCCCGTGAAAAAGGGAGATGTATTCTTCATAAAGTCAGGAACTCTGCACGCTATCGGCAAGGGTATTCTAATCGCAGAGATACAGCAGAACTCCAATACAACCTACCGCGTTTACGATTACGGCAGAGTCGGTGCGGACGGCAAGCCGAGACAGCTTCACATTGAAAAGGCGATAGAGGTCACCTCACTGACCCCTGCACCCGAGCAGTCTCCCGCTAAGATATCACGTATCGGAGGGGAGCTTTCGGTGCAGAAGCTCGCGGAATGTGAATATTTCACAGTGAGAAAGTTCGATATTAACGGCGGACAGCTCCACCTTGACAGCATAAACAGCAGCTTTCAGCATATCCTTGTCATTGACGGCGAAGGTGAGCTTTTCTGCGGCGAAAAGAGGTTGTTTCCCATAAAAAAAGGCTCAAGCGTGTTTGTTCCGGCAGGAGCTGATGCGTGTTATATAAATGGCAATTGCAGTATTATCATAACAACAGTTTAAGGAGGAAATTCAAATGAAATATTATGTAGGTATAGACCTCGGAGGCACAAACATCGTTGCAGGCGTTGTTGACGGAGATTACAACATCATCGCAAAGGCAAGCACAAAGACCAACTGTCCGCGTCCGGAAAAAGAGATAGCTGAGGATATGGCTAAAATGGCAATACAGGCTGTTGAAAATGCAAAGCTCGCACTCGACGATATCGAGTGGATAGGTATAGGAACTCCCGGTATCGCCAACAGCTCTACGGGTATAATCGAGTATTCCAATAACCTCGGATTCAAGGATACTCCTATGGTTGATTACATCAAGGAATTCATCGGCAGGGACGATACTCCCGTTTTCATCGAGAACGACGCTAATGCGGCGGCATACGGCGAGTATGTTGCAGGTGCGGCAAAGGGTGCTAAGAATGCGGTATGCATAACCCTCGGAACAGGTGTTGGCGGCGGAATAATCATAAACGGAAAGATATATGCAGGCTCTAATTTCGCAGGCGCTGAGATAGGACATACGGTTATTGAAGTTGACGGAGCGCAGTGCTCTTGCGGAAGAAAGGGCTGCTTTGAGGCTTATTCCTCGGCTACGGGCCTTATCAGAATGACAAAGGAGTCTATGGCGGAAAATCCTGACAGCATTATGAACAAAATGGCACAGGAGCGCGGAAAGGTCACTGCCCGCACCTCGTTCGACTGCATGAGAGCAGGCGACAAATATGCTCAGGCTGTCGTAAACAAGTACATAAAATACCTTGCAGCAGGTATCACTAACACGATAAATATCTTCCAGCCGGACGTGCTATGCATTGGCGGAGGTGTGTGCAATGAGGGCGACCCGCTGCTCCTCCCCGTAAAGGCTCTTGTCAAGGAAGAAGTCTACACGCGCAATTCCGAGAAGAACTGCGATATCGTCATCGCTAAGCTCGGCAACGATGCAGGCATTATCGGAGCCGCTTTCTTGGGAAAGGCAAATGCATAATTGATATTTTATAGGCTGTATGCACAAAAAATAACGCCATGGATTGTGCATACAGCCAAATTTTTATTTTCCATGCAGCAATTTCATCAATATCCGACACTTAATTTATGAATCGATTCAAAAGGAGGGATATGCTATGACAGATATCTCCGCCGACGCTAAGCTGGCAGCTCAGGGTGACAGCGAGGCGTTCGCAAGATTATACTCACTTGTATACAAGGATATGTACCACATTGCTCTGTACAGCCTGCGCAGCTCGCACGACGCCTGCGACGTCGTGAGCGACACGGTGCTTGACGCATTCTGCTCGATAAAAAAGTTAAAGAGCGCGGAAAGCTTCCGCAGCTGGATAATGACCATACTCGCAGCAAAAATAAAGCGGAAGCAGCGCGACTACTTCCGCACAGAGGAAGCCTACGATGAGGAGCTCCCCGATGTGACCGAGTTCAGCTACGACAGTGCAGAGCTGAACGAGGCTCTTGGCAGGATAGGCAGCGAATCGAGGCTCATGCTCTCGATGTCGGTGCTCGGAGGGTACACAAGCGACGAAATAGCAAAAATGTGCGGCATGAAGCCAAGCACGGTGCGCTCACGTCTGACAAGAATAAAACAGAAGCTGAGAATGTCGCTTTCCGCAGAGGAGGGCGTTGTGAATGGGTAAGGCTTTGAAAGTTGGGATAGCGATCCTTGCGACGATAGTGCTTTTGTGCGCAGGCGGACTGATATACTTCTACAGCCACGGCACACAGACCGTCAGCGGACGATTCCTGCGTGCGAAAAACGGGATCACTATGATCATATCCGAAAAAAGCGGCACGATACAGCTCACGGGCAGCGAGGTAAACTTTGATAAATACAGCGACGGCGACAAGCTGATAGTGCGCTGCGACGAGATATTGGAAACATACCCCGCGATGACAAAGGCATACATCTGCTTTCGCACCGAAAAGGGAGATATCTCTGATATCCCCGCGAAAGAACTCGACTCTCTTCGCGAGCTCGGCTGGACAGACTGACCGAAAGGAGAATAGAAATGAACGAATACAGCAACGATGAAAAGATAAAAAAGGCTCTTGAAAGTGAACCCGTTCCCGAGGAGCTTTCTCCCGAGAGCATGAAAGCAATGCTTGATGAAAAAGCTCCCGCAAAAAAGAGAAACAAGATAAAGATAGGCACGAGGATCGCCGCAGGTGCGGCCGCCTGCGCCGTTATAAGCGGAACGGCGGTATATGTTGCAGGACAGGGAAATTTCTTAAATAAACATAAAGTAAATGAAGAATCAAGGCTTTATATCGAGGAAGAATTAACAGATGGGGAGCCGGAAAGCGGCGAACCCGAAACACCTACCAATGCGTCCTCCGACATCACGGAAGAGACAGCTCAGTCTGTCGGTGCATTCATGAGCGGGGCGGAGAGCTATGAGCAGATATATACTCTCTTCGGTGAGGCTTCCGAGCGAGCAGTGCAGAACCGCAATTACAACGACTACGGTATAATGACAGACGGTGCAGTCGAAGAATCTGCCATGGAGGATAACGCGGGCGGCTCTTACAGCTCCAGTACTGCTGCGGATTCAGAAGCAGGAGCGGCTGAAGGTCTGGGCGGCGCTGACGAAGGCAGCTACTATGAGACCTACGATCAGGAAGAGGGAGTCCGCGAGGCTGATATCGTCAAGACCGACGGAGAATATATCTACTACCTCACAAATCAATACGAATACTACGAAGACTCCAGCCACGCCCTCATACGCGTTGCGGGTGCAGACAACGGCACATTCACGAGCAGCGGCTCTATTGAGGTTAACGAATATATACACACACCGTTCGATGATGACTACAGCTATAACGTGTATGTAAGCGAGATGTATCTGTACAATGATATGCTTGCCGTAATAGGAACGATCAATTCGTGGAGATATTCATATTATGATGACGAGGAATACTCATACAATATCGATGACAATACCAAGACCTTCGTTTCATTCTTCACTACGGGTGAGCAGCCTCAGTACATCGAAACCTACTATCAGGAGGGCTATTTCAGTGACGTGAGGATAGCTCCCGACGGATATATGTACCTTATCAGCAGCTATAGCACCGCTGCTTACTCGGAAATAGACGGGCAAGAAGAAATTTCACGCTATATCCCCACCTGCGGAGTCGGCGAGGATATCGTCTATATTGCTCCGGAAGATATATTGCTTCCTGAGGAAGAATTTGAAGACTCAGAGTGGCTGTCGTACACAGTCATAGGCAGCCTCGATCTCAACGAGACGGGCGTTGCTGCTCCCGTTCAGACCAAGGCTCTTGCAGGCTATTCGGGAACGATCTACTGCTCTGCCGACAATATGTACACCGCATACGGCTGGGAGGATTCGGAAATAACACGCATAGCTATAGGCGCAGGAGAGATAGTCCCGGCAGCAAGCTGCGAGGTAGAGGGGCGTATCCACGATCAGTTCTCAATGAGCGAATACGGCGGCTATTTCCGTGTTGCAGTTACTAAGGACACCTACGAGGAGAAATATTATTCCTACAGCAATGACGATGACGACTACTGGTGGGACGTTTTCGGCTGGGTCAGTGACAGCGATGAGAACGGCTACTATGTAAAAAGCTTCGTGAGCCGTGATAACCGAGTTTACGTTTTCGACCTCGACCTCAATATGGTCGGCAGCATAGAGGGCTTCGGCGAGAATGAGGAGGTAAAGTCCGTAAGCTTCAACGACGATATGGCTTATGTAGTCACCTACGAGCAGACAGACCCGCTCTTCGCGATAGACCTCTCCGACCCAACTGCCCCCGCCATCCTCGACGAGCTCACGCTCCCGGGATACAGCACATATATGCAGCAGTGGAACGACGGACTGCTCCTCGGCTTCGGCGTGATAGAGTCCGACTGGGAGGCAGGTCTTTACAGCGGCGTAAAGCTCGTTATGTTCGATAACTCCGACCCTTCCGAGCTGGAAGAGCTCGGCGAGTATATACTCAGAGGTCTCAACGACGGCGAATCCGAGTTTTATGTTTATTCATCTGCGCAATGGAACAGAAAGGCTCTTATGATAGCACCCGAGAAGAATCTTATCGGTTTCCCGATATCTGAAGACATCTACAGTTCTGATTATACATGGAGCGGGAAATACTCGTATCTGTTCTTCTCATACGAGGACGGCGAATTCGTCCAGCGCGGAGAGATAACAGTCGAGCAAGCGGACGGCAGCAATGCATGGTACGCGGATAACGATCCTGACAGAGCGCTGTATATCGGCGATTACGTCTATGTGATGTCGGGCAGCAAATTCTATGCAGCAGACATCGAAACGCTCAGCATTACTGACGAGATCGAGTTTTAATGATAATTAAAGGAAAGTCTTTGCTGATAAAGAAACTTTTATATACTGCCCTCTATTGCAACACACAATAAAATGTGTGTTGCAATCTGCGAAGCATTCGCAATGCCGCATAGCGGCTTTGCGAGGGCAGTATAAAAAAGGCTGCGCAGCCAAGCGGTTGTGCAGCCTTTCTCTTTTTTCCGTACTTTATACTGCCGGCAGCGGTGTCAGCTGCGGCAGCATCAAAACGATAATATAAAAATGCGAGGCAGGCTCTGAGCATATGCCTCGCATTTTTGGTTTTCTTTTCAGAACCGGTTGTATGTCATGTTTTTCAGGTCAAAATTTCCATAGAGTCCCCTGCTGCTTTTTATTTCGACAGTCTTAAAATATCCGCGGTCATCAACGCTGATTATGCTCTCAGCAGCCGCTCTTGCTGACTGTTCAGCATTTGAAATATATTCCTCTTCAAATATAAGAGTTCCTGCAACATCTGCGGACGTACCGCCATACCACTCAAACTCAAAATGATACTGCTTTTCATAATCCTCAAGCTCATCGCATATCTGAGAATCAATATATTTCTGGAACTGCTCCGAAAAATCAGATGATTTCTTTTCGGAATATCCGAAATTCTCGCCGTCAAAGCTGTTGCCTGATGCAAATGAGCGCACATTATATTCAAATCCGTATTCCTTGTCTTTAAAAATGTAAACTATTTCTGCATCGGAGCTTTTATCAGTACTCACAAGCTCAGCTTCTCCGAAATTTTCCTCTGCATATTTTTTTGCACCCGAGCTGTCTGAAAGCTTGACACCCTCCCGGCTCGCACTGCATGAGCAAAATGCAGATAGCTGAAGCGTGCAGGAAAGAAGCAAAGCTGCAATTTTTTTCAGATCAAACATGATCGTTCCTCCGGAGTTCATATTCGGCAGGGCACACATTCATAATATGCCCTGCTTTCAGATAAATCAAAGAATATTCTTTTTCTTATTTTTTGAATTATATATTTTGTTTATACTATTATTTTGAATGTAATTGTTTTAGTTTTTTCTTGAGTGCTGCATATCCCTCGTCCGCATTGCTGATTTCTGCCACAGCTTTTTCCATAGGGCATATATCCGCACCCTGACGGTTGATTATTTTCTCTGTCAAGGTATCGAATGAATACGTAATACCGTGCTGTTCAAGGAACTCTCTTGCAGCTGCCGACATTGTTTTTGCGTGAACACAGACGATACCCGCCTTGACAAACAGCATAGCCGCTGCCTTGCCGACGATAAGGTCAGCAACAGAATAACCTGTCAGGTCTTTCCCGTCAGCGAGAAACCGCATCATCGGAGAAATTCCTCTGCCGTCATTGGTGATGATCTCACCGTCACGGCAGAGACAGATAGAATGTCCTTCAAGATTTGCTTTTGCGTTTTCGATATCAGTCATCGTCCTTCACCATGAGCTTTCTCAGTCCGATGATGATAACAGGAACGATAAGTGCCTGTGTAAGCAGTCCGATAAAGCCTGTCTGTATCTGTGACCAGATCATCGGAACAGTGAACTGTGTAAAGCTCTGTGTCAGGGCGATCAGTCCGAGAAATACAGCCCTGCCTGTTACCTGTGCGAGAATGACAGCAGGAAAAGCCCACAGACCGTTCTTTGCGATCTTGTTAGTGAACAGTCCCGCAACGACGGCAAATACCGCAAGCTCTGCCATCATGAACGGAAGTCTTGCCGCCATAGGCATTGGGTTGCCCATAGCAGAAGTGATGAGAAAGCTCACAAGCGGCGAGAGTGCGCCAACTGCAAGTCCCCACTTCTCACCGAGCAGACAGCCTCCGATCAGTACGGGCAGATACATCGGAAGCCACTTCACTCCACCGGGGGCACCGAGTGCAAGGTGTACGAGCTGCGGCAGGATCACAGCAAGTGCCACCAGAGCTGCGGATACAAGCATTTTGTATGTGATCTTCGTACCATAAGACACGTTTTTCATTGTCAAAGCATTTTCAAACATTTTTATACCTCCATTTTACGGCAGTCTTTAAGCAGACTGATTATCTCCAAATGCTGAGGACAGGCATTCTCACACTGACCGCATTCGATGCACTCAGAAGCCTTGCCCTTTCCCTGCGTAGCAATTGCGTAGGCTTGCTTACCGCCGTCCCAGCTCGCCTTGATATGTTCAGAATTGCTCACGGCGAATATCTCGGGGATCGCAATCCCCATCGGACAGCCCTCGGTGCAGTAGTGACAGGCTGTGCACTTTATGGAATTGTCCTTTTTAAGCTCCTCCTGCGCTGCCTTAATGACCTCATGCTCGGCTTCGGTCAGCGGCTTGAAATCACGCATATAGGAGAGATTATCTTCCATTTGTGCGATATTCGACATTCCCGAAAGAACCGTAATAATGCCGTCCATAGAAGCCACATAGCGTATCGCCCACGAAGCGTTTGACGCATTCGGATCGGCTGCCTTGAAGATATCCTGAACTCCCTGCGGCGGATTTGCCAGCGCACCGCCCTTGACAGGCTCCATGACCGTTATGGATTTTCCGTGCTTACGGGCGATCTCATAGCATTCCCTTGAAGCCACACCGGGATTATCCCAGTCTGCATAATTGATCTGAAGCTGGATAAAATCCACTTCCGGGTGCGCTGTAAGCAATTCCTCAAGCAGAGCGGGGTCGGCGTGGAACGAGAAGCCGAAGTATCTGATAAGTCCCTTTGATTTCTGCTCTTTGACGAAATCCCAGATATGATATTCATCATACTTTGTGTAATTTCCGCGCTGCAAGGCATGAAGCAGGTAATAGTCGAAATAGCCTGCGCCCGTGCGCTCCAAGCTGGTGTAGAACTGCTGCTTTGCGCTCTCCTCATCATGGCACTGCATCCACGCATTGAGCTTTGTGCAAAGTGTGAACTTTTCGCGGGGATAGCGGTCGATAAGCGCTTTTTTGATTGCCGCTTCCGATTCACCGTTGTCATAAACATAAGCAGTGTCGAAGTAAGTGCCGCCCGCTTCGAGAAATTTGTCCACCATGATGCTCGTCTGCGCTGCGTCGATCTTTCCGTCAGGCAGTTTTGGCAGACGCATAAGCCCGAAGCCCAGCTTAAAGACTTCCTTTCCGAAATAATTGCTCATAAGTAACCTCCTTGTTATATTTATTTTACACGTGTGAACACACCGTGATCTGCAACTAAGAACTTGTTCCTTCGCCGGTACGCTGATAGGATCTGTATCTGATATTGCTGCCGGCTTCATACCATTATTATTTTTATGATAACATATGACACCGGAATTTTCAATGTCTTTTTGTGAATTTATCTTTTATTTAAAGCTGCAATGAACTGCTAAAATAAAGAACACTATGACAAACAATATCCCTTGTGGTATAATAGTAGCTATAGGGTAGCTTAGTATTATGCTTAAACCGGCACTCTATCTTGCGGAATTGCTTCTGCTCGTCACAGCGATCAATATTCAGGAAGCAAATGTTAAAACAAAAAAATATATCATTTGATGCAGCACTTTCTGCTTTAACTTCGATTGTTATTTATGAAGGGGAAAAATATCAGAGCCTGTTGACTGTCAAAGCTTTTTATCACAGCAATAAACAAAATTTACCGCAAATGTGCAGATGCAGGCATAAACAGACTCTTGCCTTAAAATAAAGGGGAAATGTATATGAGATCAAACGAACAAAGCATCTCTGCGGAAGTTTCACCGCAGATCACTCACAGGGCACTGATAGAAAAATACGGGCGATATGTATATGCTATCGTCTTCAATAAGCTCAGAAGCTGCGGCAGCAATGAAGATATCGACGAATGTGTCAGCGATATCTTTGCGGATATTTTTCTGAAAGCAGAAAACATCAGTGAGGCAAAAGATGACCTCAAGGCACTTATAGGAACTGTTGCACGAAACACAGCTATAGACCGTTGGCGCAGTCTTTCCGCCAAAAACAGCAGAACAGTATATATAGATGAGGAAAATATAGCTGAACTTGCCTCCGATATAGACATTGAGGAAAGCTTCACAGATTCCGAGCTGCGGCAGATACTTCTAAACAAAATAGAAGAGCTCGGCGAGCCCGATTCAACTATCATAATCCAAAAATTCTATTATGGTCTTACCTCGGCACAGATAGCAAAGGCCGTCTCAATGACCGCCTCGTCGGTAAGGTCACGGTGTACGAGGGCAATGTCAAAGCTTAAAGCAATGCTCGCCCAGGAAGGTATAACACGGTAAAGGAGGAGATATCATGAAAAGAGAGAATATTTTTGATGCGCTTGAAAATGCAGAGGAAAGCGAAATGAACAGGCTGTCAGATAAATGTCCCGAACTTTCCGGGCAGCATATTGATAAGCTGCTTGAAATGAGCGAAAGAAAGTATAATGCAAATAAAAAAGAAAACATGTCTGAAACCACGGAAGGCTTTGAAGTAGTGGTGACCGGAGTGGAGCATTACCGCCGCCGCACATGGTTAAAGCCGGTTTGCGCCGCAGCCTCGTTCATTCTCATAGCCGCTGCGGCTGCCGGAGGAGCTTACCTGCTCAACAAAAATATGAAGCACAATTCCGGCGACATTATTCAGCCGAGTGAGAACATTATGACCGAGGTATCGACCGAAACGGATACCGCACAAGCTACCGTTTCACAGTTCAGTACGGAAACATCAACTGCCGCTGTCGCCACACAGGAGCAGACTGCTTCAGAAGCTGTTGAATCTGCCGCTGAAGCCGGCACACAGCCCGTTGCAGGCAGTATCGTGGATGAGGATGAGTATTACATGAATATCGCCGGTGAGCTGACTGCTGACTATGAGCTTTTGATGAAGATATGCTCTGAATTCAGTCTTGACCTCAAGGTCGATATCAATGATACATTTACTCACACGCTGACAGATGAAAGCTTTACTCCGCCTCAAATAGAGCTTACCTATGCAAGAATTATTGAGACTATACCGAATATGGTCGGACACACCGCCTCGGGAACGTTTGATTCAATTGAAGATGTAAAAGAGCTTGCACTTTATACTCTGGCATATGATGACAACAAAGGTATGATAGATTCCCTTATAAGCTCTCCTCCCCCGGATGAAAATTTTTACAATATGGGATCTCGCCTTTACGAATATAACGGAAAGCTTTATAAGAATTTAACCAACTCCGGAGGAATTGCTCTGCACTATTGGGCGAAATCAAACAAGCCTGTATATGTGTATGACATCACAGCGGATTCGTTCAAGGTCACAAAGGTAACGCAGTCGTTTGAGGACGACGACTGGCGTGCAAAGGGAATAGTCCCCACAGATGACGATTACTATTACGAGGCTTACACCATAGTAAGAGCTTCAAGCGACCTCGGCTGGAAGGTAAAGTCCTGCGAATACATTGGTCAGGAAGAATACGAAGCAATAGCCGCTCAGCAGCAACAGCATTAATACTAATTTCTCATGCCATTCTCGACTCCGCCTGCGGCAGCTATCAACCTATTGATCCCATCAATAGGTTGAACGAGAATTGGTATAAGCTCACGACAAAAATGGTAAATATATTCACTTATACTCCCCCGCACACGCAATGCGGGGGATTTTTTATGCCGCAAGCACCAAATATAGGCAAATTGCTAAAAATTAAGCTGTTATTTTTGTAACATAATTTCAAAAAAGGTGTTTACAAAATCAGGAAACTGTGATATAATAAATTTTGAAGTTATACATGGTTAACAAATTAGCATTTGCTAACTCTATTATAACCGCACAATTTTTTTCAGGAGGTATTTTTCCTATGGCAATCAAAAGAAAAATGAAAACCATGGACGGTAACAACGCTGCTGCTTGGGTATCGTATCCCTTTACTGACGTAGCCGCTATCTACCCCATCACACCTTCCTCAGTTATGGCTGAGGTCACTGACAGCTGGTCTGCAAAGAACAAGAAGAACCTTTTCGGTCAGCCTGTTACAGTTGCTGAAATGCAGTCTGAAGCCGGTGCTGCCGGTACTGTTCACGGCTCGCTTTCCGCAGGTGCGCTTACCACTACTTATACAGCTTCTCAGGGACTTCTCCTGATGATCCCCAATATGTACAAGATCGCAGGCGAGCTTCTCCCCAACGTTATCCATGTTTCCGCACGCTGCGTTTCTTCGCACGCTCTTAATATCTTCGGCGACCACTCCGATATTTATGCCTGTCGCCAGACCGGCTATGCTATGCTTTGCTCGGGCAGTGCTCAGGAAGTAATGGACCTCGGTGCCGTAGCTCATCTTTCAACTATCAAGGGCAGAGTTCCTTTCCTCCACTTCTTCGACGGCTTCCGTACCTCCCACGAGATACAGAAGATCGAGACATGGGACGACGAGACTCTCTATGAGCTCCTCGATAAGGACGCTGCACAGGCATTCAGAGACGGCGCTCTCCACCCTGAGAGACCTGTTCTGCGCGGATCTGCTCAGAACCCTGACATCTTCTTCCAGGCTCGTGAGGCCTGCAACAAGTACTATGACGCTCTCCCCGCTATCGTTGAGGACTACATGAACAAGGTAAACGACCTCATCGGTACGGATTACAAGCTCTTCAACTACTACGGAGCTCCCGACGCTGAGCACATCATCATCGCTATGGGCTCTGTAAACGAGACTATCGAAGAGACCATCGACTACCTCAACGCTCAGGGCGGCAAGTACGGTCTCGTTAAGGTTCGCCTCTACAGACCTTTCGTTGCTGAAAAGCTCGTTGAAGCTATCCCGGACAGCGTAAAGAGGATCTCCGTTCTCGACAGAACAAAGGAGCCCGGCTCTCTTGGCGAGCCCCTCTACCTCGACGTTGTTGCTGCTCTCAAGGGCACTAAGTTCAACGATATCCCTGTATTTACAGGTCGTTACGGTCTTGGCTCCAAGGACACAGTTCCCGCTCAGATCGTTGCTGTATTCAAGAACACCGAGAAGCCCCGCTTCACTATCGGCATTGAGGACGACGTTACAAATCTCTCGCTTCCTCTTGAAGAGAACCCCGATTCAGCTCCCGCAGGCACAACAGCTTGTAAGTTCTGGGGTCTCGGCTCGGACGGTACTGTTGGCGCTAACAAGAACTCTATCAAGATCATCGGCGACCACACAGACCTCTATGCTCAGGCTTATTTTGCATACGACTCTAAGAAGTCCGGCGGTGTAACTATCTCTCACCTCCGCTTCGGTAAGACTCCTATCAAGTCAACCTACCTCATCAATAAGGCAGACTTCGTTGCCTGTCATAATCAGAGCTATATCGACAAGTACGATATGGTTTCCGACATCAAGCCCGGCGGTACTTTCCTCCTGAATACTATCTGGAGCCCCGAAGAGCTCGATGCTAACCTTCCCGGACAGGTAAAGAGATATATCGCTCAGAATAACATCAACTTCTACATCATCAACGGTGTTAAGCTCGGTGAAGAGACAGGAATGGGCACTCGTATCAACACCATTCTCCAGTCTGCTTTCTTCAAGCTCGCTAATATCATCCCCTTCGAGGACGCTCTCGGCTACATGAAGGCTGCTGCAGAGGCTTCCTACAGCAAGAAGGGTCAGGACGTTGTTGAGAAGAACTGGAACGCTATCGACGCAGGTCACCAGAACATCGTAAAGGTAGACGTTCCCGATTCATGGAAGGACGCTGCTGATACTCAGATGGGTATGGCTGCAGTTACCTGCGACGACAAGAAACTCCAGGATTACGTAAACAATATCCAGATCCCCTGCAACGCTCAGGAGGGTAACAACCTGCCTGTATCTACATTCGTAGACATGGCTGACGGTACATTCCCGCAGGGCTCGGCTGCTTTCGAGAAGCGCGGTATTGCCGTTAAGGTACCAAGCTGGATCCCCGAGAACTGTATCCAGTGTAACCAGTGCGCATATGTTTGTCCGCACGCTGTAATCAGACCTGTTGCAATGACAGAGGCTGAGGCTTCCGCAGCTCCTGCTCAGACAAAGACCGCTGCATTCAAGCCCGCTATCGGCGACCTCAAGTTCGCTATGACAGTTTCTACTCTCGACTGCACAGGCTGCGGCGTTTGTGCTAACGTTTGCCCTGCTAAGGAAAAAGCTCTCGTTATGGAGCCTATCGCTTCTCAGCTCGACCAGCAGGAGGTATTCAACTACGGCAGAACTCTCGATGAAAAGCCCGAGGTCGCTGCTAAATTCAAGGCTGATACAGTCAAGGGCTCTCAGTTCAGACAGCCCCTCCTCGAATTCTCAGGTGCCTGCGCAGGCTGCGGAGAAACTCCTTATGCTAAGCTCGTAACACAGCTCTTCGGCGACAGAATGATGATCGCTAACGCTACAGGCTGCTCATCTATCTGGGGCGGATCGGCTCCTTCTACACCTTACACAGTAAACAAGAAGGGCAGAGGTCCTGCTTGGAGCAACTCACTCTTCGAGGATAACGCTGAGTTCGGTTACGGTATGTACCTCGCTCAGGAAACTCTCAGAAACAGAGTCGTTGCCAAGGTAAAGGCTCTTGAAGAAAAGGCTGAGAATCCTGATGTCAAGGCTGCTATTGCTGAGTACTTCGACACATTCAATGACGGCGCTGCAAACAACATCGCTACAGACAAGCTCGTAGAAGCTCTCGAGGCTTGCGGCTGTGATGATGCCAAGGCTATCCTCAAGGAGAAGGACTATCTCAGCAAGAAGTCTCAGTGGATCTTCGGCGGCGACGGCTGGGCTTACGATATCGGCTTCGGAGGTCTCGACCACGTTATCGCACAGGGCAAAAACGTTAATATCCTCGTATTCGATACAGAGGTTTACTCAAATACAGGCGGACAGGCTTCCAAGTCTACTCCTACAGGCGCTATCGCACAGTTCGCTGCCGCAGGTAAGGTAGTTAAGAAGAAGGATCTCGCAGGTATCGCAATGAGCTACGGCTACGTATATGTTGCTCACGTTGCTATGGGCGCTAACATGAACCAGTGTATCAAGGCATTCGCTGAGGCTGAGGCTTATGACGGTCCTTCGATCGTTATTGCTTACGCTCCTTGTATCAACCACGGTATCAAGACAGGTATGGCTACTGCTCAGGCTGAGGAGAAGAAGGCTGTTGAGGCTGGTTACTGGCACCTCTACAGATACAATCCTGATCTCAAGGCTCAGGGCAAGAACCCCTTCACTCTCGATTCCAAGGCTCCTAACACAGACGAGTACAAGAACTTCCTCATGGGTGAGGTTCGTTACAACTCTCTCGCACGTCAGAACCCCGAGAGAGCTGAGAAGCTGTTCGATACTGCTGTTGCTAACGCTAAGGACCGTTACGATTACCTCACAAGACTTACAGCTCTGTACGGTCAGGACTAAGCGGGGATCCCTCGCCGGCAGCTTCTCGCTGCACTAATGAGGTAACGGAAGTAACATTCCGCGCATGAAACAAAATTCTCCCCCGACCGAAGGCGAATACTCATATAGAAGTTTTGCCCCTGAGTGTGAGAAAGCACTCAGGGGCATTGTGTTTATTCGGTTATTAAGCTAAATCAGTATATATCACTCTATCCGTTTCTTGATTTCTTCCTTGACTTCTTCTAATTCGCTGCAAGTCAAAAGAGGGATCAATTTGTTTATTTCATCTATACTCTTGTCCCACCACTTGAAACGAAGCAGGAGTTCAATCAACTCATCATCAAAGCGTTTCCTCAAAGGCTTTGATGGATTTCCAACAACGATTGTAAACGGATCGACATCACTGCCGACAATGCTGTTTGCTCCAATAATCGCACCGTCGCCGATATGAACGCCGGAAAGGATCACTGCGTTTTGTCCGATCCAAACGTCATTGCCGATCACAGTATCCCCTTTGAACGGCATTTCAGACGGATCAGGAGCGTTCATTTCCCATCCCTCAAGCGTATAAAATGGGAATGTCGTTACCGCATTCATCTGGTGATTTGCAGCATTCATCATAAACTCAACACCTGCTGCGATCTGACAGAATTTACCAATGATAAGCCTATCCCTGCTCCATGGATAATAGTTTGTTACATGACTATCAAATTCTGAGTCTGCAATGTAGGTGAAATCTCCGACGATAATATTCGGATTCTTAATCGTCGGTTTGACGTATATTTCTTTATCATATCCGGCTATTGGATGAATGTTGTTCGGATTTGGAACGATTCCGTCTTTCATTTCATCTACCTCCATAAACTTCAATTTGTCTTTGTAACAATTATAGCAAATATTCTCTGTTAAGTCAATAAAAACGCCATAGTACTTCTGACTGTATATCAGAAATACTATGGCTCAAAACTTCTATATGAGTACCCAACTGAAAGGTCGGGGGAGTTTTTTGCTTATGTCACGGTTTAAAGAATTATATACAGATCATTGTAGAATACTGCATGAGCCCTCCAAATTTTTATTGAATTTATGCGATGTATTTGTTATAATTAATGTGTCCTCAATAACCGACTGACGACGGTTATTGCCCCGAATTTCGTTCGGAGAGCGCAAATTCCATATAAAACAGGGGATTTGCGCATCACATTTCTTTATGTCATGCTCATTTTGCCCTTACGGGCAAAACAAAGTGCAAGAAAAAACATCAGTATTATTAATTTTTCTTGCACTTTGGCAACTAAAAATTGGCTTTCTACTTTTTATTAAAGCCAATTTTAAGTTGTGAGCAGACATTAATTAAATTGAGGTGACTGCAATGCTTATGATATCCATTCTTGATATAGAAAAAAATCAACAGCACGCCCACGCCCACTCGCTTCTGAGAGAGTGCCTGAGAAAGCGCGGGATAGACTACAATGAAAAAACCGCTGCAAAGAATGCACTTGGCAAACCCTATCTGCCGCAATATCCCGAGGTTCACTATAACCTCTCTCACGCGGACGGCATAGCCGCCTGCATTGTCTCCTGCCGTGAATGCGGTATAGACTGCGAAAGAGTGCGTTCCTTTCGCACGAATGTCATAAAAAGAGCCTTTTCTGACAAAGAAAAAGCCATTGTAGAATCTGCTGCGGATGCTGAAAAAGACATGATCTTCACGCGGCTATGGACACTGAAAGAAGCCTATGGCAAGGCTATAGGCAGGGGTATCGCTTATGATATGAAAGAAACTGACTTTTCATTCCAGGACGGCAGGATATTATCCGCGATCAAAGGATATGACTTCAAGCAATATATTTATAAAAATGAATTTGCAATTTCTGTTTGTATTAATTGCATTGAGTAAAAAATTCTCAGATTTTCGCTGTCTCTCTGTTGACATCACTGTAAAAATATGATAAAATAACATTGTTATAAATTGTACGATAAAGGTGTTTTTCACACAAATATCAAATCTGGAGGGATGTTAAATGAAAGCTATCAAAAAAGCACAGGCAGCCTTTATAGCTGCTTGCCTGTGCGCTGCCTGCCTGCCTTCCTCGGGCATGATGGGCAGTTCGGACATCAAAGCCTCGGCTGCCGTCGAGGATATTTCCTCAAGTATGGAATGGGATACGCTGACTATAGGAGGCGGCGGTTTCGTTTCAGCTATCGTTACCGGTCAGGAGAATATGTACGCACGTACCGATGTTGGCGGTGCTTACAAGTATAACTATGAGACAGGGGAATGGGATCAGCTCTTTGGCTTCCTCAACGAGGCGGACAGAGGTCTTCTGTCGGTAAGCGGTATCGCTATAGACCCCACTGACGATGATACGGTATATTTTCTTTGCGGCTGCGCTTATTTCAGTGCCGAGGAAACAGTTATATTCAAGACTACCGACGGCGGTAAGACTTTCTCGCGCTATGACGTCACGGATATGATACTCGTTCATGCAAACGGCGACGGCAGAGAGTGCTCCGAGCCGATCGCGGTAGACCCAGACGACCCGAACATCATCTATGCCGGCGGAGATGTCTCAGCAGGCAGCTCGTGCCTAATAAAGTCTACCGATGGCGGTAAGACTTGGAATACGGTCAAAGGCTATGATGACCTCGGTCTCTACACCGAGACTATCAACTGGCCCTCTTGGGGCAGCCGCGAGGTAAAGGCTCTGTCTTCTGATGAATATAATCATCAGAACGGTATTGATGCGATAGCTATATACGGTGGAAAAGTTTATGTAGGTACGGCTGTAACGGGCAAGACCAATATCCACGTTGCCGATATCAAGAACGATAAGTTCACCGAGCTTTCCTCAGACCTTCCCACTGATGTTTATCCCGTAAGCATCTGCCCCGATAATAACGGGAATCTGTATTTCACCTATATAGGCGGACTTGCGTTTACTACAGGTTCAAAGGGTATTTTCAAGTATAATACATCTGCCGGAACAGTAAAGGACGTTTCACCATCCGGAAACGGCTTCGGCGTTGTCTCAGTTGATAAAAACGACCCCGATAAGCTCGTCACAAGAACCTGCGGAGCGTGGCTCGATCAGTGGTATGAAGATGAATGGACAGACACCTCTATCGCATGGGGAGATTATTTCTTCCGCTCCGAGGACGGCGGCGATACATGGACAAATATAACGCCCGGAAAAAAAGGCGGCAATAAATACGAAGGAACTGAGTATACCATTTCACTTCCTATTGATACAAACGGTTATGAATGGATATACGGTAAGGCTTGTCACTGGGGAAGCAGCATGGTCATAGATCCGTGCGACCCCGACAAGGTCCTTCTCACAAGCGGAAACGGAGTTTTTGCCTGTGATAACGTATGGGACGAACAGGACGTTCAGTTCTACTTTGATCCCGAGGGTATCGAGGAGGTCGTTGCACTTGACTTCGTGAGCACTTCTGACGGCCTTGACCTCTCTGCTATCGGAGACTACGACGGCTATGTTCACCTGACAAAAACCGATATTGGTCTGCAATACTCCCCTAATATGGGCTCTACATCTGCAATTGCCGTATGCCCCCAGAATACAGACGTTTGGGTGCGTATCGCAGAGAGCAACACAAGCAAGGCAGGTACAGGCTTCTACACTACTGACAGGGGTAAGACATGGCAGTCGCTCTCAAATAATCCAACCGGCGGAAAGGCTGCTATAACACAGCTTGATAAGAGCACCTACAGAATATTCTGCTCCAGCACGAGCGGAGCGCTTTCCTACACTGACGACTTCGGCAAGACATGGACAGAAACTACAGGCATAAACAGCGACAAGACAGTCTATACAACGGTTGACCCCGGTGATCCTTCGATAGTTTATGCTACGGGCACGAGATACAACCAGTACTGGTTCTATGATACAACAAAATCCGAGCCGACCCTTGATGAATGCCACTATTCATTCTATATAAGCAAGGACTATGGCAAGACCTTCACGGAAACTCAGGTATGCCGCTACGACCAGTGCGATAATACAGGCGATCTTGCTTATGTGAGCGAGGATACTATAGCTATGGCAGCCGGCTGGTACGGACTTTATATCATAACAAACAGCGGCAAGACTGTAACAAAGCTTGACAGCGTATTCTATGCCAAGTGTGTCGGATATGGCGCTCCCGAAAAGGACGGCGGAGCAAATACGCTGTATATATACGGCAGACCTACTGAAAATGACATTGAAGGTATTTACCGCTCGACCGACGCGGGCAAGAGCTGGGTATGCATCAATACCGATCACCTCTACGGCGGCACGGGCAACGGAAACTTCCTTGTCGGCGATATGAATGAATTCGGCACTGTTTATATGTCCACCGTCGGCTGCGGTATCGTTTATGGAATGCTTTCAAGCGGTGATACTCCCCAGCCCACAACTACCACGACAACCAAGAACAGCACTACAGTCTGGGGCGACGCAAACTGCGACAAGTCAGTAGATCTTTCTGATTCGGTACTCCTGCTGCAGTCTATTGCAAACCCCGGAAAATACGGTGTTGATGGCAGCAGCAGCGACCACATAACAGATCAGGGTCTCATCAACGGCGACGTATATCAGAACGGAAGCGGCATTACCGCGATGGATGCCCTTTCGATACAGAAATACATGCTCAAGCTCATACCCGAGCTCCCTGAATCATAATATATAAAAAGCCGAGGTGTTGATACCTCGGCTTTTTTCGTAAGCCATATTAATGCGGGAATTTATCGTTATATACGCTCAGCTCCGTAACAATGCCCTTGCTGCTTCCGGTTATCTCTATACAGGATATCCTGCCCGAAGTTATGCTCCCGAACGTTACAACGTCAGAAAGCTCCTCGCCGCTGTAGCCGCTGTACGAGCAGAAATGCCGTCTGAATCCTCTGAAAGCATACTTGTCCCTGTATTCAAGAGCCTGCTGAGGAGAATACAGAAACTGCCTGTCAAGCTCGAAATACTTGTGGCGTACTATTTTTCTGGAAACAGCGTCACTGTCTGTCAGATCATAGGTACCATAGTCTCCGTTTATATCAGACATATGAAAATCACTTATCACACGGCGAAGAACAAGCTCTGTTCCTTTCGTAAGAAGCTGACTCGAATTATAGCTGTAGCTGACCGGAGAGCCATACTGAGTTATCCTGACGGTATTCGTCCCCCTTATGTAAGGATATGTGCCGCAAAGCTTATACGAGAGATTCACAAGCGAATCCCACATTGACGAATTGCTTTTAACATATATGTAATTGCTCGTATCGGAATTGTTTTCATGCTCTACATATGGAAGAGTATAAAAGCTGTCCATCAGGCTGTTGATAGAAACGCCCGTTTTCATTCCCGGCTCTATCTGATTCTGACAGAGCAGTGAGGTGAACCCCCTTGAATTCAGCACAGTGATGTTCTTCTTGCCTGTCGTTACTGTTTTCAGCGAGTCTATCAAACCGTGATGGACCATTTTTGTGCCTATATACAGCATTATCTCTGAAGCACTCTCAAACGCTGAAGCATCAGTCAGTATGCGCGCACTCAGCAGCGTATACGGAAGGTATGCCTCCTTTTTCAGCTTAAATGACAGCAGCTTGGTCTCCTCGGCAGTCGAACTGTCTGTATTCTTGACTATGATCTTTGCCGTCATCAGTTATTCCCCTCCCATGCTACGCTGTTTTGGGTCATAACAGTTATGGAGATATTGTAATATTCCTCGCCGATGTCCTCTATATTAAACGCCTTCATATGGCAGGCGGAAAATGAAAGCCCTCTGTAGTTGAGAGAGGCAGTCATTCCGCTTCTGAGCATATTATATGCGTAGAGCAGATAACGGAGCGGCTCTTGCTCATCATATACTCTGCCGGAAAAGGTCATTTCCATAGCTCGATTTGAATCATTTGTTATTACTCCTTCTCCTGCAACTGTAGACTCTTCCGTTAACCGCCTTGCTGCGGAAGCCTTGAAATTCTCACAATACAGCGTTATCAAGCCTATCGTTACAGGCACCGCCTCACGTGAAGTCAGAGTCGTGGTTTCTGTCATAGACTGCTCCTTTCAAATTTAGTCATACCGCTTGCGGAAAGCCTTGCACACAGAACAAGTCGCTGCACATTCGTATCATACCTCAGCGAGAGCTTTTTCACAGAGCAGCTAAGTCCCTCTAATCTGTGAACGACGGGCTGTATCTTTTCGTCATAATAATTGTATAGCTGCTCCATTGAGATATTTTTCGGGGCTGTCACATTTATCTCAAGCTCTGCTTTGAACGGCAGGTATATCATAAAATAAGTGTAGATAGGCACGCTGCTTTCAAAAGCACTTATCCCGACTGTCGTAAAAAAGCTTTTGCTCTTATTATCTATCGGAATTGCGTCAAAAGCGCTGTATACCTCATCTACACCGCTTTCGGAAAGAGCCTCTGCTACACTGTCTACTATGTCCTTCAGCATTTCATATCTCCTCCTCGCTGTCTGAAAAGCCTGCGAAAATGAAACTCCTGGGCTTTATGATATCCTCACACAGCTGCATATAGTCCTTGAGAAGCCTTCCTGCAGACCTCAGTGCAGAACTGTCATGCTCCGTGAGCATTTTTCCCGCAAAGGTAACAGTCGTCCGGTCACGTGCGCATTTAAGCTGCTGAACGTGATAATTCGCCATAGCGGCTGCAAGAAAATCTATGCGCACATCTGTCGTATCAGCCTCTGGAAGAAGCATTTCCGATGTGAGTCTTATCGCCAATGCAATGACAGGTTCATATTCTTGCGCAGATTCTTCGCCAGAAAACAGCAGGAAAAGAGATGTTACCGTTTCTGTGTTCATGTTATCCCTCCTACTTCATCGAGAACTCCGAGGTGTTATCTTCCGATACGTCCTCAGTTCTTAGCTGGAGCTCGGTCCTGCCTTTTGAAAGCTGATTTTCAAAGGATTTTTTCAGACCTATCAGCTGCATAGTATTCATACTGCCTGCGGAAACGGAAGCAATATCCGCTGCCGCTCTGCCTGCGCAGAAATAAGCGAGCCTGCGTATATCGCGGCGAAGCTCCTCATCGGCTGCGATCGTGTCCGAAGAAGCTGCCGCTCCGAGCTTGCTCTGCTCACAGTAGCGCTTGGTAACGCCTGCGTTCACCTGTGCCGGAACTGCAACAAAGCTCCATTCATATGCGTCGGTTATATTGCTAAGGACGGTATGGCAGACAGCTCCGCCGTATTTTCTCCCCTTTACATGAGAACAACCGCCTGTGGAAAGATCGGCGCCGCATATGGAACAGGTCCGCTTTGCGGCGCTGCACGAAATGCTTACCTCCTTTTTAATGCCGCCGTCTATCTCCTTGATAAGATCCTTGTTGTCGTCTGTCCTTACCATATAGGCTTCCGCTTTCAGGCAGCAGTAAGGAGCTCCGTAAGCAGTCATTCTGTTCTCGTCCGTTACGAGGCTGGTATCGAAAATACGAGCAGTCTGATTGACAGTGCTTGGGTCGTGGTCGGATATACCTGTTTTGCCGACAAATCCCGCACTGAGCTCCTCAAGAGCTTCATCAGAAAACCTCTCACAGTCGCGGTCGATATCATTGTCGCAAAGTATAACGGAAAAAGTATATACCTCATCTTCTGTCATTTCTCTGCGGGTGAATCGGTTAATCTTTTCAAGTGTGGTCTTATCCATTTTAACTCCTTTCATTATGGCGATACGCCCCTGTATCCAACAGGGGCTGTATCACGGGAAAAATCATTACTCGGTGCCGCCTGTCTCCTCGTCATCTTCCGACTCTTCGCCATCGGTTATTACAAGGACCTTTACTGCGTCGGGAGTTATCTTCCTGAATCCGCAGGTTATGGAAGCAGTCATCTGGTCGAGCTGGCGGTCGATGAGCTTATCCGTCTCCATAACGAGCTCGGTGCTTGTAATAAATTCAAGAGCATAATCGCGGTCGATACCGATTATCGTATCAGCTCCGGCAGCCGATGTCTTGATGAGCTCAGAACCGAAGGGCAGGATAAATCTTCCGTCTGCATCGGCAGAACTGTCGGAAAGCTGATCCATCGCAGCTATCTTTGCAGCAAGCTCGGGAGATGTGATGACCGTAGTCATATCAAAGCAGTCAAAGCTTCCGTAAAGATCAGCAAGATCGTTATAAGTAAGCTCTGTTGTAGTGATCTCGTCAGCGTCCTCAGCAAGCACTTCTACAGCCTTCTTGACAACGGCTGCGGCAAGACGAACGCCCACGCTTCTGAGCATTACGCCGAAAACATCGAGTCTCTGGCGGCGCACAGCCTCATATGAAGCACTGATAAGTCTGCCATACTTCGCGAGTACTGTGGCAGTTTCGCTCTCTCTGACGGTAGCCGTGGGAAGAGTCGCCGCCTGAGCCGAGGTCGTGTACGCTGCTGAATCGTCAAGCACACAGCCGAGATACTGTCCGCTGCTTACTACTGTCTTTGCAGCGCATATTGTAGAAAGGATAGTCTCGTCGAAGCCCTTTCTTATAGATCTTGTAACAAATTCCGGGAAGAGCACCGCTGTTTCTGTAGAAGTGAAAAACTTCTCTACACAGTCACATTCGCTTCCGCTTACCTTGATATTGAAACGCTTGAGCTGTCTCTCGAATGCGTCGAGCTTTTCAAGGGGAGTTCCGCAATAAGCCGAGGAGGGGTCAAGCTCCTCAAGAGCTGCGGTGAATGACTTTCCGCTGAGATTGTAAAGACCCTTTTCAAGTTTTATTTCGTTATACATATTTACCTCCGTATAATTATTCATTTTCGGCAAGGCGAAGTTCTATTTCCCTTGCCTGTGCATTTTTCAGCCTTGCCTCTGCAAGAGCTGATTCGTCCTGTAAATTGATGTTCTCCCATTCAACGCGGCATACTGCCTCAGAGCCGACAGAGCAGAGATACGCATTGCCTATCTCGCAGATGACCGGCGTTAAGAGCCTGCGGAAATATTCAAGCTCAGAGGTCAGGATATCCGCCTGCTGAGATGACATACGCTCTGTACTGCTCCAGTTGAGTCCAAGCAGAAACGGCGGTATCGAGAGCTTTGCGATTAGCTGCTCCATAAGCTGACGGACGGGGACATTGGTATCGAATAGCTGATTTTCTGCTCCGATGACCTTGATGTCAACATCTCCGACGGCGATAAAGTCCTTTACCTGACCGTATCTGGCAGAATTCATTCCGTCCGCCCACTCTCTCGCTATCTGCTGAGCTCTGTCCCGGGTATATATCATATCGCCCGAATCTCCGCCGGGCTTGTATGTCACGGCGTAACGAACATTTCCGGCACGGTCAAAATTCTGACCGATACACTCGTATATTCGCATGAGTATCCTGCTTAACGCAGGAAGTCCGCGCAGGAGCGAATGTCCTCCCGTAAGCTCGGCATAAAGGATACGCTCGGGGTGAGAGGCGGTTTTGCGTCCGCCGTTTGCCGAGCGGACAAAATAGCTGCGTGAAAACGGAGTGCTCCCCTCTCCTATTTTTATGGCGGAGACATCTCCGTTCCACAGACCTGCTATCCGCAGACCGTTCTCGTCGGCAGCTATCTCTCCTACAGCGCTGCCATAGGTCAGCATACTGTCAAGGAAATTATCAATGAAACAACCGATAGATTTCCCAGTTAGTCCTACAGGAACGTTTTCAAGAAAGCTGTCGAGCTGAGCCTGCATTTCTTCGTCCGAGCATATCACGCGAAAGCCGCCCGTCAGGCGGATTATCTTCATTAGCGCCGCGTCGATTATCGGAACTGCAAAACGCAGCCTGTCGTACAGCTCCTTTTCAAACGGTTCGACCGTCTGCGGAAGCGCCGTCATGTCCAAGGCGCTGCGCTGAGCCGATACGAGCTGCACCTCGGGCTTCGGGACTTTTTTCTTTTTGAAAAGCTTCATTTTTCCTCCTTTCGGATAGGCACGGTCATATTAATAAGCATTGTAGGGGCGGGCTCATATAGTATAATTGTACAGAAAGGAATGTCACTCTCCGCACAATCTACAATACTTTGATCGAAACCGTGCAGCATAATGAACGATGATACCCTTATGCTATCGTTCCACCGACATAACGATCAAGTCGTCCGGGCATTGTCCGACCATATCCATTACAAAATACCTCATATCGTCCATTGCGTGGTCATTTTCCTTTATGGGAGCGTCAGTGCCCGATTTGTCGCTCCAGCGATACAACCGGAACTCCCTGAGAATATCCCTGCATGATTCATGGAACCTGAGTTTTCCCTGCCTCAGCGCAGTGCCTACATGGCGTATGCCCGTGACAACGTCATTATCCGCCTTGATGACCCTGAACCTTCCGTGACGGCGTATGCATTCGATAAAGCTCGCGGCAGAGGGATCAACAATGACCTTTGAGATCATGCAGCTGCCTGCAAGTTCCTCAAGCGCTGCATAATGCTCTTCATCGGTACGGGATATGCCTGTGCGTTTCGAGGAGTAGTAGTACTCTCTCACGCGGTGCCATATTCCGCCGCAGAGTCCCCACAGCCCGAAAGAGGAAGGATTCACAGTGCCATAATCGCAGGATATGACGTACCGTTCACACTCTACATCTCCGCTGTAAACGTGCTTCTTTTCATCGAACATCGGATAAATAACTCCCTCGGAAGCCGTCCATTTCCCGAGTACGAAGCGATCGTAAAAGGTACCCGAATATAGCCGCTTGTATCGGTTTTTCAGCTCCTGTGTGAGGGAAGGATTATCGTCCATTGTAAAATGAATATAGAGAGCACGCTTTTCCTGCGCTTTTTTTATCCACTCGTTGTAAAACCAGTGGGACGGATTATCCGGATTGCAGTTGAACCACATTTTTGATCCTGCTACAGAGCATCTCGCCAGAGCCTGCTCCACAAAAGATCGCGGCATTAATGCTACCTCGTCAAAAAAGACTCCCGATAGCGTCATGCCCTGTATCAGCGAAGCCGAGCCCTCGTCCTTTCCTCCGAAAAGGTAAAATCGGTTCGTCCGTCCGAGCAATGTCAGGTCGATGTAGTTGCGGCTGACTTTTTCGCTCACGATGAAGCCGTAGTCCTTGAGAAGAGGCATTATCGGCGTTATCACGTTGCGGCGCAGAGAGGTTATTGTCTTTCCGCATATTGCGAACGCTCCGCCGTCGAAGCTTCCGCACGCCCACAGCATGAATCCGAGGGACATTGAAAGTGTCTTGCCGCTTCTCACAGCACCGTCGCAGATGACGGCATCAAGCTTTCTGCCCCTTTCGGACTTCCACCAGCTCATTGCGAGCCTTTGCTTTTTCGAGAGCTTAGTTATCGTCAACGCCGTCACTCTCCTCGTCAGTTCCGGTAAGCGCCATTATAAGGCTCGCTGCCTTGTCTCTGTCAGAGAAAGCGGTTTCAAGCTCAAAGAGCTTTTCAAGCGCCTTTAGCCTGTCGAACAGCTTGACCTCAACGCCTCCGCCCTTGACGCGCTTTATCTCGGAGACGTTGAAAAGATCAAGTCCCTCGATGACCTGCGGCGGCGGAAGCTCATCAGCAAATACAAGATATACCGCGTCCTTACAGCTTCCGAATGCAAGTCTCTTCAGACCTGCAGAGATGTTTCCGCTGTCTGTGAGAAGTCCTCTCAGCTCAGCGATCTTCTCCCTGCATTTCACGCTTTTCAGGCATTTCAGTCCCTCGATAAGAGCGCTTTCCCTGTCAAAACCTGCTCTTTCAGCAGCTTCGGCAGCGTTACCAAGCATTGCATACCAACAGCAGAATGCCTCCTGTTTTGATTTATTGTCCTGCAATAAAATGACCTCCTTCCGAGCGGTATCACCGTTCATAAGGGGTCAGAAAAAGGGTATGATTAAACGCAAAACCATTGAATATTGAAAAAATAATTTTCATCTTTGTATGAGTGCACAAAAAAAGACCGTCAAAACTGTGGGATTTCCACAATTTTTACGGTCTTATATTTTTATATCGGGGACTCTGCCCCGAACCCCTGCAAAAGGGACATATGTCCCTTTTGAATCCCATGCCGCGTTGTCGCTCGCAAGCTCGCTCATTTCCTGCAAATCCATAGTTTGCTATCGCTTGCGGAAATTAATTCAAATCTCACTAAAAGAGTAAAATTACTTACGCTTCTAAGTGAAATAACATCGCAAGCAGAGGGCGGAGAGAGTCCCACAAAAAGGCGGACAATTGTCCGCCCGAAATAATTCAACCCAGCATCTCCTGCGCGGCAAGCATTACGCCGAGCTTGCCGCTCGTGTAGGTGATACCGCCCTGCATCCAGACAGCATACGGCTTGCGCAGAGGTCCGTCCGCAGAGAGCTCTATCGAAGCTCCGTTTGTGAATGCGCCTGCCGCCATAATGACCTGATCGGAGTACCCCGGCATATCCCACGGCTCGGGGGTCACGAACGAATCCACGGGAGCGCCCTTCTGTATTCCGCGGCAGAACGCACACATCTTTTCCGCGCTGCCGAGCTTCACCGCTGTGATTATATCGCCGCGCGGGTCGTCCTTTCGGGGAGAGCACTCGTAGCCGAGCTGTGTGAAAAGTTCGCTTGCGAATGCGGAGGTCTTTATCGCGCTTGCAACAACGTCGGGTGCAAAGAAAAGTCCGAGCAGCATTTCGCGGTTCATACCGAGGGTGCAGCCTACCTCCTTGCCCATGCCCACGCATGTCAGTCGGTATGAGCAAAGCTCCACAAGGTCGGCTCTGCCTGCGATATATCCGCCCGTGCGCGAAATACCGCCTCCCGCATTCTTGATAAGTGAGCCTATCATGATGTCTGCCCCGACTGCGGAGGGCTCACGCTCCTCGACGAACTCGCCGTAGCAGTTGTCCACCATTATAATAATGTCGGGATTGCCCTTTTTAGCGGCTTTCACCATTTTTTCAATGTCCGCGACCGTAAATGCGCGGCGCAGAGAATACCCGCGAGAGCGCTGTATATAGGCAATTTTCGCATCTCTGACAGCCTCCGTTATGCCCTCAAGATCGGGATAACCGTCGGGCAAAAGATCGACCTGTCCGTACTCAACGCCGTAGTCGGCAAGAGAGCCGTTCCCTTTTTGCCCCGAAATACCGATGACTTCCTCAAGCGTGTCGTAGGGCTTTCCCGTTATCGACACCATTTTGTCGCCCGTGCGCAGTACTCCGAACAGCGCTACAGACAGCGCGTGAGTACCCGAAACGAAGTTGAACCGCACAAGCGCGTCCTCCGTACCGAGCGCCTGAGCGAACACTTTGTCGATAGTTTCTCTTCCGATATCGCCGTAGCCGTAGCCTGTTGAGCCGTAAAAGCACGGCTCGCTGACTCTGTTGTCAGCAAACGCTTTGAGCACCTTTGCGCCGCAGTATTCCGCAACGGAATCTATCCTTGCAAACGTCTCAGCACAGCTTCTCTCCGCCTGCTCTGCAAGCTCTAATAGCTTCTCATCAAAACCGTATATCTCATTTATTTTTTTATTCATTTTAACACCTTAAAATAATTTATATTATGAATGGGATCCCAAAGGGATACACTTACCTTTGCAGGGGCAGAAACAGAATTGCCATTTTGGATACGTCGGAGACACCCCTCATACTTCTTCGAGCATACCCTTTGCAATGCTGTCCTTTTCGACGTCGATACGTTCGAGGACTATCTCTCGTCCCACGACCTCAAAGCCTATCTCCTCGTAGAAGCTCACGCGCACGTCGAGCGCAAGCAGATACGCACGCTTGCCGAGTCCGTTGAAGAACTTAGCGAGCCAGCGCAGAAATTCTCTTGCATAGCCGCGTCCGCGGGCAGCAACAGTCGTTGCGACCTGCCCGATAAGAACAGTGCTTCCGATGTCAAAGACTGCGGACGCGGTAGTAGAGTTTCTGTATGTGAAAACTCTGCTTATCCCGTGGCGGCAGCGATGAGAGGTGTCTGTATACCATAGCGAAAAATCCGCAATATTCGGGAATCCCTCGCTAAGTATCGCGTAAACGTCCGTGAGCTTGGGGTTGAACTCAACATGCTCCTCAATGGCTTCGAGCGGAGCGTCGTCGGGTATCAACTCGAATATAGTGCGGTTGAGAACCTGATAGCGCTCGGTGAGCTTTATCCC
Organism: uncultured Ruminococcus sp.; assembly: GCA_937910385.1. Lineage (GTDB taxonomy): Bacteria > Bacillota > Clostridia > Oscillospirales > Ruminococcaceae > Ruminococcus. The sequence continues at coordinate 28,209 of CALEPT010000123.1, read as the reverse complement.
CTCTAATATGCTCTGGTCACCCTCAATACGGAACGGCACATTCATGCTCACGAACAGGTTTATCTCCTCGCTCGCCCTGAGACTGCCGTCCCCGCAGATTATCAGTGTGGAGTTTATGATGAACATATACCCCTCGCCAGTCTCGTCGGTTATTTTATAAAAGCGGCAGAACTCGTAATTTGGTCCGTATGCTCTCATATATGAGAGCATTTTCTTGCCCGAAAGCGTTTTCATAAGAAGCTTACGGTCGAGCTCGTGCTCGTGTTCGATAAGTTTTATCATAGCTCACATATCCTTTGTGCGAGTTTTTTCACAAGTGTGTAGGAATCGTCAAGGTCGCTCGTCTGAATGACGCTCGACGGCGAATGCAGGTATCTGCACGGCACAGAAACGGCGATAGTGCGCACTCCCGTTCCGCTTATGTGGATAGCACCCGCGTCGTTGCCGCCTGCTATCATGGTCTTGGTCTGGCATGGAATGCCCTCCTGCGCCGCGATATCGAACGCGAGACGGTAAAGCTCCTTGTCGTAGACCGTGCTCCTGTCCATGAAAGAGACGACCGGACCTCCGCCAAGAGAGCAGACTCTTTTTCCGCCCTCCGCGCCGTCGATGTCGGCAGCGGTCGTGGCTTCAAGAACTATTGCAAAGTCAGGTGCAAGAGCCGTCGCCGAAACGCGCGAGCCCCGCAGACCTATCTCCTCCTGAACATTGAAAACGAAGTATGTATCGTATTCTAACTCCTCGTGCATGAGGCGTATCATCATAGCGCAGCCTGCACGGTCGTCTATCGCCTTTGATCGCACTCTGCGCTCGCCGAGCTGCACGAACTCCGAGGCGAAGTAAACGCAGTCTCCGTACGAAACGTGCTTTTCAGCTTCTTCCTTGCTGTACGCACCGATGTCAATGTAGAGTTCCTTTATCTTCGGCGCCTTTTCGCGCTGCTCCTTTGAGAGATTGTGTACAGCGGTAGAGCCGACAACTCCGTTTATCCGCTTTTTCCCGACTCTCACCTGCCGACCTATGACCACAGAGGCATCAACTCCGCCGACTGTATCAAAAGCGAGAGTACCGTCACTGTGTATCGCCGTTACAATAAAGCCCACTTCGTCCATATGAGCGCATATCATGAGCTTATGCGCGGGAGTCTTTCTGCCCTTTTTGAAGCAGATGAGGCTGCCAAGCTTGTCTGTATAATATTCGTCGCAGACATTCTTTATCTTTTCGGTTATTGCCTCGCGGACTGCGGTCTCGTCACCCGAAACGCCGTCAATGAGGCAAAGCTCCTTTAAAAGCTCTTTCATAGTCATTCTCCCCTCCCGATAAATGCGGCAATGAGCCGCCCTGTCAGCTCCACGTCAATAAGGTCGATGACCTCGGCGGGAGTGTGCATATTGCGAAGCGGTATCGAGACAGTACACGCCTTCGCACCTGTTCCTCCGACTGAATACTGATCAGCATTCGTGCCCGTCGAACCGTTCATGACCTCAGTCTGGCAGGGGATATCCTCGGCTTTGGCGGTCTCAATAAGTCCGTTGGATATATCGCGCGAGAGCGAGGGGGCGATGCCTATCATTGGTCCCTTGCCGAGCTTTCCGCACTTGAGCTCGTCCTCGCCGAGTGCATAAGCGAAGCTCACGTCTACCGCAAGAGCCACGTCGGGGCAGATACGCGCCGCAGCTATCTTCGCACCGCGCTCGCCAAGCTCCTCCTGAGACGAAAACACCACTTTTACGCGGTATTTCAGTTCCTTGTCTTTCAGGAGCTCCAGCGCATAGAGTATCGAGGCTATGCCGCAGCGGTCGTCAAATGCACCGCCGGCGACTCTGCTGCCGACAAGCTCACGACACTTAACGTCAAAGGTTATCGTGTCGCCGAGCTGCACTATCTCGGAGAGCTCCTCCTTTGTCATTCCCGTGTCTATCGCGGTCTCGTCAAATTGCAGCACCTCCGCCGCTCCGCTCGTGAGATGAGGAGGAACTGAGCATATAACTCCGCAGATATCACGCTTTCCGTGAACGATAACAGGCTGCGCGGGGAGCAGACGTCGGTCGAGTCCGCCGAGCGCGGAGAACTTTATGAAGCCGTCGTCGGTTATATAGTTGACTATCATGCCTATCTGGTCGATGTGCGCGTCAATGAGGAGCAGAGGCAGGGAGCTGTCCTCCGTACCGAAGCTGCCGATGATATTGCCGCCGGCTATCTGTGCGTCGGGGCAGTATTCTCTGAGCATTTCAAGAGCGAGCTGTGCTGCCGGAGATTCACTGCCCGAAGCGCCATACGCCTCGGAGAGTCTGAAAACTGTGTCCTTTATATCCATATTAAAGCTCCTTTCAGAAGCGGTAAATTTCAGGTGTTAGTTTTTGAGCTGCATATGCCAAGCATTAGCAGGGGCGGATATCATCCGCCCTCTGATATATTGTCACTTCATAAAAATGAGGAGCAGTATATATACGACCTCAAGGCAGAACGAGAGTACTATCGGCACGGAAGTCTTTGCTATAGCAAATCCGCGGCGGCTCTGCTTGGGAGTTGTTGCGGGAAGTCTGTCGCGCTTGCGGAACATCAGCAGCAGGCAAAGTCCGACTATAGCTCCTGCAAGCAGCAGCATAGTTGCCGCAGCTTCGGCATTATCGTTGCCGTCGGTAAGAGAGAGCAGCGTAACGAAGGTATTAACAAATATATGCACTATCATCGAAGGCACTACCGAATCATGCTTGATAGTGATATGCGCCAGAAATATACCAAGGAAAAATGCCAGATCGAACTGAGGTATGTTTCCGTGAGCCAGTCCGAAAAATACAGCCGTTGCAAATATCGCAAACCTCTGATTCGCCTTTGACAACACCTTAAGCAGCATTCCGCGGTAGAAGAGCTCCTCGGTTATGGGGGCTATAATGCAGGTATACACCGTCATCACAGCATAGCCGATACCTGTAACGCCGATATCATCAGAATCCGAAACGATTATCGAATATCCGAATTTATCGAAAATATTCTCGATCCCCAGAGAAAGATATGTCGTAGCAAACCATATGAACACCGCTATCAGGCAATACTGAACGGCATACGCAAAATTGTACCCGTGAGGGCGTATTATCGAACGGTAATCAGTCCTTGACCACCTGAAGCCGAGCGCAGCAAATCCGACATTCGCAGCAATGTATATTATCATATTTATGCCCGCAAGTATCGACGAACCGTTCATGTATGAGTTTATGACATCGTCGCTTGCACCTCCGCTCACGGCTGAAAGTATAAAAGTTATAAGAGCCATTAAAAGAAACGCAGCTATATTAGCGCCTATAAAGTGGAAGAATACACACCAGCCTCCGATATTATATGAGCGTTTTAAGCCCCTGCGTTCCACTCTTGCGGGCTCTAAAGGTACATCATAGCCGGGCATTTTTATCCACGGAAGTATCTTTGAATAATCATCATTGTAATCGTGATATTCGGTCGGGTTATCAAACGGATCACCGTTTTCGGGAACCGCAGCTTCGAGCTGCCTTTGCTCCATTTCACCGAGCTGCTTTGTCAGGCGATAGACCTCATTGCTGAGTGCCGCGACCTGCTGTCTGTAAGGATCTGGACCCATAATATCCGCCATTTTATCTCCCCTTCTTAAAATTGATTCGCATTATATTTTATTCTATCACATTTTGCTTTAATTGTAAAGTGAAAAGAAAAAAAGTCCTTCCGCGAATACTTTCCGCGGAAGGAAGCTCTCATATTCCTTTTTCTGTAGTCATAGTTATCTGAGCACCATCGCTTGATGCGGTAATTTTTCCGTTGAAGCAGGTCGAATACGTAGGAATATTCTTTTCGAGCAGGAGATTCTGTACATCAGAATCAAATTCGCTATTTGAAGTACATACTACCACGCATTTCGGCTGAACAGCGTTAAGGAACTCCTCAAGATTTGCCAGTTCCCTGCCATGATACGGGAGCTTGAGCAAGGTGCACGTTCCGATATCCATTATTTCCTCAAGGCGCTGTTCCATAGCATCGCCTGCAAAAAGCAGGGTATTTCCGCCGTGGACTACCTTGGTAACGAGCGAGAAATCGTTATCATCATCTTCGCCGTAATAATCCTTTTCAGGAGCGTTTATAGTATATGATATCCCATCAAGCTCAAACGAAACATCGCTCGTCAGCAAAGTAGGCTCGATCCCCTTTTCGGCAAGCGCTTTCTCATATTTTGCTACCTCATCGCTCTCTTCAACATATGCAGGCGCAAAAACGTTCTTAACGTCAAGATCCTTTATGACCTTTGCCGCGCCTCCTACATGGTCTTTATCGTAATGGGTGATTATCAGGTAATCTACAGTATCCACGCCCTGTTCACCGAGGGTGCTCACTATCTCCTTGCCGTCGCCCTTTTCGCCGCAGTCAATGATGACCGTGCTGTTATCTGTCCTAAGAAGAATGCTGTCCGCTTTGCCAACATCGAAAAATGTAACTGTAAGCTCATTTTCTGCCTTAGCTGTATCACTGCTGCTCTTCTTGCTGCTGCATGAGTTCATAGGGAATATCACAGTTATCGCAGCAGCAAACATTGCCACAGCTTTTTTCATGCTTATCATAAGAATCATCTCCTTTGCGTGCGAGGCTGCGATTACTCCTCACCAGTTTATATTGTATACCGCATTTCTTAAAACAGTCTTAAAGCATACATTATTTTTCCTTCGGATCAGGCTCGCCATACCGTGTCATGTCCGTATAACAGCCGCGGATAAACCGCAATCGCCCAAGACCGTGCACTTGCGTTTTTCACCATTTAATGCAGCCGGCGTGAGACATGATGCCTAAGAGCTGTTAGCCAATAAATTTTATGCTGGCTGTTGCTTTCTTTTTTATAATGTGATATAATATACTTACAGCATTCAACCCACATAAAAAACACAAAACATTTTTACTTTCAGTATAAATATCAGCTTTTTAAACTTTACGCATGGAGACTTTTTATGGACAAAAATTCTTTCAATTCAGCAAAGCAGGCTGCACTCAGAAAATATTTCAGCCGCATGAATGAAATGCAGCAGGAAGCGGTTTTCACTGTGAACGGCCCCCTGCTCGTTCTCGCAGGTGCAGGAAGCGGAAAAACGACCGTGATTGTAAATCGTATCGCTAACCTCATCAATTTCGGAAACGCTTATTTCGATGAAACGCGCTCCGGAAGCGACGCCGATGTGGAATTCCTGCGCGATTATGCCGACGGAAAAACCGACGACTTCGATACCCTGCGCGACATTACCGCTGTTGATCCCGTAAAACCGTGGAATATACTTGCCATAACCTTCACAAATAAGGCTGCCGGCGAGCTTCGCGAGCGCCTTTCGGCAATGCTTGGCGAGGAGGCTCTCAACATAAATGCATCGACCTTCCACTCCGCCTGCGTGAGAATACTTCGCAGTGAGATAGAAGCAATTGGCTACGGCAGAGACTTTACCATATATGACTCCGACGACAGCCAGCGTATGATAAAATCCGTCATGGCAGAAATAGATATATCCGAAAAGCAGTTCGCTCCGCGTGCTGTCCTCAGTGAGATAAGCTTCGCGAAGGACCAGATGATAACCCCCGCTCAGATGCGCGCTGACGCAGGTCAGGATTACCGCAAAAAAGCGATAGCCAAGCTCTACGCTCTCTATCAGGAGCGTATGCGCACTGCAAACGCGCTCGATTTCGATGATATACTTGCTGTGACCGCCGAGCTTTTTGAGAAGTTCCCCGATGTTCTCGAAAAATACCGCAATCGTTACAAATACATAATGGTAGACGAGTATCAGGACACCAACCACGTTCAGTTCAGACTTGTTTCACTGCTCTCCGGCGGACACTCCAACCTCTGCGTTGTCGGCGATGACGACCAGAGCATATATAAATTCCGCGGAGCTAATATTGAGAATATCCTCGGCTTCGAGGCTCAGTTCGGCGGAGCCAAGGTCATAAGGCTCGAGCAGAATTACCGTTCAACACAGACTATCCTCGATGCCGCTAACTCCGTTATCAGCAACAATGTCGGACGCAAGGAAAAAAAGCTGTGGACTTCGGGTAAAAAGGGTGAAAAGGTCTATTGGTACAAGGCTGTAGATCAGGACGATGAGGCGAAATTCGTCGCTGATACTATCCTCGCCTCATACAAGGAAACGGGAAGCTATTCCGAAAACGCTGTGCTTTACAGAATGAATGCCCAGTCAAATTCCATAGAGCGGATCTTCGTAAAATGCGGTATCCCATACAGGGTATACGGCGGAATGCGCTTTTATGACCGCAAGGAGATAAAGGACGTAACCTCATACCTGAGCTTTATAAACAATCATAATGATATGCTGCGATTCCGCAGAATAATCAACGAGCCCAAACGCGGGATAGGCGATTCTACCATAGCTCTGATAGACGATATCAGCCGCGACCTCAGGATATCGCCTTTTGAAGTACTGAGAACGTGCGAGGAATATGCTCCCCTTTCAAAAAAAGTCACCGCGCTGAAAAATGCCTATGCAATGTTTGAATACCTGACCGAAAAGGCAGACGAGCTGCCGCTTGACGAGTTCCTCGACGTGCTGCTTGACAAGACGGGCTACCTCGACTACCTGAAAACGCTCGAAAACGGTGAGACCAAGATAGAAAACGTCAATGAACTGCGCTCCTCCATGGCACAGTATATGAACGAGGCAGACGAGCCGACTCTCGGCGGATTTCTTGAGGAGGTAGCTCTTTATACGGAAGCCGACCGCGACGACGGCAGCGATGATAAGGTCACTCTCATGACGGTACACTCCGCCAAAGGTCTCGAATACAGGAATATATTCGTTATAGGCATGGACGACGGTATCTTCCCGAGCTCACGGTCATTCGACAGCGAAGCCGATATGGAGGAGGAGCGCCGCCTCGCTTACGTTGCGATAACCCGTGCCAAGGAGCGCTTATACCTTACCAATGCCAGCCAGCGTATGCTGTTCGGTCAGACTCAGCGGAATGTCACCTCCCGCTTCATGCGCGAGATAGACTCTTCGCTCATAGAAAAACACGATAATGCCGCTGCTATGAAAAGCAAGCTCGCCGAAAATGACAAATCGGTCACCGAAGTACACTCCACGTCGCTGCAGCAGCAGCTTGCAAGAAACAAAAGCCGTTCGGTTTCAGTTAAAGAAGCTGAGAGCTATGCCGTGGGAGAGCGCGTCGCGCACAATATTTTCGGCGAAGGCACTATAGTCTCTGTCAAGCCTATGGCAAACGACGCAATGCTCGAGATCGCTTTTGAAAAGGTCGGCACTAAAAAAATAATGGCAAATTACGCAAAGCTCAAAAAACTTTGATATTCAACAGCTCAATAATGCTATAAATTTTTAACGGAGGAATAACAAATGAAGATCGAAACCCAGTGCCTGCACGCAGGCTATACACCAAAAAACACAGAACCAAGAGTAGTCCCGATAGTCCAGAGCACCACCTATGTCTATGACTCAACAGACGATGTTGCCGCAGTATTTGATGATCCCACCAAAAGCCTTATATACTCACGCTTTGAGAATCCTACCGTTATGGCAGTTGAGGAAAAGATCGCTGCTCTCGAGGGTGGTATCGCTGCTATGTGTACCTCAAGCGGACAGGCGGCTTCGCTGCTCTCGCTGCTAAATATCCTTCAGGCCGGCGACAGCTTCATTTCCGCAGCCACAATATACGGAGGTACTATCAATCTCTTTGCATACACTATGAAGAAGCTCGGGATAGAGTGTATTTTCGTGGATCCCGACGCAACCGAGGAAGAAATAAATGCAGCCTTCAAGCCCAATACCAAAGCTGTATTCGGTGAAACTCTCGCTAATCCCGCACTCACTGTTTTCGATATAGAGAAATTTGCAAGGATCGCGCACGCAAATAATGTTCCTCTCATAATAGACAACACATTCCCTACGCCTATCCTCTGCCGTCCGTTTGAATACGGTGCCGATATCGTTATCCATTCTACTACTAAGTATATGGACGGTCACGCGGTGCAGGGCGGAGGCGTCATCGTAGACGCAGGGACCTTCGACTGGACAAACGGAAAATTCCCCGAGTTCACCGAGCCCGACGAGAGCTATCACGGTATAATCTATACCCAGACCTATGGGAAAGCAGCCTACATCGTTAAGGCAAGAATGCAGCTCATGCGCGACTTCGGCTGCTATCCTTCCGCACAATCTGCATTTTACCTGAACCTCGGACTTGAGACCCTTGCAGTCCGCATGGAGCGCTACTGTCAGAACGCCCGGACAGTCGCCGAATACCTTGAAGCTAATGATAAGGTTGAATCCGTGAACTATCCGGGACTTGCAAGCAATAAGTATCACGAGCTTGCCATGAAGTATATGCCTCTCGGCACGAGCGGCGTCATCTCGTTCGTAATAAAGGGCGGCAGAAATACAGCAGTTAAATTCATGGATTCGCTCAAGCTTGCCTCCAACGAGGTACACGTTGCCGATATCCGCACCTGCGTTCTCCACCCCGCAAGTGCAACTCACCGCCAGCTGACTGACGAACAGCTCGTTGCAGCAGGCATAAACGGCGGCATGATAAGACTATCCGTGGGACTTGAAAACATTGATGATATAATCGCCGATCTTGAACAGGCATTTTCAGCCTGTGACTGATCTCCGGTATGTCCGCCGGCAGGCGGACATTGCCTTTTTCTCGATCCCAAATGCATGTCAAGGAGTTTTTATGATCCGTAAAAAGCTTTACAAGACGATCACAGTATTGCTTGTATTTATATTATGTGTATGCTTCGTCGGGACAGGTATTTTCCCGTCAGCAAATATCGCCGCAGATGATGACGAAACAGAACTCCTGTATTCCGATACCCCTGTATCCTCACTGCGTGTAAGCGGTCTTTCCCCGCAGGTGCCTACCGATATGGACTACACCGACTGGTGGTACAGCGAATGGGATGACTGCCGCTATATCTTTCTGCCTGCGACCGCTGACAGAAGCGCTCTGACAATAACATATGATGCAGACGGCTCAGACCTGTATCTGAACGGTACAAAAATAAAGTCCGGCAGCGTTACGGATCTGCTTTCACAAGCCGACGAATTCGACGTGACCGCCGGCAATACCGACTGCGGAAAACTAAAAGTAATGCAGTCAGAACTCGGCTGCATATACATCAACACAGAGCACGGCGGACTTGACGCGCTCGATGCAAACAGGAACCTTGTAGAAACGGGCAATACGCTCATGCTCTCTGCGGACGGCACTGTCCAGTACAGCGGCGAGCTTGAAAAGATCACCTCACATGGCAATTCATCATGGGACTACAGCCAAAAAAAGCCCTATAATATAAAGCTCCCCTCCAAAGCAAACCTATACGGCATGGGCAAGGCTAAAAAATGGGTCCTCCTCGGAAATTATCTTGATCACTCAATGCTGAGAAATACAGTAACGACCGAAATGGCTCGTACCGCCGGCATGGAATATGTGATGGATTACACCTTTGTGGATCTTTACGCAGACGGATCATACCGCGGTACATACCAGCTCAGTGAGCGTGTACAGGTGCAGAAAAACCGTGTGAATATCACCGATCTGGAAGAAGAAACTGAGGATATCAACGATAAGGAACTCGACGAATACAGCCACCTCGTTTCGGGAGCTTCATCTCTCACGCAATATATCGAAAACAGCTATAAATATTACGATATCCCCAATAATCCCGATGATATCACAGGAGGATATCTGCTGCAATTCCAGCTGTGGAACCGCTACGGCGGAAAGGCTTCAAGCGGATTTGTCACCTCGCGCGGACAGGCGATACAGATAGACAGCCCGGAATATGCTTCAAAGGCTCAGGTGGAATATATCCGCAGCTTCGTGCAGGATCTCGAGGATGCAATATATTCCGATACGGGATATAACGGCAAGGGAAAGCATTACGGCGAATACATAGATGTCGATTCACTTATAATCGCATACCTGATACAGGAAATATCTATGAATCCCGACGGCACCAATACAAGCTTCTATCTATATAAGGAGTCAGATCTAAAAGGCGACGGCAAGCTGCATTTCGGCCCGGCATGGGATTTTGACCTTGCTTACTGTAATTTCATCACAAGCAGAAGCAACTCCGACGGAGATATCGGATTTTCCTACAATCCAAACAATATATTTGCAGCATGCTTTCCTATCGACGGATATGATACCGATCTGACCGATTCTTCCGGAAGCAATCGTCCGACATACGGCATAAACTGGGTAGGCAAGCTCTATAAGCAGGACGACTTCCGCAAGCGCGCGGCACAAATCTATTTTGAAAGCTTTGAACCTTACCTGCGCGAGCTTACCGATACCTCTCAGGAAGACGGAGCTCTTATAACCCGTATGTCCGAGGCTATGCGCCAGTCCGCCGAGATGAATAACGCAAGGTGGCATATGTACGGCGGCAGACCCTATAAACCGCTCGGTCCCGTAAACGGTAACAATTACACAGAATGCGTTGAGTTTATCCGCGATTTTACCGAGCGAAGGATGCAGGGCCTGCACGATATATGGCTGCCGCTGGTCACTCCCCTCAGAGGTGATGTCAATTCGGACGGAGAGGTCAGCGTTGTTGATGTTGTAATGCTGCAAAAATATATTCTCGGTTCTGGAGAGCTGACTGACCCTCAGGCGGCAGATCTCAACGAAACCGGATCTGTTAATTCGTTTGATCTGTCTCTGCTGCGCAGGCTGATAACAGAACAGCTTGAATAGCCTGTGCTTTTTTACTCACTGAGCATTTGCCGCACAAATTGATATAAACACATTAATTATAAAATTACAGGAGTTTTATCTATGAGAAAAACCAAGATCGTCTGCACTATCGGTCCTGCGACCGATGATGAAAATACTATGCGCGAGCTCATGCTCGCGGGTATGAACGTTGCACGCTTCAACTTTTCACACGGCGACTATGAAACCCATGAAAAAAGACTCAAGGTCATCGAAAAGCTCAGAAAAGAGCTCGACCTTCCCATTGCCACTCTTCTCGACACAAAAGGTCCCGAGATACGCCTCGGCAAATTTGAGAACGACCAGCCCGTCGAAATATTTGACGGCGACACCTATACCCTTACCACCGAGGAATGTCTCTGCAACAACAAAATAGGCTGTGTCAGCTTCAAGAAGCTTACCCGTGATGTCAGTGCCGGTACAAGGATACTGATAAACGACGGAGTTATCGAACTGCTTGCCGAAAAGGTCTCGGGACCGGAGATAATATGCCGCATTATTCACGGAGGAACACTTTCAAACAATAAGGGTATAAACGTACCGGGAGTTCAGCTCTCAATGCCCTATCTCAGCGAAAGGGATATGGATGACCTCGAATTTGGTGCCAAAATGGGATTCGACTTCATCGCCGCAAGCTTTGTACGCTCTGCCGCCGATATAAATTATCTTCGGAAATTCACTCAGAGTCTCGGCTGGTTCGACGTTCGCATTATTGCCAAGATCGAAAACACCGACGGCGTCAGCAATATTGATGAGATCCTTGAAGCTGCCGACGGTATAATGGTAGCGCGCGGTGATATGGGCGTTGAGATACCGTTCGAGCAGATCCCCGCTATACAGAAGGAGCTTATCCACAAGGGCTACAATGCCGGAAAACAGGTCATCACTGCAACACAAATGCTGGAATCAATGATAACGAATCCCCGTCCGACCCGTGCGGAGATAACCGACGTGGCAAACGCTATCTACGACGGTACAAGCGCTATCATGCTCTCGGGAGAGACCGCTGCCGGAGCTTTCCCCGTCGACGCGGTAAAGACAATGGCTCTCATTGCCGAAACGACCGAAAACAACATCGACTATAAAGCAGAGTTTGCTGAAAGGCGCTCCGAGCCCGGAGGAAATATTGCAGAAGCTATCGCTCATGCAACGGTAACTACTGCACACGACCTCAACGCACGCGCAATAATCACCGTTTCGCTCGGCGGACAGACTGCGCGGCTCATCTCAAAGTACCGCCCGGGGTGCCCGATAATAAGCTGTACTATGAGTGAGGTAGTATGCCGGCAGATGAACATGAGCTGGGGCGTTATCCCGTTCATTATTGACGAAAAGACTTCTACCGATGAGCTTTTCTTTGCAGCTGTTGAGGCTGCCGAGTCTCACAGACTCGTTCAGGACGGAGATCTCGTCGCCATAACTGCAGGAGTTCCTCTCGGAGTCTCCGGAACTACGAATCTTATGAAGGTCGAAAAAATAGGAAAATGATATTTTTAATGGCGCACAATTGTGCGCCATTTTGTCGTCTATTATGAATTCAATTTCCCGACGCCCTGCAAATAGACGCTCGTCCATCTTGCAAAGTTCAGAGACTGTGCCATTGTCAGGGTGTGGGACTTAAGCCCCGCATATCATTTATATCCTCTTATAATGTCACATGTCGCTGCAATGTCCTCGTCGGAATGCGCCGCCGAGACGAACATCGCCTCGAACTGCGAGGGGGCGGTGTATATGCCGTTCTCAATCAGATAGTTGAAATAATCGGCGTATTTCTGCGTATCGGAGCATACAGCCGAGTCGTAATTCATGACCTTTTTATCCGTGAAAAACACTGTCATCAGCGAGCCGCATCGATTCACGTTCAGACCTGCCGAACGCGCGGCAGACTCTATCTGCACAGTCTTTTTATCAAGCTCCGCATATATCTCAGGACGATGTTCGAGCTCGCTTATCGCCGCGAGCCCCGCAGCTACGGCTATGGGATTCCCCGAGAGAGTTCCCGCCTGATAGACCGAGCCGAGAGGAGCTACGCACTCCATTATATCATGCCGTCCGCCATATGCCGCAAGTGGCATTCCTCCGCCGACTATCTTTCCAAGAGCTGTCAGATCGGGAGTTATCCCGTAGTACTGCTGAGCACCGCCGATACTCAGGCGGAAGCCCGTTATCACTTCGTCGAAAATGAGCAGGCTGCCGTGTCTTGCAGTGATATCACGCAGTCCCTGCAAAAATCCCTCAGCAGGTGGGACTACTCCCATATTTGCTGCACATGGCTCTACTATAACGCAGGCTATGTCGCCGCCGAAGCGCTCAAAAAGCTGCTCTACAGAGGAAAGGTCGTTGTATTTTGCAAGGAGCGTATTTTCCGTATATCCGCGCGGTACTCCCGCGCTGTCGGGGATAGCATTGGTGAGCAGACCCGAGCCGCCCTTGACGAGCAGTCCGTCTGAGTGGCCGTGATAGCAGCCCTCGAACTTCACTATCCTGTCGCGCCCTGTGAAGCCTCTTGCGGCGCGCACCGCACTCATCACAGCCTCTGTACCCGAGCTGACGAGCCGCAGCATTTCCATTGACGGAAAGTGACTGCGTATCTTTTCCGCAAGATGTATCTCTCCCTCATGGCAAGCGCCGAAGGTCAGTCCGCTTTCACATTGCTTTTGCACTGCGCTGATGATAGTCGGATAAGCGTGGCCGAGGATATCGGGTCCCCATGAGCACACATAATCAATGAACTCGTTGCCGTCCGCATCGATGATGCGGTCGCCGTATGCTCGGTCAATGAATAGCGGAGTCCGTCCCACGCTTCGGAATGCGCGGACAGGGCTGTTCACCCCTCCCGGCATGAAGCCGAGAGCCTTTTCGTAAAGCCTTTCAGAGCTTGAAATATTCATATTTCCTCCAGCCATTTTGCCGCGTCGAGCGCGTGATAGGTGATGATGATGCCCGCCCCTGCGCGCTTTATAGCGGTAAGATTTTCCATAACTATGCGTTTTTCGTCTATCCAGCCGTTTGCCGCCGCAGCCTTGACCATTGAATACTCTCCGCTGACGTTGTATGCTGCTATCGGCACGTCGAAGCGGTCGCGGGCGGCGCGGACTATATCAAGATACGCGAGTGCGGGTTTTACCATTACGATGTCCGCACCCTCGTCGATGTCGTCAGCTATCTCGCGCAGAGCTTCGCGCCCGTTGGTGCAGCTCATCTGGTAAGAGCGCCTGTCACCGAAGCACGGTGCGGACTGCGCTGCATCGCGGAACGGCGAATAATATCCCGATGCGAACTTCGCACTGTATGACATTATCGGAATATTCGCGAAGCCGTTTTCGTCAAGCGCCGCGCGTATAGCCGCAACTCTGCCGTCCATCATGTCGGAGGGCGCTATGAAGTCCGCCCCCGCTTTAGCGAGACTCACCGCCATTCTCGCAAGGAGGGGCAGGGTCTCGTCATTGCATATCTCGCTTCCGTGAACGACTCCGCAGTGACCGTGGGAGGTGTACTCGCAAAGGCACACATCCGCGATAACGAGCAGCCTCGGATACTTCTCCTTGATAAGCCGTATAGCGCACTGGGTTATGCCGTTATCGTTGTAAGCCTCGGTCGCGAGCTCGTCCTTATGTGAGGGAATACCGAATATCAGCAGCCCCGAAATGCCGCTTTCCGCAATCTTATCGAGCACCTCGCTGAGCCTGTCGAGGGAGTACTGATAAACCTCGGGCATTGAATCAACGGGGGACTTTATGTTCTCGCCCTCCGCAACGAATATGGGGTAGATCAGCTCTTTTTTGCTTATGCGTGTCTCACAGACAAGGCTGCGCAGCTCCTCGCTCGCGCGGAGCCGTCTGAATCTTCTCATTTCAAAATATCCTCCTTTATAGCCGTGACCACGCCCTGCGCCGTGTGCACAGGTGCAGTCAGTATCCTGTTATTTGTGTATTTTTCGGCAGTTTCAGCGGTCTTAGTCCCGATGCAGGCAACGGTAGTATCCGGGCTGAGCGCTGAGCTTTCAAAAAAGCTCCTCACACCGAACGAACTGCCGAAAATGATGTAGTCGGTATCAACGGACTCGGGCATAGCCTTGCTCTCAGCAACGGTATCGTATATTTTCACATCATCAAAGCTTACCCCGTTTCGCGAGAGTATATCCGTAAGCTCGGGGGAGCCGTTCTCCGCGCGCAGTATCAGCACTTTCTCATCGTTCCTGATATTCGCGGCAATGGTTTTCCCAAGCTCTGCGACCGTGAATACCTCGGGAACGATATCCGCATAGATACCGGCATTTTCAAGTGCCGCCGCAGTTGCGCTGCCGACCGCGGCGAACCGCAGATGAGCGAGAGTGCGTATATCAATGCGCTCTCTGCGCAGATGTTCAATGAACAGCTCCGCACCGTTCACGCTTGTGAGCACAATGCAGCTGTAGCCCGAAGGGGGAGGGATATGTCCGCGCGGGGATATTTTTACGTGAGCATAGGGATACACGTCCGCGCCCTCCGCTTCAAGGAGCGCCGCAAGCTTGCACGTGAATTTTTTCGTGCCCGTAACGGAAACGGAGCACCCCGAGAGCGGCAGTTTGAAAGTCGGAGAAAAGTCGAATGCTGCTGTCTCACCGACGACTATCACGGCAGGAGCTTCGCAGTCAGCTGCAGTCTCCGCAAGCTCTCCGAGCGTAGTGCGTACTGCACTTTGGCGCGGAGTACCGCCGTTTGAAACTATAGCCGCAGGTGTCAGCTCACCCATGCCGCCGCCAAGAAGTCCGCTCGCTATATCTTTAGCATGAGAAAGTCCCATGAGAAACACGAGAGTTCCCCCGAGACGAGCGTATTTTTCGATATCATTGCTGCCGTCGGCGGTATGCCCTGTTATGACATGAAAGCTTCGGCTGACCCTTCTGTATGTGACAGGTATACCGGCGAGCTCCGCCGCCGCCACTGATGACGTTATCCCGGGGACGACCGTGTAGGCAATACCGTGCTTTTGCAGCTCCGTTATCTCTTCACCGCCGCGTCCGAATACGAATGGGTCGCCGCCCTTCAGCCGCGCGACTGTCGCTCCGCCGAGTGCTTTTTCAATAAGGAGCGCGTTTATGTCCTCCTGCGACGCGCTGTGATGTCCGCTGCGCTTGCCCACACAGATGAGCTCCGCATTTTCTGGGGCATATGCAAGCAGCCTCTCGTCGATGAGCGCGTCGTATATAACGCAGCTGCATTTTTCCAGCAGTCTCAAACCGCGCAGTGTGATGAGATCGTAGCTGCCGCAGCCTGCCCCTATGAGATAAACCTTCCCTGTCATAGATTTCCCACCGCCTCACGTGCAAGCTTTTCAGGATTGCCGTACGGGCTCTCGCAGGTGCTGAGAGATATAGAGTCGAGCGTGACTGTGAGCACAAGTCGTTCGCCCTTTAGTCGGGCATAAGCCCCGACGGGAGTATTGCAGCCTGCGTTCAGCAGCCGCAGAACCTCTCGCTCCGTCTGAAAGCACAAAAACGTATCGGCATGGTTTATCGCTCCAAGGTGGTCAACGAGGTCGCCGATCCCCGACTGCACCGCGATGATCCCCTGGCAGGGCGAGGGAATGAAGACCTCGGGGTCGAGTTCGATATAGCTGAACCGTTCGTCATTGCGCAGACCGAGGCGTTCCAGTCCTGCTGCCGCGAGTATTATAGCGTCGTATTCGCCGTTTTCAAGCTTCCTCAGGCGGGTGTCCACATTTCCGCGGATATCTCTGAAAACTCTGCCGGCGAAGAGCCCCTCGAAGGCGTTGCGGCGGCGCTGACTGCCCGTGCCTACTGTCATTATATCGTAGAGCTCGCCGCCCTTTCTCGTAACAAGCACATCAGATGGATTTCCGCGCCTTAAAACAGCGGATATATGCGTACCCTCGGCGAGCTCTACGGGCAGATCCTTTGCGCTGTGAACTGCTATATCTATCTCGTTCTCAATCAGTGCACGCTCTATCTCGGCGATGAAAACGCCCTTACCGCCGATAGCTTCAAGCGGTCGGTCGAGGATCTTATCGCCCTTTGTAGTGATTTTTACGACCTCTATTTCAATATCCGGAGAGACTCTTTTCAGCTCCGCGGCGACCATTTCCGTTTGCGCGAGCGCGAGCGCGCTGCCGCGCGTGCCTATGCGTATTTTCATCTGTCTATCGCCTCCAGAAGCTTTTCTATATCTTCACTGTCGGGTAGGTCATCGTCTAAAAGGCACAGGTCGAGCAGAGCCTCCATCGCCTCTTTTCGCTTCTTTTCACTGTCGAATCTGCACATGACGATCGGACGGTAGTTTTTCAGCAGCTCAGCGATCGCGAGGTAGTGATCGTTGAGCTCGTCCTCAATGAGCATACGCAGGTGCTTCGCGAAAACAGGGCTTGTTCCTCCTGTTGAGATGCCTACGGTGATGTCTCTCTCATGTACAAGAGCAGGAAAAATGAAGCTGCAATTCTCAATGTCATCAACTGAGTTTATGTGGATATTCCGCACTCTGCAAAGCTCTGCGATATGGGTGTTGAGTGCGGAGTCCTCCGTTGCGGCTATCGCCATAAAAGCTCCTTCGAGGTCGCTGTCCTGAAATGCGCGGTGCAGCTTCCTGACGGGCAGTTCCTCGAGCTCCGGGCATATTTCAGGGGCGACAACGGTTATATCGCAATGGAACCCGAGAAGCTTTTCCGCCTTTCTCAAAGCGACCCTGCCGCCGCCTATTATCATGCATTTTCTGCCTTTGATGTCTATGTAAAACGGGAAGTATGCCATGTCATTTTCCTCCTGTTTTTTTCAATGCTTCGAGCACCGCTGAGAATTCCGCACTGCCGAGATCATCGCGCAGCAGATACAGAAGCCCGTCCGCTCCGATGTCTGACAGACGGCTGCGGAAGTCCCCGATAAACGGCATAAAGTCGTGGAATGCGAGCTTCTTTTGGAGGTCACAGATATCCTCTGAGATGATCTCCTCCGCTTGCTCGATGCTTCCGAGACGTACCGAGTTGTTTTCCTCGGCGAGGCTTCCGAAGTCGTCTATGTTCATTAGGCGGACTCCGCTGAGAGACGCCGCCGACCTTTCTATATCAGGCGGAACCGCAAGGTCTATTAAAAGGCGAGGCTTCGGCGTTTTCAGCACCGCCGAAAGAGCCTTTGCGGTCAGGGTGTAGTGAGGACTTGCCGTTGCACTGATGATACAGTCCGCTTCATCGGCATATTTATAACGCTCAGAGTATGGAACTGCACGAACTCCCTGAATGACGGAACCGATGTCCTTAGCGCGTACCGTTGCCGTAACATTAACATTCCTGTGCGCAAGGAGATTTTTCAGCGCAGAGGAGCCGATCTTTCCGCTTGCGCCTATCATCAGCACATTCACATTTGCTGAGAGAGCAGAAGCCTCGTTTGCAGCAAGAGTAGCCCAAGAAACGGGAGTCTTCGACAGCGCTGTATCGGTCTTTATTCTTTTTGCGCAGGCAATAGCCGACTGGAATATCGTATTGAGCTCAAAGCCTGTAAAGCCTCCCGAGTGCGCCTGCGAGTATGCCTCTTTTATCTGTCGAAGGATCTCGTCCTCGCCTATTATCATCGAGTCGATACCGCAAGTCACTCTGAAAAGGTGACGCAGTGCCTTCTCATTATAATATGTGCGCAGGTAGACCGATATGTCGCCTATTTCCTGCTGTGCACATTCTGCGAGCACCTCTGCGGCAGTATCGGCACAGCATCTGTCCTCACCGACAAAATACAGCTCTGTACGGTTGCAGGTGCATACTATTACAGACTGTGCAATGCCATGCTCTGCCAGAGTCTTTTCAGCATTTATTATCTTATCTTCTGTGAGTGCAAAGCGCCCCCGCACCTCGGAGGGAGCATTTTTATGGTTTATACTGATACAATACATATAATCACCATTACAAGTATAGCACACCGATAGGATTTTTTCAATAGAAAAATGTACGGTGAGCGGAGAGCAAATAGAAGTTTCGTAAATAGTTCGGCGTGTAGCGGGATTCCAAAGGGACGACCGTCCCTTTGGCAAGGTGCAGGGACAGCGTCCCTGATGGGACGCGGGGCAAAGCCCTGCAAAAAAGGGCGGACAATTGTCCGCCCCTTTACAATTATAAACATTAAATAACAACGGATTCCTCGCGGATAGCGTTGTTTGTAAGCATGGTAACGTCATCGCCGTGGGTGATAAAGATACGGTAGATGAACACATCGACCACCTCGCCCACCTCAACAGGTGTCTCGTCGAGCTCACGCCGTGCAACAAGCGTGCTGCCGTTGCAGCTGACGGTGAACTCAATGCAGTTGCCGCGGAACGCCGTGTTCTGAACAACTCCGTCAACCGCAGAGCTCTTGTATTTCTGTGTTTCTTCCTTTTTGGTGATCTTTACGAACTCGGGTCGTACTATCGCCTTATCATAGTCGTCTATCTCGTCGAACGAGCGGAACGACTTGTAGTCGGAAAGCTCTGCTGTAGTACCGAAGAACGCTGAGGTAAACGCCGTTGTGGGGTGCTGATATATCTCGATGGGAGTACCCGTCTGCTCAACACGTCCCTTGTTTGTGACGATTATCTCATCCGAGACCTCTATCGCCTCGTCCTGATCGTGGGTTACGAAAATACTTGTAACGCCGAGCTTTCGTATCATCTCCTTGAGCCAGCTCCTGAGCTCCTGACGCACTTTTGCATCAATAGCCGCGAACGGCTCGTCAAGCAGTAGCACCTGCGGATTCGGAGCAAGAGCTCTTGCAAATGCGACTCTCTGCCTCTGACCGCCGGAGAGCTGACTCGGGTATCTGTTCTCGAAGCCCTCAAGTCCGATGAGCTTTACGAGCTCCTTAACTCTTGCATCAATGTCCTTTTTCTTTACTTTCTGTATTTTCAGACCGAAAGCAATGTTATCATAAACAGTCATGTATCTGAACAGCGCGTAGCTCTGAAAAACGAAGCCTATTCCGCGCTTGCTTGCGGGGATATCGTTTACTCTTTTGCCGTCGATGATGATGTCACCGCTGTCAGGCTTTTCAAGTCCTGCGATTATGCGCAGGATAGTGGTCTTTCCGCTTCCGCTCGGGCCGAGCAGAGCAATGAGCTTTCCCTTTTCCACACTAAAGCTCACATTGTCCGAAGCCTTGAAATCACCGTATGCCTTGTTGATATTTTTCAGCTCGATATACATTACCTCTGCCCCTTTCTCTTGCCGATATACTCAACAATGCTCCTGAGTATCAGCAGTATTACCGCCAGCACCACGAGTATAGATGATACCGCGAACGCAGGCACATATTTATTATCGCCGAACAGTATCTCGACCTGTAAAGGCAGCGTTACCGTCTGACCTCTGAGGTGACCTGAAAGTACCGATACAGCGCCGAATTCTCCCATTGCGCGGGCTGCGCAGAGAACGATTCCATACAAAAGCGCCCATTTGATGTGGGGGAGGGTTATCTTCCTGAAAATAGTAAGACCCTTAGCGCCCATCATTGCCGCAGCTTCTTCCTCGTCTGTGCCCTGAGCTTCAAGCACGGGGAGCACCTCACGCGAGATGAACGGGAACGTTACGAATACCGTTGCGAGGATTATTCCCGGCACGGCATATACAACACGCAGGTCGTGAGCCTCCAGAAACGGATATATCGCACTCTGTCTGCCGAAGGTCAGCACGTAGATGAGACCCGCAATGATAGGTGATACCGTTACAGGGAGGTCGATGAGAGTCACGAGAAGCTTTTTGCCCTTGAAGCGGAATTTCGTTACCGCCCACGCTGCAAAAAGTCCGAATACAGTATTGATAATGACCGCGATGACCGTCGCTTCGAGAGTAAGCCATACTGCGCTCTGTGTATCGTCCGCAGATATAGCTTCCGTATAAGATGAGAAGCCCTTTTTGAATGCCTCGGAAACTACCGTTATCAGAGGAAGCACCAGCATTACGAAAAGAAAGAGGACGCTGAGGGCGATGAGCAGCCATTTTACAGATTTCGAGCCTTTGGTCTGTTCGTGAATATCGGTGCTGCCCTCTCTTGCGAGCACGGGTGCAGCCTTTGCTTCCGCTGCCATATCAGTGTCCTCCCTTCAGAATTTTAGAGTTGTGTATCTGTATCAGGTTCACGAGGAAAAGTATCAGGAACGCCGCTGCGAGCATTACGAGGGCTATTGCCGTTGCACTCGAATAGTCATACTCCTGCAGCTCCGACATGATGATGAGCGGAGTTATCTCCGTTTCAAACGGCTGATTTCCAGCGATGAACACTACGCTGCCGTATTCACCGAGACAGCGTCCGAATGCAAGACCGAAGCCCGTGAATATCGCAGGTCTGAGTTCCGGAAGTATTATCTTCCAGAATATTTTTGTACGGCTCGCACCGAGAATGCCTGCCGCTTCCTCATAGAGGGGGTCAAGCTTCTCAAGCACGGGCTGAACGGCTCTTACCACAAAGGGTATGCCGATGAATATAAGAGCTATGATTATACCGAATCGGGTGTATGCGACCTTTATGCCGAATTTGCCGAAGAGCTTTCCCATAAAGCCCGAGTCCGCATAGAGAGAGGTAAGCGATATGCCCGCAACTGCTGTGGGCAGTGCGAACGGGAGCTCGATCATTCCGTCAAGCAGACGCTTCAGCGGAAAGTCGTATCTCACAAGCACCCATGCAAGGACAACTCCCATTACCGCATTCACCAAGGAGGCAATGAGCGCGGTCAGCAGGCTTACCCTAAAGCTCGCGACAACACGAGGTCTTGTTATGACTTCTATTATATCGCTAAAGCTCATTTTCGCTGTGAATACTATCAGCGAAGCAAGAGGTATAAGCACTATAAGCCCCAGCAGAGTCAGCGTAACGCCCATAGATAAGCCAAAACCGGGAATTATCCTTACTTTCTTTTTCATTAAGATCAGCCTCATAACATAGTAAAATGGATAGTATACTCTCTATATACCGAAGTCCGTACTTAAAACGATCCGGTGAGGATATAGGTTCCGACTTCGCAGAGAGTTCAGAGTAGCTCGGGGTTGCCCGAATGCGAGGTAGGATTCTGTGTGAGCATGAGGGTATGTCGCTATTGGATTTTTAATGCGACCAAGCCGACACAGCTTGTTACTGCTCATAGATCTGGTCAAAGAGTCCGCCGTCGGCGAAGTGCTTCTCAAACGCCTCATCCCAGCCGCCGAAGTCGTCTATTGTAACGAGATCGAGATCAAGATCGAAAACATCGCTGAATTCTGCAAGTACAGTTTCGTTTGAAGGTCTGTAGAAATTCTCGCCTGCAATGCGCTGTGCTTCCTCGGAATAGAGGTAGTTGAGGTACTCTGTAGCTACTTCGCGTGTGCCATTCTTGTCAACGACTGAGTCAACGACTGCAACAGAGGGCTGTGCAAGAATGCTTATGCTGGGAGTAACTATCTCATATTCGTCGGGATATTCCTGAAGCGAGAGGAACGCTTCGTTCTCCCATGCGAGGAGCACGTCGCCCTGCTTGTTCTCAACGAAGGAGTTCGTAGCGCCTCTTGCACCGGAGTCGAGTACGAGAACGTTTGCATAGAGCTTCTTGATGTAATCGAGTACCTTTGTCTCGTCGTTATCATACTCTCTCTGAGCCCATGCCCATGCAGCGAGGTGATTCCAACGAGCACCGCCCGAGGTCTTGGGGTTGGGAGTGATGATACCGACATCGTCTCTTACGAGGTCGCCCCAGTCCTGAATATTCTTGGGATTGCCCTTTCTTACGAGGAAGACGATAGTTGAGGTGTAGGGCGAGCTGTCGAGCGGGAATTCGTCTATCCAGCCCGGCTCGATGAGACCTGCGTCCTCTACAGCCTTTACGTCGTACTCAAGAGCGAGCGTTACAACGTCAGCGGGATTTCCGTTTGCAACCTCAAGAGCCTGCTTGCCCGATCCGCCGTGTGACTGAGTGATCTCTACTGTGGAATCATGCTCTGACTCCCAGTGTGCCTTGAATGCCTCATTGTAAGCAACATAAAGCTCACGAGTGGGGTCGTAGGAAACGTTTACTATTGAGTAGCTTTTTGAATCCTTAGCGCTGCTGTCTTTGCCGCAGGCTGTGAATGAGAGAGCTGCTGTAGCAGCGGCGAGTGTGAATGCTGTAAGCTTAAAAATGTTCTTTTTCATAATATAAAACCTCTTTCTTAGTTATCGTTCAGATTTGTGAAGCCGCTTAATTCTGCGGCGTAAATGGGATAAGTTCACATGGTCTGCATTCGGCAGTCTGCTTTATGTGCATCAGCCACAGATATGGGCATGACCTTCGTACAACAGCGTATTACTCCCCCGGCTGCGAAAAACAATGTATTCATATTTCAGCCTCCTATCAGATATTTTTGTTAAACATAGTATTCATACCAAAATACTATGTTTGCGGTGTAGTTATATAATACACTCCGCTTTGGAAAATGTCAATAGGTTTTTGTGGATTTTGGTTGATTGTATGAAACCTATTGGGCAATTGGCAGAAAAATTATACATATAAATCACATCAGAATAGTATGATTTATATTCTGGAATTAAGGCGGACATATTTTGTCCGCCAAATGATGTGTATTTTAGTTTCAGGTGTACTGTTTTTAAATATTCATCGCGTCCATTGCCGTGATGTATTCGAGAGTAGGGACGAAGATACCGTCGTGGGTCTTGCCGTTGAACACTATCTCGCCGTTGCGAAAGGCTATGAGCTGTGCCATAGGGAAGTCGCCCCAGTCGTCGCCGAGCGCGGTCGTGGAGAAGATATATCCGTCGGAAAAATGCTTATATCTCATGGTATCGCGCATATTTTTGTGGACATAAAGCAATTCACCGTCAAATATCATCAGGTTTAGCTTGTTTCTCGGAGCAGCCTTTATTATTATCTCCTCGACCAGCTCGAAGCGTTTACCTGCTGAAAGCGGCGATTGTCCCTGAACCTCGTTTACCCTGTCCATAAGATAGAGGAAAAGCCTCTCTGAATCAGTGTCGCCCTTCTGGGTATTCATGTATTTTATAAGATCTCTTGCCGAAAAAATGGTCCCGTTGTGTATCAGCGTCCACTCTCTGCCTGTGAGATCCTTTGCGCTGTAGGGGTGGCAGTTTTCATATTTGATCGAGCCCACAGTAGCAAAGCGTATATGGGCGAGCATATTCTTCTGAGGTGAAGTACCGTTTATGATGTCCCCGAGTATAATGCTTTCCGAAGCCTTGCAGTTTTCCTTAATGATGTCCCTGTGACCGCCGTTCTCACGCATAAGTCCCCAGCCGTGGGGATGTCTTTCACTATGGGAGTAGAATTCCCTCAGATAATCTCTTACATCCGCCGGCTTAGCGGACGAAAAGCCTAAAAGCTCACACATTTTTATCACCCTGTCTGCAATATGTTCAATATAATTATACCGTCATTTTCATAATACGTCAAGCAGCTGACGTTTTATGACTCTCTCACAGACCCTTTCGCTGCTGTCAGCAAGCTTGCCGAGCTCATAGTCGATGGTGTTGAGAGCACTTTTGTCGGAGGAGAAAAAGCTCTTCATCGAGTCAAGTATGTCTCTCGCCGATCCTATTATATCCCTGCCGCTCACGGTAATCCCTCTGAGGTCATAAAGGGCGGCGGAGCGGTGGTTTTCCACTGCCTCGTACTGGAGCTGTTCGGTGTACTCAAAGTCGTCAAGACTGATGAGGTAAAGTATCAGCAGATGAGCGAATTTCAGGTCGCTGCGGTTTATTCCGAGCGGTTCGAGCGGATTGAGGTCGAACATTCTCAGTTCGATATGATCTACGCCGTTTTCGGCTAAATTTTCGAGCGTATTAGCTCCGCGCGGCTTCATTCTTATAGGGAGATAAAGCTCGCTCGGCGAAAACAGCATACCCTTGTTTACGTAGTTCTGTATGCTTTCTGTATATGCCTTCAAATCGGTATGATCAAGCACCGGAACGAACTCGTTCCAGTAACCTCTTTCGCTGTTTCGCATTGATGAATAGCGGCTGAGGACAACTCCCTCGGCATAGTCCTCATCGAGCGAAAGGTCATACACGGGACTTGCCGCAGTCAACAGCACCAAAAGCCAGCTGTACCGGCTGAGCTGTTTGTAGAGCCTCAGATAAAGTCTGTCGCGGAACTCCCCGAAAGTCAGGGCAGAGCCTTTGTGCAGGGCGTGCAGCAGATCGTCGCCGAACGAAAAGTTAAAATGTATCCCCGAGAATAACATCAGTCGCTTGCCGTAGCGCCGCTGGAGCTTTTCACGGTAGCTTCGCTTCGAGGACTGCTCTCCGTCGAATGCGGCTATCGGAATATCGTTCTCGGTTTCAAAATGCGGAGGATTGCTGTAAAGCCAGATACGCTCGCCTATCGTATCAAGAACAGCTCTTGCCTCGCTGTCAAGCTTTCCGAGTTTATCGAGCATTTCGTCGGTACTGCCGCAGACAGGAGTTATTATCTCTATCTGATTTTCGCAGAAATCGCGAGTTATGTATTTACTGTCAAACGGGTGCGGCGTGACCGAGAGCCTGCCATTCTTATCGACCCGGAGCGTTTCACGCTCGAGTCCGAAATTGCCCGAATAGAAATACGGGGAGTTTTTCATGTTCTTCACCTCTTGACGATTTTGACCGATGTGATGTATAATATCCTTGAATGAAAGCTTTGAGCTGATAGAGCGGCTGCGCCCTGCAGGATCATATATAGCAAACGACAAAATCTTTTGGCGTTTGCTATTTGCCGATCCGCACGGAGCAAACGTTAATTTGCGTATGTGCGGGGCAATTTAAATCATTTATTATTGTGAACGTCAAATTCTTTTTGACGTCCACTATAATATTAAGGAGGAACGCATTATGTACGATAATATAATAAGAAAAATTGAGAAAGCGGGACTTAATGTTCACGGTATTGAGGTATTCCGCAGCGGAGATATCGTGCTGCGTCATTTCTTTCATGAGGACAGGCGTTATCCCATTTATTCCGCCACAAAGTCCCTTACCTCCGCAGCAGTTTCGATAGCCGCAGACGAGGGAAAGCTTTCTCCCGACTGCCTGCTGTACGAACTGCTTGAAAGGCGGTATCACAGCATGATGACCGAGGACTTCAAGCGGCTGACCGTCGGGCGGTTCATGTCCATGACTGCGGGGAAGTATCCCTTCCGCCCGCAGGGGGAGGATTGGACTGAGTACATTCTTTCGCTGCCCGTGGATAACACCGACGCGAGCTATAATTACTCGAATATCCCCGCATATCTGGTTGGAGCTGCCTGCGAAAATGCTGTTGGAATGCCTCTGATAGATTACCTTATGCCGCGCCTTTTCGAGCCTCTGGGAATTCCGCGCCCCGTTTATCAGACCTCACCCGAGGGACATTTCTACGGAGCAACGGGTATGGAGCTCACCGTGCATGAGCTCAGCCTGTTCGGACAGCTCTGCCTGCAAGGCGGGGAATTTGGCAGTATACAGCTCATATCACGCGAGCGTGTTATGGACTCTTTGACCGCAAAGGTAAAAACGGAAAGCGGCGGTTACGGTTACTTTTTTGGTGTGAACGCACATGGCTTTTCTATAAACGGCAAATGGGGACAGCGCTGTCTGGTCTACCCTGAAAAGGAGCTGATGATAACATATCTGTCCGACCTGCCGGAGCGTGCAGACGAAATGTTCGCGCTTGCCAATGAATATGCAGAAGAAATTCTTTGACTGTAGGTGCGTCCCTTACTGTCGCCCGTATTAAAGGGAATTTGAAAGGTATATTATTTAGGGAACGCCTTCGGATATCGGGGCTTTGCCCCAAACCCTACACGGGGCTGTCTGTCCTGTGGCCCTGACCAAAGGGAGATACCTCCCTTTGGAATCCCAAGCGTATGTCCTGACACCTGAAACCTAAATTCTTCCGTATTCCTCAATGAAGTGCTCTATGGGGAGACCTTTTTCAAGCCCCTCGACCATAGTGCGTGCGGGATTCGTGAAGCGCTCTGCTCTGTCGTAAAGCGGTTCAAGCAGCTTTTCCTCGCCGAGTCCGCGCAGCTTCAAACCGTTTGAAGCTATATCAAGTATATTTATCAGCTGCTCCGATGCAGCTCTTTTGTTGATAAACTGCGGGAGCTCCCGCTTTGAGAGCAGATCTTGCAGCTCCTTAGCGCTGTAGCCGTGAGAATAGATGATATTGTCGGATTCCAGAAGTTCCTTTAGTACAGGCAGCTGCTCATTGAGTCCCGTATGGAATGCTGCGACTGTCATCGAATCACTTATGGGCTGACAGCATGAGCTGCGGTATTCTATTGTGCCGCGGAATGTAAGATCCTCGAATTTGAAAGTTCTCAGATACTGAAGATCATCGGGGACGGGAGAGAAGCTTATCTTTTCGTAACGCTCGCCGTTGAAATATTCGCCCTCGACATTTTGAAGCGAGAAATAATCCCTAACAGGCACAGGCGTGAAGTCGATGTATTTACCGTCACGCATTATGCAGTATATAGACTGTGATTTTATGTATTCAATCAACTCGTCAACGGTTTTGAGCTTATCGGAAAACATTCCTATGTTATGAGGATTGTAACCCTGCATACTGCGTTCCCAGAGCATATTCCTCGAGCAGAGGTATTCCGGGTGGTCGGGCAGATATGAGTTTGCAAAAAGCAGCGATTTGTATGGTTCGAGCAGACCCGTTACGTTGAGCGTATCTATCAGCCTGTCATAGTCCACGTCGAGCTGAACCTGAGAAGCGCTGGTAAACGTCCCGAAATCGGGGCGGTCGTGGAACTTTCTCTCAATGTTGTACTTTTTATATGAATGCAGATAATGGTAAAGCATTCTGTATCGCTCGTTGGGAATGGGCTTGTTGTGGTTTATGTTGCAGAAAGGATTAACACCCATGCCCGTGAGCGCATAATCGTGCTCTGCAAGTATATCGCTCAACACGCGGTAATATTTATCGAAGCGGGACTTTATTTCAAAGAGGTCGCTTCCCTTGCCGAGCGAGAGCTCGAGATTTGAGTAGGAGCAGTCGAACGAGAGGTTGTCTCCCGTAGAACTCTCGGTCATCGAGTTCACATTGCCGTCGGCGTCGCTGCTGACAGATTCAAATCCGCAGCGTCTCCGGAATTCATCTGCTGCGGCAAGCGGAACGCTCTCGTCAACGGGCTCTTTCCTGAGATTCACAACAGGCATTTCTATCTCTATTCCTATGCTGAGGCTCCGGTCATGTCTGGTTGGTTCAATATACTTTTGATATATAGCCCTGCTTAAATAATCTGAATTCATGCCGATGCTCCTTTCAAACAATTGCATATTAATTATATAGGTTTTATATATTATATCACAAGAAGCCCCTGTTGTCAATACTTTTTTGCGCTTACCGTTAAAGTTCTTATAGCAGAGTTTAGCACTTGACACATTCTGCAAAAACTTGTATAATGTAGTTATAATTTGTATTATATATTTTTTTGTAACTATTCAGAACCCCGCAACTGCTGGGTCTAAATTTCGTATACTTGCACAAT
>CALEPT010000122.1 GCA_937910385.1 uncultured Ruminococcus sp. | reverse complement strand
ACCGAGCCTGAAATTATGGGCTCGGTAATTTTATGCCACGATTCCGCCAGAGGGAGCTCCCCTCGGTGTGCTTTTTCATTATTTTGCGCCTTTGCCCAGAAGAACAGCAGTAACTGTCTTGAACATAAGCTTAAGATCAAAGCCTACGCTTCTCTTCTTTATGTACTCAATATCACTTTCGACCCATTCCTCAAACGGCATATCACTTCTGCCCTCTGTCTGGCATATACATGAAAGTCCGCCCTTTATAAGGAGCCTGTCCATATGATGAGGAGTGTACAGCACAACTTCTCTTGGAAGCGGTGGACGCGGACCTATCACTGACATATCGCCCTTTAGTACATTTAAGAGCTGCGGAAGCTCATCAATAGAGGTCTTTCTTATAAATTTGCCTATTTTAGTTATTCTCGGATCGTCATCGCTCTTGAAAGCAAGGCCATCACTCTTATTCTCCTTCTGCACTTCAGCAAATCTTGCCTCAGCGTCTATACACATAGAACGAAGCTTGTACATACGGAACGGTTTGCCTTTTTTTGTAAGCCGCACCTGTGAAAATATCGGATTCCCTCCGTCACCGAGGAAAATAATAAGCGCTATTATCAACAAAGGTATAGCCAGTATGATCAATGCAACCAATGATACTATTATATCAAAAAGTCTTTTAAAAAATTCGTAAACCTTACCGCCGGCAGGTACTGTCTTTGAGCTTTTAAGTGTTTCCTCCACTCCCGAGCTGAGTAAGCCGAGAGCTCTTTCGTCAAATTCAAGGACAGGATACTCTGTTATGCCTTCCTTATTATTCTGCAAAGATTTAAGTGTTGCTTCATTAAACTGTTCTTCCGAGATGAGTTCTTGATGCGGTTTATACAGCATTGCTTCCATATTCCTCCCCCTCCGAAAAAAGTTGACCTGCTTTACAAGATAACCAAATTATATCACAAATATGCTGTAATGTCAATCTGTTTTCTCATATACCACAATTTACACACTACAAGTAAGCATTAGAGAATAGGCATATTATTTTATATGCACTATTATAATCAGGTCATTTTGTGCCAGCACTATAAATAATGCTATCTGCACGATCATGCGAGGTGTAATTTATACTATGCGCTATTTCAAAATTTCCAAAGGCATTTTGAAATCTGCCGTAAATGGCGGCAGGCGGCGAAAAGCGCCGCAAGTGCCCTGTTTATTCTGCCTATGCATGTCCGCAAAGCGGAGCTGCGGCTGCGCTGCAGTCTGCAAAATGCACTTGGTACATTTTGCAATAGAGGCGATTATATAAAAAAGATAGTTATGATCAATATTTTCAAGTATTAAAAGAGATGCTTCATAACATATATTAGCATAAAAAAACAAAAAAATCAAGCTTTTTATAAAAATTTATGCATTTTCGACATATTTAACAAACAATTTGTAAACATACTCCAATCATATACTTTTAGTATACCATCATTTCTGCCCCTGATCAATGCGCTCCATGATCTCGTTAAAAATGTCATCTATGGAACGCATTTTATGTTCATGCGTACACTCTATGACCTCCCACCCGAGCTCTGCTGCACAGTGGTCCGCACTTGCTCTTGAACGCATAAGGTAATCTGTATCTCGCTCATGGATATCCTTTTTTTGTTCATCATTATTATATCTCGCACTAATAAGCCCCTGACTCACCTGCGGCTCTACTCTGAGATATATTACCATATCAGGTTCAGGGATCTTCATATACTTATACTCATACTCAAAAAGCCAATCAAGAAAAGTTCTCCATTCACTCTCAGGCAGCTTAGAGCACTGATGTATAGCGTTGGAGGTAGTATAGCGATCGGCGATCACAATACCTCCGCTGTTATAGAACTCTCCCCAGTCGGTCTTGAAGCTTGCATAGCGATCGACTGCATAGAAGCTCGACGCGGCGTAGGGATTAACAGAGTCCGCCGTATCTCCGAACTGTCCCGAAAGATACATATTTATAAGTGCAGCAGACTGGCTTTTATAATCGGGAAAGGATATCTTTCTCACCCTTTCTCCTCTGCTTTGCATATATTCGTATACTTTTTGCGACTGCGTATTCTTCCCGCTGCCGTCCAATCCTTCAAAAACGATAAGTTTACCTTTCATAATAAAACTCCTCTTATTAGGAATAAAGCATATTGTCACACTTATCACTAAAAAAACAATACTTAATATTGCAGAAAAACTACTCCTGAATATCTTTACTATAAGTAGTATAGCATAAACCCACGATATTGTCAATTTTTCAATTATACACTCAGATAGAAATATTTTTTGATCGATGGCTTCTCTGAACTTCCGAAACGCTTGGTGAACTCCTGACCGTTGTCGGTCTGAACGCATTCAATCTTGAATTTGAACGCCTTGAGCATATGCTCAAGGAAAACAGCCGAGCTGTAGGAGCTATGTTCCTCAAAGGCTTCTAAATAACAAAAGCGCGAGTATTCGTTTATGGCTGTATATTGGTAGAACTTGCGCCCCTCGGACTTAGCATCGCCGACTATACAGGCATCAGGAACGTATTTTACGTCTATCTGAACTCGTTGACCGGGATACTGCATATTCTCATATGGCTTGGGGAATATACTTAGGATTTGGCGGCTTAACCGGCTGTAATTCCAGCTTATTAAGCATTCTCCACAGCCTTGCCGCATATCCCGCAGACCGTCTGTATTGCGTAGATCTTCTTTTTGTTGGACTCAAACTGCGCACGCTGCGTGCCATTGTGATCGGGGCGGAGGTTCGGCTTTGTCATACATCACCTGCTTTCGGGTATAAAAATAGCACCCGTTAAGGCGCTTAGGGCTTATATGATTTTTGGTTGTTGACGATATGCTTGAATACACCATTTTCATAATTGCCGATTTTAAGTGTATCGCCGTTGCTTTCAAAGCTGATGTATAAATCATCAGAGTGCATTGTACTCACATTGTGCTTTTTCAGCAGCGCATCAAGTTCGGAGAGGAACTCTTTCTGATTTTCAGTCATGTGCTTCTCCTTTCGTGAGGGTATAAGAAAACCGCCTAATTACTTAGACGGCTTTTGAGCGTTTGCTTTGTTAATCAGCCCTTGTGGAAGGTCAATTTTGTACTTTTTTATGTGGTAAATCAGAAAATCGCACCAACGATATTCTCCGTCATTATACACCTTAAAACTTGGAGAGATTTCTTTTCCTGTTATACAATCAATCGCTGGTCTTGGACATATAGCGTTCCTTTGAAAAGAATTGAGATACTTGACCATTTTATCAACATCATAGTTGATCGAGTCAACAAGAAAGTTCTGAATGCTTCCACTATTACTGAACACTTTCATTTCTTCAAAACAGCCGACATCAATCATTTATTTCAACTCCTTTTTCAAAGATTCTCCATTTTCCAACATTTGCGTTGGGGTCACCGACAAAAACAGTACCTTCATTGGGTGCATAATACACATCTGCATCTGGTGCTTTTATCTTTCCACTATGAATCTCAGAAAGCTGTTGTGCAAAGGAATTGGTACCGTATCCTGTTGAACAAGAACACAGACGAATGTCGCCACCATTTAGACCCTTTTCTTTTAATAATTCTTCAAATTCTGCTGGTGTCAAATTTTTAGGTTTTCCATTAGCTTTTATTTGAACAGATGACGGTGAACCGTGTAGATAAATATCGGTAAATCCTGTTTATTCTTCAACGCTGAATGCTTCAACATACAATTCATCAGAAGTATCAAAGAGATTAATTCCTAATTTTATTTTATCACGGTTATTAGAATTGTCAATAGATGAATTGTTAATTTTCCCGCCATTTGTCAAGATTTTCGGCTGATTTTTAGCCTGCAATCTCTCGGCTTCTTCCGGTGAGAGGACAGTCGGGTTGTAGTTGCCGTCAGCGCTCGGAACTTCCTCCCACGTTTTTGAGCGTGAGCCGTCCGCGTTCTTCTTGCCACGGAGCACCTGTCCGTCGTAGACGATAGTGCAGTCACAGTTATCATGCCTGCGGAAGATGTCATCGGGCTGCTCACCAAACTTGTACTTTCCGGCAACGTCGCTGCACCACTTGCAACAGTTCGAACCCTCACGAATGATGTAGCAGGTCAGCCCTGCATCATTGCGGAAGGCAACATTCTTTTTGATATAGTCGTCGTGAAAGCTCTTGGTTATCGTGTCGCTTCCAGCACGGGCGTGACGTTATTGTATTACCCGGATTTTTTATATTCCAAGTAATTTCAACTCACACGCCCGCGTGGGGCGTGACAGTAGCTACCTTCTGTTCCTCCGAGCCGTATTTATTTCAACTCACACGCCCGCGTGGGGCGTGACGATTATTTTTGCAAATATTTTTAGCGTGTTGTGTTGATTTCAACTCACACGCCCACGTGGGGCGTGACTCTATCTCCTTATCGACACGCTCAGCCCCGAGGATTTCAACTCACACGCCCACGTGGGGCGTGACAAAATTAGCATATTCCAGATTAAACGCACTTGCATTTCAACTCACACGCCCACGTGGGGCGTGACCCAAGTGCACGCTTTATTGCAGCCGCACTGAACCCATTTCAACTCACACGCCCACGTGGGGCGTGACGGAAAGAACCTTGACCAACACAGGCTTTGGCTTATTTCAACTCACACGCCCACGTGGGGCGTGACTGCCGATGAGCTGATGATTAAGCTCGGACAGGCTATTTCAACTCACACGCCCACGTGGGGCGTGACGAAAACTAACTATAAATTACTAATGTCAGGGCGATTTCAACTCACACGCCCACGTGGGGCGTGACGAAAACGTGCCATATAAATTTTTACTAAAATAGATTTCAACTCACACGCCCACGTGGGGCGTGACAGGAGGATCAGTAATGAATAAAGTTGACTATAAAGATTTCAACTCACACGCCCACGTGGGGCGTGACGAATTAAAAATATTATCATTATCTTCGCGCTATAATTTCAACTCACACGCCCACGTGGGGCGTGACTTACTATCAACGGTCACAATGAAATAATTAATGGGGAATTTCAACTCACACGCCCACGTGGGGCGTGACATCAGATATTGCAGCAGCCTTCCTGTCTCGGTAATTTCAACTCACACGCCCACGTGGGGCGTGACATAGATGTAGTATTCAATGTAAAAATTGTATTATTATTTCAACTCACACGCCCACGTGGGGCGTGACGTATGGCAGACGTGGTATTTCTAGATCAGGGCAAATTTCAACTCACACGCCCACGTGGGGCGTGACAACGTCGAATTATATTGGGGTGTTAACACGACGGATTTCAACTCACACGCCCGCGTGGGGCGTGACCTACACCTTCGGACAGCAGCGTGCGATATTTGTCATTTCAACTCACACGCCCGCGTGGGGCGTGACAGGCTTTCCTGCCCGAGATCGAGAAGGATATACATTTCAACTCACACGCCCGCGTGGGGCGTGACGCGATACCGTCGGCCGTGCCGCAGTTGAAACCGAATTTCAACTCACACGCCCGCGTGGGGCGTGACTATTGCCATTTTCAGCCTCCGGTATTTCGCTGATATTTCAACTCACACGCCCGCGTGGGGCGTGACCAGCTCAGCCTCTGCGTAGACGTAGCGCTCTCGATTTCAACTCACACGCCCGCGTGGGGCGTGACCGAGCAGGGAGACGATATGTCAACTGCTATGCGCATTTCAACTCACACGCCCGCGTGGGGCGTGACCGCGCAGAGTGCGGCGCGGCGTTTCCGCCGAGGCGATTTCAACTCACACGCCCGCGTGGGGCGTGACGCTCCGTGTAGCGATCGGCGGACGCGAAGCGATTCATTTCAACTCACACGCCCGCGTGGGGCGTGACCCAAGCAGCGCGGCAGCCGTAAGTCGAAAGGACCATTTCAACTCACACGCCCGCGTGGGGCGTGACCGATTCGGTAAGGTCTGTATTAGGTGAAGTTATTGATTTCAACTCACACGCCCGCGTGGGGCGTGACCCGTTCTTCACTCTCCATGCGGCTATATCATCACAATTTCAACTCACACGCCCGCGTGGGGCGTGACCGGAGGATTTGCACCAAAGTAACGGTACATATCCAATTTCAACTCACACGCCCGCGTGGGGCGTGACCCCTATATATTGTATACAAAGAGCCACACACCCACAGCGGACAGACTTATTTTAATCAAACCGAACATTTTTGTTCATATTTAATTCATAAATTACTGTAACTTTTAAGCGAACCTATGGAGAAAATAATATTATCAGAGGTTCGATTGTCAGATAATCAGCACACCTTCAGGATCATAGGTCTCTTTTGCACCATAATGCTCGACCCGCCTGTGCCAATTGTTACCCAGATAATAGAATCTGAGACTGTCATGTTCATCATTTATCAATTTCAGCAGTTTATCCTTGACTTTCAGAAAGGTCCCGTAATCCGTATCTATCTCAAAGACGGAATTCTGAACTCTCTGTCCGTAATTCTGACATTCCTTTGCAACCTTCCGCAAGCGGCTTTTCCCTTTATTGTCAACTGTTGAAACATCATAGCTGACAAGCACCATCATGTCTATCACCTATTTCATGAGGAAACATGGATATTCATCTATCTCTCCCCGTATGTATTTTGCAAGAAGCGAACTTTGAACAAACGGAAGAAGCCCAAGCTGTATCTTTTCATTCAAATATGGATGAACTATAGTGCTGCGCTTCTTTTCCTGCCATGCTGTCAGCACTTTCTTTTTCCCTTCCTTTGTAAGATAAACCGCGCTGCTCGCCTGCTTTTCAAAATCACCTGCATTCAGTTTTTTAAGATTGATAAGTGTCAGCACGAGTCTTTCGGCGATACATCTTGTTTCCTCAACAAGATCACAAGCAAGGCTGCTCCTTCCCGACCTGAGTGAATGATAGAATCCATAGCAGCTGTCAAGTCCAACGCTTTCAAGCGCCGATGTGTAAGAACTCGTCATGATAGTGTACAGAAATGACAGAGCAGCGTTAACAGGGTCAAGCGGCGGTCTTTTCGCTCGTCCTGTAACCATAAAATCATCTTTCTGCTGTAGGATAAGCATATCGAAAATATTGAAATATGACTTTGCACAGCTGCCTTCAAGTCCCATTATGGTCTCGGTGTCATTCATCTCATAAACACGCTCAATAGCGCTTTCAAGATACTCAATACATCTGCTTAATTCCCCGTTTGCATCAAGCTGTGGGTTATCCTTAAGAGAACGCCTTATAAGATATCTTGTATTAGAAAGCTTAGCTGCGACAGTATTCTGAGCGAGTAAGATATCAGGTGCTGCAAAACGTTCAAACTGTGCTTTGCGGAGGAAAATGTTCCCTTTTGTTCTGCCTTGTACTTTCGCAAGGAACTGCCCCTGCGGTGAAATAAAGCTGATGTTTATGCCAAGTTCAGCGCATTTACCCATCAACGCCGGAGAACAGCCAAGGTAACTGAAGCAGTATATATCTTCAAGATTAGAAAACGGCAGCCGGAACTTTTCCTTATCATCACACTTGCAGACAATATTCTCGCCATCGAGTGTGAGCCACGCTGTCTCATCAAGGATATACAATGAATTCAGAAGTTTTTTCATATCACATTTTCTCCCTTTTGCGACAGTATCATATCTCTCACACAGTATTTTTTCTCTTTCGGAAAGCATACATCTTTCATCGAGCACCCAGAGCATTTCTGCCCTTTTTTACGCGGCGGTATTCTCTTTTCGCCAAGCACACCCCGCATCTCTGATAAGAGCTTTCTCAGCATTTCATCATACTTTTCGTACTCTGTATCAAACGGTAATTTAACTCGCTTGCGCGTATCCGAATAATAAATATACGCCTCACAATCGCAGTTCCATATCGTATCTGCGCAGATCTTCTGAGCAAATACCTGAATAGCATCTGTTTCATTGAATGCCGTGTCTTTAGGAGCTTTAGGCTTATATTCTACGATACAGATCTCAAATGTTCCGTCATATCCGGAAACATGAACGCCGTTCCTGCTGCGGATAAATTCAATGCAGTCAGTAATTCCGAAAATGTCATATTCCGGCGCATCGTTATAAACGGTAATATCACTGCGAACTATTTTCTTGCTGTCAGAATAACTGTGACTTCCGTCATGCACATGCTGATGCTGTAGATTTGCTTTTACAACAAATGCGTTTTCCTCCCAGTCGTCGTTGATCTCCAGAAGAGCGAATCGCCTCGGGCAGTACATATAGTGCTGTATCGCCCTTATATTGATAGTATGATCGTTCATATCTTTTCGATAAACTGAACGCCTAATGGCATATCCTTATCGATTGAAATATCATAATCCTCAAATTTTCTTGGAGGCATATCACTTGGTTTCTTTTCGACTTTTATCTTGTCAAACAGAATATGTGCAGGAGCATTTCCGAGCAGCGAATCATGTTTGAAAATATAGAGTTTTCTCAGACACATTTTACCTCTTGCAGCACTTCTGTCATTCTCAAACATATTGATTATAGCTGTCCACAAAAGTTCAAGATCATCCTCGGAAAATCCCGTTACTTTCTGAGCAAGCATCGCTGAAACATAGCCCTCTGCACGGTAAAGTCCATAGGAAATGAAGCTTTTTTTGCCCATTTCGCTCTGCTTCTTTTCATTGAAATCCTTATCAGTCGTAACTGCCTGACGGGTAACTGTAATATCCTGAACATACACAGGGTCAATACTCTTTGCAAAATTCAGCTGTACCGGACCTCTGACAATTCCGCAGGGGTCATCACCTGTACTCATTACCGCACCAAAAGTACGCACGTCATAGTAATTTGCGCATATGTATTCCTGAGCTTTCTTTACATCATCAGTATTTTTGCCTTTCTTCCCTTTATCCAGTCCAAGAGCGTCATAAGCTTCAGTAAATTTTGAATTGAGAGAACGATCAGCTTTAACAAGGATATTATATCCGCCTTCACCTTCCTTGTAAAGTTCAACGAAGTTCCTGATCTTGCGCTTGAGGCAAACGTCTGTAACTATTCCGAATGATGTTTCCGGATCGGTTCTGGGCATATTCCCGGCGTCGGGATCTCCGTTCGGATTACCGTTCTCCACATCGAAAAGCATAACGAACTCATATCTGTTTTTGATAGCATTATTTTCCATAATTGACCGTCCTTTCATTCACTTTTATTTGAAGTGTATAATTTCTTATTCATCTGATAGTATCCGACAATAAAGCGTCCCTGATCGTCAAGGCTAAGAGTTGAGGGAAATCCGCCGTCAAGGCAGTCGGTTATACCGGCTATGATTTTATTGTAGTATACTCCTGCCCCTTCACTTAGCTTGCGCAGATGATTCTGCGACAGCTTTGCCAGCTTCGGTAAAACGCTCGAGGGTCTCGAACAAGCCGACGCAAAATATGAGTCCTTGATAGTTCTGTTAAGATTCCCGCCTGACGAATCCTGCTGTATCTTTTCGTATACCGCAAACAATCCTCCGCAAAGATAAGCAGGATTTTTGTTTCCTTCATTCCACGACATAGTTATTTCCTCCTTTTTTGTTTTCCTGTTAAGGCAGGCTTTAATGATACCCGCTCTTGTATAATTCAGCTTGATATACCGTTTTTTATCCTCATCGCTGTCAGTCTTGACTCGCCTGACTACCGTCGATAACAATGCGTCCGGATACTTTGTATTATTGAGTGCTGCAAGCATTATCCCCGACATAAGCGGCGACGGAACTTTTTCGTTGGTGGATTTGGGAGAAATCAGTTCCTTAGCGATACCTCCAAAATATATGGGGCGAGTATTGTCAGGATCGATCATCAAATCGTTCTGATGCTTGATAAGATTATCGAGCATATCTCCGAAATTTCCTCTGTATATAAATTTCTGACATATTCTCGAAGCATTAGGTGTCAGACCTGCAATATAAAAGGTAACGTCCTTATCTGCTGTCAATTCATTTATTGACTTTTCATCAGTCGTATATCCGCTTCTGGCATAATTCATAATCGTCGATATCTTCTCATCAGTTTCCTTATCAGCATTATTCAATAAGGACGAAAACAGGTCGCATTCGGCGGAGTCGTCGTTCTTCATTGCAAAGTATATCAGCACCATATCGCCTAAATTGCAATGATGCGAGCGATCTGCAAGCAATTTGTTGAACATTGCCGTATATTTCTTCATCGCCTTTTCCGACACGCTGCTGTTGAACGCCTGCGTTTTTCCATATGACTCAAATGCAGTGTCATTCATGCACACAAGCTGGCAGCCGGAGGATTGCCCGCCGGGAAATTTAATTTTTTCATGCAGTCTTGTGATAGGGAGCTTTTCCCCGAGTATCCCGCAGACAGATACCGGCTCGTCAGACTTGTTATCGTTCTTTTCTGAAAAGTATTTTTGATACTTCTCAATGAACTGAGGATCTGCTTCAAGCTCGTCTCTGCCGATACCGAGCGAAAAACCAAAGTATGCGCTTTTATATTCTTTGCCAAGTTCTTTCAGTACGGGATTTTCACATTCATTTTCAGGCGACCAGTTTTTGACGAAGTTCCTGTACGCTGTGCAGACAGGTGAATCAAGCCCCTCGAAGAATTCAAGTTCATGTTTAACAAATGCGGCGTGAGATTTTCTTGCCTTATTTGTAGCATCATCAGGCGTAAAAGAATCCTTGTCAAAATTCAGTCCGAAAATATACAGCGGTCGATGCTCGATACAGTTCGATTCTATTCCGGATTTCTGAGTCCTGACCGGAAGTATTATCTCTCTCGATACTTTCTTTTTTTCATCTGCCGGAGCTATCGGCACTATTTCCTTTAGCCCGCCGTTTTCTGAAAGGATAATACGATAATGAACTGTCTGCTTGGAAAAACCTTCCGGAACAGTATCCCTCGATTGCTTGTCCGCATAATCGCACAAAGCCTTTATCAGCATACTATCCCCTCCCTGTATTTTGCTATGTCAATTACGCCGTCTATCATGTGCGGACGATAGTACATCGGGTCAGCTTTGTCCGAAAACTTCGGCTCGTCCCAATTTCCGTTCACCGGCTTTCCGCCATCTGTAAACTTCATACCGTACAGCATATATCCCAGGTCGATATCACCTTTTAGTGAAGCATCTACTTCGCTGAGGTGAAATTCATCAACAAGCTCTATCCTGCTGACCGAAAACTCTCTGCATCCCAGACAGGGCTGACGAAAATGCTGTCCGTTTTTCAGGCGTCTTAGCATAATATTGTAATGCTTTTGCTCACTTTCATCATCATGCTCGGACCGCAGACCTGTCAGTTCAAAATGAAATTCAATACCATATTTTACGTCTTTGAGAAGCATACCTGCACGCTGGCTCCTCTGCTCTGACGCATATAACGCTGGGTCTCCTTTTCCGTTCAGCTGAGATAATACCGTTCTCTGAGATACCTTCGATTTTATCTCGTTGCGTCGGATATTGATAAATTTTATCGGATTGAAAACAACTATCCTGTCAACAACGATCCGTATTGCGGGTTTCCAGTATACAGATTTGATCAAGCCTTCCATTGCAGAAACGGTAGGCACATCATAGCTCACTCGTTCTACTTTAAATTCCGGACGTGTAAACAGAGCATAGTCGCCTTCAACTATGATTTTGAATCCATATCCCACTCATCTCACTCCTTTCAAAATATATAATCAGGCTTATATCCTACATCAAAGCCTGTTTCGCTGTTATAATAGTCATTGTTTGCAAGCACATAAACTCCCTCTCCGGTATCGTGCAGCAAGCCGAGCGAAAGCGCTTTTTCAAACTCACCGTGCATTTTAAGGCTGACCGAATATCTTTGCAATTTCCGTCTGATTTTTTTACCGCCGAAACGTATCTGTTCAAGAAGTTCAGAAGTTTCCGGGCGATCATCGATCACAACGCTTACTGTTTCCTCCCTGATAAATCGGAATCCCTCAGCATATGTCCTGAACGGTATACTGTCAAGAGGTAACGGCTGTCCTTTCGATATCGTGTTTTTATCTATAAGCTCATCGGAATAATCAAATACACGCTTGTAGTATTCACTGATACTATCTCTGGAAGAAATGTCAGCGCCTGTTTCAAGGATATCTTTGACTATTGACGTCCGTATCTTCATATCGCCGCGGGGCTTTTCATCAGTTTCAAAAATAAACACATCTCCGCATTCCATTCTGCCCTCGCGGTTACACCTTCCACCGGACTGCAATATACTGTCAAGCCCTGCAAGCTGACGGAAAACAGCCTGAAAATCGAGATCAACTCCTGCTTCAACAAGAGATGTAGATACTACTTTTATCTTCTCACCGTTTTCAAGTGACCTGCGTATCTCTGCTATAGTATCAGATCGGTCACTCGGCGTCATATATGTAGAGAGATGAAATTTTTTCCCTGTCAGCATATGAAATGTCTCTCTGGCAGTTTTTCTGCTGTTTACTATTATAAGACTTGAATCATATTCTTCTGCTTTTTCACAAATGCTCTCCATTTCTGTCTCACCAATATAATTATACCTGCATTTGTGAAAAAACGAAAACGCGCTCTTGTCCTTTATAAGCTCAGAACAGGTATACGTACCAATGTATTTTTCAAGCAGATTTGTATAGTCCGGCATTGTTGCAGACAGCAGTACAGCTTCACTGCTGAGATACTTTGTAACATACCCTATCGCCCTTAAACACGGCTGCAAGCACTCGATAGGGAGCATATGTATCTCATCAAATATTATCACTGAATCAGCAAGGTTATGGAGCTTCCGCAGTCCCGAGCCTTTGTAGTGATATATAGACTGAAAGAACTGAACTGTTGTGGTTATAATTATAGGAGCGTCCCAGTTTTCTGTGGAACGTTTCAGTTTCCCGGCTGTACTATCATCATCGGTTTCATAGCAGTAGTTTGAATGATGTTGAACTATATCCGCATATTCTCCGAAAAGTTTTTCAAAAATCTCCGCAGTCTGCTCAATAATGCTTGTGTAAGGGATAACGTAAATGATTCGTTTTTTATGATGACGTCTTACCTTATTAAGTGCAATTTTCAGGCTGCAAAGTGTCTTGCCGCTTCCGGTAGGCATATTAAGGATACTGATCTGAGCATCGTCGTTTCCATTCAGGAACGCTTGCTCCTGAAGAATGTTTCTTGCGCTTTTCAAAGGTGTATCAGCAATGAACGACCTGAATTTGTCATCAAGCGATCTTTCAATACTCTCAAAATCTGCTGACAGCTCCCTGTTTATATCAGGTGAACAGAATCTTTCTGTGTCAATAAAATCCGCATCTGTCAGACACGAGAAAACATAACGTGTAAAAAAAGCGTATCTTTCAATGAGATCAATAATGTTCATCGAACGGTTAAGCTCAGCTAAGACCTGAGAATAATCCGGCAGAGCAAGCTCAAAGTCGTTTTTATATGAACTATAATCCGAGTCGCCAATATAATTCTTTTTGCGCTTCAGCTTTGAATGGAGAGTGTTATCACCGTCAGCACTATCAACAGACGTGCCGCCGTCAGGCAGACCAGTGTGATGACCCGCAACACAGTATTGGAGCATATATGTCATTTCTCTTTGCATCTTATTCTCAGCCAATTCTCCGAGTTCTATCGCTCCGCAGGCTGAATGTTCAAATTTGCAATTGCTGCCGTTTAACCTCTTTTGGAAGGCGTATGAATATTTTCCGATATCGTGCGCAATGCCAGCGGTATATGCCAATGGTTTAAAGAGCTCAACAGAATTTCCAGCGGCTAATTCAGCGACTCCTTTAAGGTGCTCTTCAATAGTCTGGACCTTATCGTCTATCTTATGAGCAAATTTCATATTCACCCTCCCTTGGTTTCATAACAGATGGAGTTTTGTGTGTGTTACATAATAAATTATAACATAAGTGCATTTTTTTGTCAATATATACACCTGATAAAATGTTATCAGATCATCGTCATATTCCACTGTCTGTCCGCATATTATATCGCGAGGTGAGAAATATGAACAAAACAAAACGACGTATCATCAGTGGCGCGATAGTTTTCGGGTGCGTGATGACTGCGATAGGTGCAGGCGCTAAGCTCAGCAAACACGAGGAGTCCGGCGCTGTTCCCGCCTCTCTTACCGGAGAGATGAGCGAAACGCCGGTCATTATCCTGGACGCAGGGCACGGCGGGTCAACTTAAACATAGTTCATATCATAACTATCTGGCATCCACTTCCTCTTTTATCACGCCTTGAATCGCTTACC
The DNA here is from genome assembly GCA_937910385.1 of uncultured Ruminococcus sp. Taxonomy (GTDB): domain Bacteria; phylum Bacillota; class Clostridia; order Oscillospirales; family Ruminococcaceae; genus Ruminococcus. The sequence continues at coordinate 82,604 of CALEPT010000122.1, read as the reverse complement.
GTTTGTACAGCCGCCGTCGCAGAGAATGTCCACTCCTGCGAGATAGCCGTTGCGCTCGTCGGCAGCTGTTGCTATCGCAAACCCAAGTTCCTCGGGAGTTCCCATTCGCTGTTCTGCACCGAATTTCAGCATTTTCTCGCCTTCCCCAGCTTCAAGATTTCCCATATCCGTAGCGATAAGTCCCGGACTGAGAGAAACTACCCTTATTCCTTTTTTACCAAGCTCAAACGCCGATTTCTGCGCATACCAGACTGCAAAATTCTTTGATAGTGCATAAGCAAGCCCCGATTTTTCATAGTCTCCCTTTGGCAGACTGCTGCGCTTTATCATTCTATTCAAAAATTCCTTTTCATTCGTATCTGCAAGCTTGTATGCACTCCTGGGGATAATTATTTTCGGCAGCGCATAAGCAGAATTAGAGGAAACATCAACTATCGCTCCGCCCTCGCTCATAACTCCGGCGAATTCTTGATTGACATACACAGTGCCGAGAGCGTTTACCCTAATGAGCTGCTCGGGCTTTGCCATTGCCGGAGAAAGTCCTGCGGCATTGATGACATTTCTTACCGTACCCAGCGAGGCGGCATATTCCGCAAGCTCACGGACACTTTTGCGATCTGAGGTGTCGCAGGTCTTGAAGTAAGCCTGATAGCCCAGAGTCTTCAGCTCGTCTGTGGCTTTTGCAAGCTTTGACTCAGTTCTGCCGGCGATCAGTATGATTTTCTCCTTTGGCATGAATTTAGCCGCAGCAAGCCCCATGCCGCTGCCGCCGCCTGTGATAACGCATACATCTGACATGATACGGCCTCCTTATATTTTTCCCTCGGCTTTGAGCCATGTGATCTCATCGTGGATAGTCTCGCGGTAGGAGCGTGTGGTATAGCCAAGCTCACGCCTTGCCTTGCTTGAATCAAAGGTATTGTTGCGTGCAAGATTATATACCGAGAATGAGGTCATCATCGGCTTTTCGCCCTTACGCTTCGCCTTTTTCTCCATTGTTTTCCCGAGCAGATCAGCAAGTCCGATAGGGAGAAACATCTTGACCGGCTTACAGCCGCTTTCCTCGCAGACCAGCTTTGAGAAATCCTTGAATGACACCTCGTCATTGGCGAGGATATAGCATTCGCCCTTTCTGCCATTGTCAGCTGCAAGAATAGTTCCTCTTGCAAGGTCACGTACATCGCAAAGATTGAACGAGCCGTCAATGCCCATTGGCATATCGCCGCTTATTATTTTTATAAGCGTACTTGTTGTTTCACCGACCGCGTAATCCTCCGGACCGAGAATGCCACTGGGGTGGACAACGCTGGCATTCAGACCTCTGTTTTTTACCGCATCAAGCACTGACTGTGTTGCTATTGCTTTAGACTGACTGTAGCAGCCGATGACCTTGCTGTCATCAAAATCACCTACCTCGCGAATAGCCGTACCCTTCTGCCGCTCAGGAATAGCGCCTGTGCTGCTGCAATATACAAGCTTTTTGCACTCCGGGTGAGCCAGGCATTTGTCGATGATATTTTCAGTTCCGCCTACATTCACGTCCATGACCTTTTGGCTGAAATCAGGGTTGACAGTAACAATGCTTGCAATATGAAGAACAATAGTCTCGGTATTTTCGGGAACTGTGAAGAATCGTTCAAGCGATTCAATGTTGCAGAGGTCGCCCGTCACTATCTCGGCTTCCTCCGGAACGAACTTCATCGCCGGGTCATTCGGGAGCACAAAGGCTCTTACCCTGTCGCCCCGTTCGATCAATTGACGGCAAACCGTTCCGCCTAAAAATCCCGCCGCACCTGTTACAAGATACATCTTTTCCATAATCATTTCCTCCGTTATTGTTTGTGTGGTTTGTTTCATTTTCTGTATTTTATCACCCGATTGTTTGCGAGATGTTTTTGAAATGTTTGAGAAATATTAAAAAGCAAGAATTTGCAAAGAATAAACAGGCTTTGAGAAATATCTCAAAGCCTGATCTGTTATATTACGCGATATGATAAAGCCGCGTGAGAGCTTCCTTTTTTGCGATACTCCGCTCGACTTGCTCATCAGCGAGACGCAGCTTTGCGTCTTTTATTGTTTCTCCGTCTTTGAGCAGGAACGCCTTTACAAAGGCGTTTTCTATCGCCGTATACCCATCTATGGTCTTGCGCTCGATAAAGCGGTACGCATTAACGTTTGCTGAAATGGTCTTCTCCATAAGGCTCTCGCAGTCTGTATTGATCTGAGCTTCGGCAGGCATATCCCTCATCAGCGTGTCGCAGGGCGTTGAAAATACGATCTCATCTGATACAGAAAGCTCTATACTTGCCTGTTCAAACTGCCTTGTCAGTGCATTTACATACTTATCTCCCTCAAAATCCTGCACAAAGTCAATGCAAAAATATCCGCACTGACATGTCATGTTCATTACAAGTCCGGCTGAACAGTCGGAGTAAAGATGTATCGACTCAACATAGCGCTCATTCTCGTTCAGAGTGAACTGCCCGATATAGCTGATAAGATAAGTGTCAAGCTTCAGATTATCAAGAAACTTCATTATCATGCGCTTTTTCTTAAAGGAGTGAAGGTGACTCACAGCATTCAGGAGCGTGATGATCTTGTTGAATTCGTCCTTGCAGCGCTCCGGTGCTCTCTGCTCGTTCATGAGCGACTTGTAGTATCTGCAAAGCTCTTCCGTTGACATTTCCAGCTCATGCTCACCGTAAGGCAGGCTTATGCTCTTTACACAGTTCTTATACGTATTCTCACAGCCCAGAGCAGCTCTTGCATCTACAGGGAAATTGCTGTTTATGACCTCATTGCTTTCCGGGTAAAGCTCGCGAATTGCTCTGCTCATCATAACGCTGAGCATAACAATGGGAGAAGCACCGTTATCCTTACAAAGTCTGATAAAGTCTTTCTGAGGGAATTTCAGCTCATATCGTCTGTGAGCAGACTTCTGCGCCTTCGTTTCGGGCAGGGTAAAGCCCTTTCTTGAAATGCCCTCGATCTTTTTTAGTGAGCTGCGGTCGACCGGGTATTTTTGTCCGCATGGCTCTGTGCTCTCTGCGCAGGTCATAGGCACAGTGCTCGTGAGAATGCCATCTCTGTCTGCACTGCTGCCGTACGCTGCCCGACAATAGTAATAGATAAGCGTTTCAACAAAGCTCTTGACTCCTCTGCCGTCGGCAAGTCCGTGGTGGAATGAAACGTTGATACTCTTTCCGTGATGTGTGACTCCTATCAGATAATAATTGTTCTCCGTTCCTCCGAGTGGAATAAGCTCCTCGCTTTCAAAAGCTTCAAGCGGCAGATCGTTTTCCACCGCATAGAAATCTCCATCATGCTCCTCATATCTCACCTTGAAGTAGGGATAGCGTTCGATAGTCTCTTCAAGTGCAGTGCTCAGAGCCGAGTGGTCTACCTCGTTATTCATTCTTATTTCATAGACCTCACTTGGCAGACCGTTTTCTCTGTACAGATAGGGTTGACCCGCTCTTACCTTTTCTCTGTTTACAGTCATTGTGCTCATATCATTTTCCTCGCTTTCATTTTGTTTGGTATGTCTGTATTCTACCACCCGATTGTTTGCGAGATGTTTTTGAAATGTTTGAGAAATGTTAAAACGGCAGAAATCAATTGATTTTGCTCAAATGTTATGCTATAATAAATGTGTCATCAATAACCGCCGTAAGGCGGTTATTGCCCCGAACTTCGTTCGGGGAGCGCAAATTCTTTATAATATAGGGAATTTGCGCGTCACATTTCTTGATGTCAAGCTCATTTTGCCCTAAAGGGCAAAACAAAGCGCAAGAAAAACTATCAATATCTTTGTTTTTTCTTGCGCTTTGACAACTAAAAATTGGCTTTAAAAAGCTATATTAAGCCAATTTTTAGTTGTTGAGCAGACATTAATAAAACCATAATAAAACCACCGGAGTTGATAGAAATGGTAAAAATATTAGTTGTTGAGGACGATAAAGAGCTTAACTCCACCGTCTGCAAATATCTGAATTTAAACGGCTTTGAAGCTGTGGGCTGCCTGAATGCAGTGGACGCCTATGATGCCATGTACGGCAGTAATTTTGAAATGATAATCTCGGATATAATGATGCCTAATATAGACGGCTTTGAATTCGCTGAGACAGTTCGCGGACTGAACAAGGATATCCCAATAATTTTCATGACCGCCAAGGACGATATGAAGTCCATGCAGAAAGGCTATCGGCTGGGCATTGACGATTATCTTGTGAAACCCATAAATCTGGAGGAGCTGATACTAAAGATCGGCGCGATCATGCGCAGAGCAAATATCAGCGCAGACAGGGAGCTTACTGTAGGCGAACTGACCATGAATGAGGAAGAACAAAGCTGCATTTATAACGGCGAGGAGATACCGCTTACTGTCCGTGAATTCAACCTGCTTTACAAGCTGCTTTCCAATCCGAAAAAGACCTTTACACGCTCGCAGCTTATGAATGAATTCTGGGATATTGAAGCTACCTCGGGGCTGCGGTCAGTGGACGTATACATGAGAAAGCTGAGGGAAAAATTTGAGGACTGTGACGAATTTGAGATCGTAACAGTCCACGGATTAGGTTATAAGGCGGTGCTTAAATGAAAGGCGATTGGCGTACAAAGCTGCTTTCGGTATTGCAGTATCTTGCCATACTTTTTTTTATTTCATTCGTGCTGACGGCATCATTTATACTGTTTTTTCAGGGACTTGATATTCCAAAGAATACCATAAGAAAAAGCGCTTTTTTGACATTCGGGAATGCGGTTTTTATTGCATTTCTTGCATGGCTGACAGATAAACTGAGGAAAAAGCTCACCATTGACCGTCCTGTAAAACGTATTTCTGAGGGACTGAAAAAAATAACGGACGGCGAACTCACCGAGAGAATAAGTCCATTTGCCGATCCTCTCGGCGGAAATCAGTATAACATAATAATTGAGAGCATTAATAAAATGGCTGATGAGCTGTCGGGAGTCGAAACGCTGCGGACGGATTTTGTTTCAAACGTTTCCCATGAGATGAAAACGCCACTTGCGGTCATTCAAAACTACGCGACACTTTTAAAATCGCCTGATCTCCCCGAATCCGACAGACTTGTATATGCGGAGGCTATAAGCGATTCAACAAAGCGGCTTGCGTCACTTATCACAAATATCCTGAAGCTCAACAAGCTCGAAAATCAGCAAATTTTTCCCGAAAGTCAGACCTTTGACCTCGGCGAGCAGATATGCGAGTGTCTGCTTGAATTTGAGACCGAGTGGGAGAAAAAGAACATTGATATAGAGGCAGAAATAGACGAAGACATCATCATCAATGCAGACCCCGAGCTTCTGAGCCTTGTGTGGAACAATCTGTTTTCAAATGCTATAAAGTTCACAGACGAGAGAGGGACTGTCAGTGTGAGAGTCATGAAGCAAAACGGCAATGCGGCGGTAAGCGTTTCCGATACCGGCTGCGGTATAGACAGCAAAACCGGCCGGCACATTTTCGATAAATTCTATCAAGGAGATACCTCTCACGCTGCAAAGGGCAACGGACTGGGACTGGCACTTGTGAAGCGTATAATCGACATTACCGGCGGAGTGATAACCGTATCCTCAGAGCTCGGCAAGGGCAGCACATTTACCGTGATATTGAGCGGTGTTCAAAACAATGTTAGGAGCGTGACAACTAATGAATGACGATAAATTCACCTACAGCTACTCGCCTGCAAAAAACAGCGAAGTCGATAAAATAGCTGCAAAATATCTTCAGACTGATATCAGACCCGACAGTGATCTTGAAAAGCTGAAAAGGCTCGACCGCAGGGCAGAGCTTCCCGGAACGATCGCAGGTATTGCGGTAGGTCTTTCGGGGATACTGATATTGATCATAGGGATCATACTTGTTCTTAGCTTCGATCATTTTATTCTCGGACTTGTAATGGGGATAATAGGACTTGCGACCGCCGGAATTGCAACACCTGTAAGCAAGTCTGTCACCAAGCGCAGCCGTGAAAAGGTAAAGGATGAGATACTAACGCTTAGTAAGAAGATAAAAAATGAAAGCTGAATCACAATACACATTACCGGGCAAAGCTGTTATCAGAGAGAAATATTTACGAAATCTTCAAATCATTTGCAGAAGAATATTGGGGAAATGTCTTCAGCCTACCGCTACAGCTTCCAATGTATATGTATCTCACGCTCACCGTTTTCATCGGTCGTACCTATCTCGATGTAGTCGATGAACTCATCGGCAACAGCTCGGTCAAGCTTGTCAAAGTGGGTATATTTTTCAATAAGAGCCTTCCGGCTCTCAGCATTTTCCATACGTCTTCGGCAGTCTTTGATCTGCTCGATCACCTCGTCGATACGATTTAAAATATCTTCCTTTTCCTCGCTGAGACTTTGCCGGAACAGCGAGTATTCTTCGCCGGAAATTATTCCGTCCAGCTTATCCTTATACATTGCAACAAGACGTTTTTCCGCGGAAGTATGTTTTTCATTGAGCCTTTCAAGATTTTTTTCGAGCTCTTGAAGCTGCTGACTGTACATATTGCTGAATACTATCTCGTCAGCCTGACAGTAACGCTCAACAATGGTATTCAGCTCTTCAAGAATATGCTTTTCAAGTACAAGACCGCTGATGCTCGACTTGTTAGGGCAGTTCATAGCACCGGTCTTGTAGGTGGCGCATTGCAGCCCGTAATACTTGATTGTCTTAGCCTTGTTGTAGTAGACATTGCGCTTCATGGGACGTCCGCAGACGGCACATCTGACCTTGCCCGAAAGAGGAGACAGCTCCTGCGAGCGTTTTCCTACTCTTGCGTGACTGTTAAGACGTTCCTGTGTTCGTGACCATGTGTCAGAATCTATTATTGGTTCATGTGCATTCGGGATACGTACCCAGTCAGCCTGCTCCACCTTTTTTCGCTTCTTGTTCTTGTAGCTGATGTGGTGGGATTTTCCCTGCACGAGAGTACCTGTGTACATCTCGTTGGCAAGTATTCTTGCCACAGTGGATTGTGTCCATAGTCCTCCGGAATGGCTTGAATCGGCATTGATGTTAACATATTTTGAACCTTTTTGCCGCTTGTATTCACTGGGACTGACTATACCCTCATCATTGAGCCGCTGGACTATCCTGCGATAACCCTCGCCGCTGACATACATATTAAATATCAGCCGTACAGCGGGAGCTGTCTCCTCGTCAACGATGAGATGATGTTTATCGTCGGGGTCGATCTGATAGCCGTAGGGAGCAAATGAACCGATGAACTGTCCCTGCTCACGCTTGTATGCGAGAGTACGCCTGATTTTTGAGGAAATGTCCTTGACGTACATCTCGTTGTAGGCACTTGTGAACAGACGCATTGTGGAGTAGCTTTCGCTTTCGGAGTCGGCATTGTCCGCAACTCCGATGAAGCGTATTCCCCATTCGAGGAACTTGTCATTGATGAATTGCTCTATCACCACGGTATCACGCGAGAAACGGGACTGGTCTTTACATAATACTATGTCGATGTGACCTGCTTCACAATCACGCAGCAGGCGATTGAACTCGGGGCGGCTGCGGTCAATGCCACTGTAGCCGTCATCACAGTAAATATCGTATATCTCCCAGTCACGTTCCTTGCAGTAGTCGCGGAGCATGGACTTCTGATTCTGTATACTCTGGCTGTCGTCGTTTTTCAGCTTGTCCCTGTCCTCAATGGACAGTCGGCAGTATATAGCCACCTTTGGCATTGACCTCACCTCCTTGTTTATAGTGTGTTATTCGTCAGCCTGCTTTCTTCAGTTTGTCGTTGACGAGCTTCTCGATTTTTTCAGTCACGGCCTTTTTCAGTCGTTCTGCGTCGGTGGATTTGAATGTGCTTTTGGTATGTATCGTTTCTTTCAATGTGATCACTCCTTCCTTTGGATAATATGCGCGGTTTGTCTTAGGTATGACTTGACTCGGATTTAAAAGTGCAATATAATAAGTGTAAGGTGCAGCGTCCATATAACAGAAAAAAGGTCACAATGTGACCTTTTTTCTTTGTATCTTCTGCAATTATGCTCTCGAAGCAGCTATCTGCTTTTCAAGCTTGGCTGCGCGGAGAAGTGCTGTGTCGATATGGTCGCAGAAATTCTCGCTGCCCACACGTTCTGTAAATCCTGCCTTCTTCATTGCCTTCATCGGCTGCTCGTTGACATGAGAGAATATTACCCTTATCCCGCGCTTTTCACATCGTTTCACAATATTGCTGAGTGCCTCGACGCCCGCCGCGTCGATAGCCGGGACATTTCTCATTCTTATACAGAGTATATCGAATTTCGTCTTGTCATCAATAACATATCTGTACTTATCCGAAGCCGCAAAGAACATCGGACCGTTTATTTCATACACACGGGTATTTGCAGGTATCTTCTTCAGCGCGATGTTGTCAGGGTCGGTGTCCTCATCGTCGATGTCCACCCAGTTATGTGCCTCGGTAACGTCTGCCATACGCTTCATGAAGAGCAGTGCCGCGAGGACAAGTCCAACGCCGATAGCAACTACAAGGTCGAACACAACAGTGAATATCAGTGTTACGAAAAGGACGAGGACATCACTCTTTGGCGCGGTCTTTACAGTATTGACAATGTTCTTCCAACCGCACATATTGTACGCAACGACAAAGAGTATCGCGGCGATAGTCGGCATAGGTATAAGTTTTGCATAGGGCATGAGCGATACGAGTATCAGAAGAACTACTAAAGAATGAACTATGCCTGCGATAGGCGTTCTTCCGCCGTTTTTTACATTTGCAGCAGTACGGGCGATAGCTCCGGTCGCGGGGATACCGCCGAACAGAGCTGAGCCGATATTTGCCGTACCCTGTGCGATAAGCTCCATGTTCGAGCGATGCTTCGAGCCGATCATACCGTCGGAAACAACGCATGATAAGAGCGACTCGACTGCGGCAAGGACCGCGATAGTAACAGCATTCGGCATAAGTGCTTTCATCTTTGATAAGCTGAATTCCGGAGCGGAGAACTTGGGCGGTGCGGATGATATGGAGTAAAGGTCACCGATAGTGTTGACGTTTACATCTGCAAGGTTAACAACGAGCGAACAGACAATGACTGCTATCAGCGAAGCCGGTATCTTTTCGAGCTTCTTAGGCCAGAGTATGAGTATCGCAAGTGCAAGGCAGCCTATCAGCATGGCAGAAAGATTGAAGGTGCCGATACACCTGAATACCTCCGCGATCTTGTCAACCGTCTCAACGGGAGCGTTCTCGAATTTAAGACCGAAGAAGTCCTTGATCTGACCGATGAGTATGGTCACTGCGATACCGAAGGTAAAGCCTGTGGTTATCGTGCCGGGAATATATTTTATAAGGGCTCCGAAACGGCAGAAGCCCATTATTATCATGAGAACACCCGCCATGATAGTGGATATAACAAGTCCGCTCATGCCCTCAGAGGCTACGATGCCCGCAACGATCGTTGCGAAGGCAGCGGTAGGACCGGCTATCTGTATGCGGCTTCCGCCGAGAAGAGCTACAATGAAGCCGGCGACGATCGCAGTGTAAAGTCCCTGCTCAGGACCGACTCCCGATGCAAGAGCAAGTGCTATCGAGAGCGGCAGGGCGATGATAGCTACGATAATGCCCGAAACAACGTCCTTGACGAACTGCTCACGCGAATAGTTTTTCATCACCGAAAGAAGCTTCGGCTTGAGTTTTTCTTCACTTGGTCTGACTGCTTTTGAGTCCATATTCAAAAAACCTCTATTCATTGAAATATCAGCGCAAACGCGCGATTACAATTATACTACTAAAAAATGGTGATTTCAATGGGAAAACAGAATTTTGTCGAAGTTCATAAATTAATATTGAAATAACAATGAATATTATTGATTATCAGGGTAAAGCCTTTCTCAAAGAGATTATCTTATAAAAAAAGTCCGGCTTCAAAACCGGACTTTTTTCCGCCTGAGAGCTCACATTACGAGCGCCTCTGTTTTTTATATTCAGTTTATTGCTGTTCCGTTCACGTACAGGGTATAACCGTTAGAAATTATATTGGAAACGTCGCCGTCAAAGGAAGTGATGTAGGTGTCAGCTGTCAGCGTCCATGTGCTGGAGCTGTCAAGGCTGACTGCAACTGTTCCGACTTCCGTGGAGACCGTCGTACCTTTTGCGTTTGTGATGCTGCCGTCGATGGAACCTGTAAATGTTGAACCGTTTGTGAGGTTCAGTGTCAGCTGGGAGTCATCGCCGACCTTGATGATGCCTGTAAGCTCCTGTCCGTCCGCATTCAGTGTAGCGACATTGCCTGCACCGCTCCAACCGTCAGCACATACGGAGAGAAGAATATTCTCGCTGTCCTCGTTCACGATCTTCACACCGTTGAGCGTGATGACGGCATTGGTGTTAGTGACGTGGAACACATGACCGTTCTTGCTGGTCAGCGTGCCGCCTGTCATTGTGAATGAAGAAGTACCGCTGTCTGCATCGCCTGACATCGACTGATATATCATTATCGTATCATAGAACGTTGCGTTGCCATTGCACTGAGTATTGTTTGCAGTAAGGTCACAGTCGGTCAGCTCAATGGAGTTTTTACCCTCGATACAAACGCCCTCGGAAAGATTTGAGGTCAGTGTCGCATTTGCAGCATGGATCTCCGCAGTGGAATAAATTGCAGGAGAACCGAGCCCGTTAGAGGTGTACGTACCGCCGTCCACATAGACCGTACCGCCTCCGCGATCGGTTCTGATCGCTGCCGAAGATTGTCCCGAGGTGTCAACATCGAGGTCGTAGGCGTAGGTAATACCGCCGCCTGTTGTCATAATACCACCGGAGCCGTCGCCGGTCGTTTTGATGACAGTGTTGCGGATCGTCAGCGTGGTGCCGTCACCTGACGCTCCGTTTTGACCGCCGTTTCCTCCGTAGCAGAACACGCCGTTTGCGCCGTCCGCATCAGAAGTGACAGTACCGCCTGTGATAGTTACATTTGCGCCGTCCTTGACGAGAAACGCCGCATTCAGTCCGTAGAAATTGCAGTTGTCGCCGCCGTCGGAATCGCCTGTTTTGGTGACAGTCGGATCTGTAATTGTCACATCATCGGAAGTGGAGATAAGCAGAGCGCTCTCGTCAGCCGTGCTGCTGTTGTAGCTCTGCCCCGACTGCGTATCAGCTGAGGTTATCTCGACTGCGCCTGTATAATCAATATCTGCGCTGCTGCTTCCTCCGTGACCTCCGCCTCCGGGAGGTGTGCCGCCGTTTCCGTCAGGCGGAGCATCAGGTCTGTCACCGCTCGGAGGATCGCCCGGGCGATCATTGCCGGTAGTCTCTGTTTCGGTTTCCGTAGTGGTCTCAGTTTCAGCCTCTGTAGTTATCTCCGTATCGGCAGAAGAATCCGTGCTTGATGGATCAGTCGAACCACAGGAATAAAGATTCACACAAAGTGAAAGCGCAAGAAGGAATGCTGATAATTTTCTGTATTTTTTCATAGTGATACCTCCCTATAGCAGTGAGAATGTTGTTTGTTTCCTATGATCCTATAATAATGCAGATATCTTAAAAACAGCTTAATACAATGCGCCGGAATCAGTATAGCAACTGAAAATTAGGTGTAAAAACTGTGAAAGCCCGTCAGGCAGCCGAGGCTGCCCGAAAATTTGATATGTAATGCTAAGGAATTTCTTGACGCCTCAAAGGCCCCGTAATATAATATGCTCACAAAAGCCTATAAACAGCCATAAGTCCGCTTAGGTCCAGTTGATCTGCCAAATGGCAAATCAACTTAAAAAGATATTATATAAATCTATTGAAAAACCGTCTGTTGAGACCGGATCAGTTCCCGCCAGACGGTTATTTACATATATAAACAAGTCCCGGCACTGCGCAGGATCTGCTATTTCTCAGCACATTCGTACTTATTCAGATCTCCATTTGCCGGATTATCCAGAACTCTGCCATTTTCGGAAAAGCGTGAACCGTGACAGGCACAGTCCCATGAGTGCTCGGCGGAATTCCACTTTAACGCACAGCCCATGTGCGGGCACCTTCTTGCAGTGGTATTCAGCAAATTTTTAATTGCAACTCCGCCGTTTATGAGAATCTGCGGTTTAATAATACTCCTTGACGGACTGAAAATATCCGCAAGCTCATTCCGATTTCCCACGACCATATCGCTGAGTATCATTGCCGACACCATAGCTCCTGTCATCCCCCATTTGTTGAAGCCTGCTGCCACGTACAGATCAGGTGTATTGCGTGAATACCTACCGATATACGGCACTCCGTCAAGACTCATGCAGTCCTGCGCAGCCCAGTGATATTCTTCTTTAGCATTAGGATAGTGAAGCTTGGCGAAGCTCTGCAGTTCATTCCAGTTACCGCCCTTTTCACCCGTTCTATGACCTCCGCCGCCAATAAAAAGAAGATTCCCATAATTACGGAACGACATTCCCTTATGATTGTCGTCAACGTACATTCCGTCCACATTCTGAGCGTTTTCCAGCGCAATGACGTAAGAACGGTGCTGATAAAGCTTTAGAAAATAACTGCCATGCTTGTTGATAAACGGAAAATGAGTTGCGACTATTACTTTCTTTGCGTGAATTTTGCACTTGTCGGTGACTGCCGTCGTTCCTATCATTTCACGCACAAAAGTGTTCTCGTAAATGTTCAGACCGTCCGAAATAGCTGCAATAAATTTCAGTGGAGCAAACTGCGCCTGATTCGGAAACTTTACTGCTCCCACAGTTCTGACGGGTACTGGAATACTTTCGCAAAACTCCGCCTTATAGCCGATTTTACGCAGTGTATTCATCTCGTTCTCGAGTTTCTGCCTGTCGCTTACAGAGTACACATAATTATCCCTGACCTCATAATCACAGTCGATATTCCTACACAGCTCCGCGTACTTTTCAAATGCGATTTTATTAAACTGCAAGTATTTCTGAGCAGCTTCAACCCCGCTGCTTTTCAAAATCTTCTGATAAATAAGTCCATGTTGAAATGTTATCTTCGCCGTCGTGTTCTGAGTAGTCCCTGAGCATATTCTGTCCTTTTCCACAAGGACATACTTCACGCCGTTCCGGTGCAGAAAGTATGCGGTGAGTATTCCCGCAATTCCTCCGCCGATAATGAGTACGTCCGTTTTTATGTCTCCGTTAAGTTCCGGGAATTCGGTGAGTTTTGTATTCGCTTTCCAAACTGATCCCATAGTTTCCTCCATTGCAAAACGCCATTTGAACTGCTCCAAATGGCGTTATATTTTTATATATCCTGCAAGTCCGCCGCAGGAATGTCATTCTCCAGATTGTCCCGGGCAAGATCGTTGTCGATACCCTTATATGCAGACGAGATAGGTTTCTCCTCGGAGTAGCCTTTATTGTGCCACACCTTCTGCGATTGTCCGGACGTGCCTGTAATTACCGGATTCTCATGAGCCTTTCCGTGTTTAGCCTTACCCTGAATTTCGGGTACGGGCGGCTCGTCATTCCTCGGCTGCATATGAGTATGATCAGGCCTTTTCATTCCCTGTTTTGCCATTTTTATCACCTCGGGATTAGTGTGTGCGGATAATAAGATATTATTCCATAAAAGTAAAAATCGGGGCGCAATGCCCCGACACAACATATCAATTTATATTTTAATTCTTGTAATTTCCCCCACGGCAGAGCGACATGCTCGTTGTTCAAAAGCCATAGTAAAGTTAAAAACAATGGGTTATGCGACCTTATCGGTGCAGTTTATGAAAGACTGATCGAAGATGTGTCAGACGAGATAAACACAAGTTCTATTATGACTGTATATAATTCATGGGTAAGTGATGCAATTTCAAATTACAACACCGATTTCTATTATCAGCCCCGTGATTATATCAGAGAGTGCTATCTTGAAGGAAAAGTCTTATAACAATAAAGGTCACGACGTGACCTTTTTTCTTATCCACCTATATTGTGATCTTACAATTTCTAATTACAATAGTTTCATCACCTCTTGACAAGTCCCGAAAGCCGTGTTATAATAAGTCAACAAAAGGCTATTTTAAGCCATAAACCCGACTTAGTTTTAGTTGATTCGCCACACGGCGGTATAGACGGCGGCTGCACTACCGCAGAGGGAATTCCGGAAAAAGGAATAAACCTGAACATATTGCTCAAGCTGCGCGATATACTCGAAATAAGCGGTTTTGAGGTCAGAGTCACACGCGACAGCGACATTTCAATTCATGATGACGGTATTGAGGGTATAGCAGCTCAGAAGAGCTCCGATATGGACAACAGACTCGCCATATTCAATGAAAGCTCTAACGCAATATGTGTATCCATCCACCAGAATCAATTCACTGACCCAAAATACAGCGGAGCACAGATGTTCTACTCCAACAGCAATAAAGAAAGCGAGGCTCTTGCACGCTCGCTGCAAAACAGCTTTGTTGAATTTTTGCAGCCGGACAATACGCGCGAGATAAAGCAATGCGGCAAGGAACTATTTCTCTGCTATTACAGTGAGAATCCCACCGTAATGGCAGAATGCGGCTTTCTCTCAAACCCCGAGGAAGCAGCTCTGCTGACTACAGAAGAATATCAGAGCAAGGTCGCCTTCACGCTCTATGCGGGGATAATCAATTTCATAGAAAGCTGAATGCAGAATATGAGTTCACACGATCTCTGTTTTCTATCTCTCACAGAAAGAAGAATCTTATGTTTTTTACGACACTATATATTAAGTTAACAGCTAATAATCAATTTATCGCTTTATGTTAAATAAGTAATTTCAGCGTTAAATAATTAGTTAGGCATCCCGCTTTTGTATGTGTGTTACAAAAATGGCGCACGCAATTTGTCAACTATTACAAAAAAGAATCATTTCCGATGACTTCTGAAACTTACACCACGGCTGATATATTTTTTTTATTTAATTATAGCCATGAATGTTTTCGGAATTTCGGACTATATTGCTGTTTAAACAACTTTAGGTTCGCAAATATTTATCAAAGGTTCAAATGAACTTATTTTAGTATGCTTCCAACTGTATAAAGTGCACAAATCGTCACCCTTCAATTATACGAGCCGTATAGTTCGCGCGGATATTGACAAATATCGCCCGATATTGTATAATATTGTCATGGTGCTAAGGAGGTCTCAGCACCGTTTCACAACATGACAGGAGGGTTTATTATGGATCTCAATCTGACAACTATCATCCCAATCGCGATCGGTGTGGCTCTCGTCATTCTGATCATCGTTACCGGCTATATCAAAGCTCCGCCGGACACTGCATATATCGTCTCCGGTTTGAGACGAAAGATCATAATCGGAAAAGCAACTATACGTATACCGTTCTTTGAGCGCGTCGATAAACTAAAGCTCCAGCTCATAGCAGTAGACGTGAAAACATCGAGTGCAGTTCCCACGGCTGACTACATAAACATCAACGTTGACGCAAACGTTAACGTCAAGGTCTCAAGCGACCCGATACTTATAAAGCTCGGCGCTGAAAACTTCCTCAACCGCGATACTACGTATGTAGCAAAGGTAGCACGCGAGGTGCTTGAAGGTAATATGCGTGAGATCGTCGGACAGATGACTCTTGAGGCTATGGTAAATGACCGAAAGGCATTTGCTGAAAAGGTTCAGGAAAACGCTGCCCCCGACCTCAACAGAATGGGTCTGGAGATAGTTTCTTTCAACGTTCAGAACTTCACCGACGACCAGAATCTTATCGAAAATCTCGGTATCGACAATACTACAAAGATACAGAAAAAGGCAGCTATAGCCCGTGCCGAGTCTGAAAAGGAGATCGAGATCGCCAAAGCTCAGGCAAAGAAGGAAGCAAATGACGCAAAGGTTCTCTCTGAGACCGAGATAGCTCAGAAAAACAACGAGCTTGCTATTCGTCAGGCTGAACTCAAAAAAGAAGCCGATACTCAGCTTGCTATTGCCGATGCAGCTTACGAAATACAGCGTGAGGAGCAGCGTAAGACCATCGAGGTTTCAAAGGCTAATGCCAACATCGCTGCATCCGAAAAGGACGTAGAGCTCAAGGCAAGAGAAGCAGAAGTAACAGAAAAGGCTCTTGAGGCTCAGATAAAGAAAAAAGCTGAGGCTGAAAGATATAAGGCTCAGCAGGAGGCGGACGCTAAGCTCTATCAGCAGAAAAAGGACGCCGAAGCTGATCGTTTCCAGCGTGAACAGGAGGCTGAAGCTCAGAAGGCTGAAGCCGAGGCTCAGAAGTTCGCACGTATGCAGGAAGCAGAAGGTATCGCTGCCGTAGGTAAGGCGGAAGCCGACGCTATCCGCGCAAAGGGTCTCGCAGAAGCTGAGGGTATCAATGCTAAAGCCGAGGCTATGAAAAAATACGGCGAGGCTGCCGTTCTCGAAATGTACTTCAAGGCTCTTCCCGAGGTCGTTAAGAACGCGGCAACTCCTCTTGCTAACGTTGACAAGATAACCATGTACGGCGAGGGTAATTCCAGCCGTCTGGTCGGAGATATCATAAACTCCACCACAAAAATAACCGACGGACTCACCGCGGCTACGGGCGTGGACATAAGAGCTCTGCTTGCAGGCTTTCTCGGCGGTAAGATAGCAGACGTGAGCTCCGCTCCAAAGGCTGCTCCCGCATCGGAGACAGCACCGGCTCCCGAAACAAATATCCCTGCACCCGCAGAGACCCCCGAAACTCCCACACCTGATTTTGAAATGCCTATGTTATAATTCTTTAGGGCGGACTTATGTCCGCCCTTGTTTTGTTATGCATAAGGGAGCGTTGTCCCCTGACCTCCACATAAGGGACATATTTCCCTTTTGAATCCCATTCCCCACTCTTGCTCGTAAACTCGCTCACTTTGTACGAAACTTATAGTCTGCTTTCGCTGACGAGAATAAATTGGTATATATTACGATCGGACACACCGGTTCGAACCTACATAGTTTTGTGGCTCTGAATAATATGCTCATTTATGCCGGGAATAGATCCGGAACTGAGCCCCCGAAAAATAAATTCACAAAAAATTGACCAAACTCCCTCCTACAGCGTGTTATAATTGAAGAGACAAAACTTCGGAGTATCCTCTCTCATCTCAAAGGAAAGGAGCTGATAACCATGCTTACCGCCGACAGCGTCCGTGAGGCAGTCGATAATTACGGCGATATGCTCTACAGGCTGTGCCTCGTAATGCTGAAAAATACCGCCGACGCCGAGGATGCAGTTCAGGAAACTTTTATAAAATATATGCAGAAGTCCCCCATGTTCAACGGCGAAGAACACGAAAAGGCGTGGCTCATCACCACCGCTTCGAACAAATGCCGCGATATGCTCAGATACAGGAAAAGGCACGCTGCCGAGAGCGAGGAGCTCCTCGCGGACTATGCCATAGAAAAGAGCGACTCGGGCATTCTCGAAGCTCTCATGGAGCTGCCTGAGAAGTTCCGCATAGTCCTTACGCTGCACTACATAGAGGAATATAAGGTGGACGAGATAGCAGAAATTATCAGCAGATCTCCTTCCGCAGTAAAAATGCGCCTGCAAAAGGGCAGAAAGCTGCTCGAAGAGAAATACAGAAAGGAGTATTTGTAATGAATTATAAAAATCTGAAAAGCTCTGCCGAGAAAATAACGATGCCCAACGAGCTCAGGCAGAGGATAATAACCGGCTGCGAAAACATTGAGCAGTCGGCAAAAGGTAATGATTCGGGCGAATTTACGAACCACATCTACACTGCCGATAGAGTCAAGCCACACTATATCCTGCGTACTGTCAGCGCTGTTGCGGCGTGCGCGATAGTTGTGGGCGGAGTCGGCGCGGCAACTCATCTCATGCACAAACAGAAGTCTCCCGATACTATTAGTACGGAAATGTCGGAGCAGCTGCAAAACAGCGGTACTTCGCCTTTCGGCGACATAACTCGGTACGACCTGACGGTCGGAACTCCTGTAAACGAAATTGTCCCGGAGGGTGAGCAGAAGTCCGCAATTGCCGAGCTGATAAATAACTATAATTGGGGTGAGGGCTCAGTTGCCCCCGACGATGAGAGCTTCCGCACCGATTTTTACTACGCATTCGACTGGAGAGACGGCGAGGACGAGGTGTTTCTGCAAATTTTTGATGACAACACGGCGCGCTATGTCAGAATGGCTGTCGAGAACAGCGAGGAGTATCAGTACAAAGATACGTATACAACTAAAGCCACCAACGTTCAGATGCTTGTCAACAAGCACTTCAGCATAGACTCACAGGAGCTCATTTCCGCGATCGACGAGATAATGATGAGCGGCAATTCGCCGTTTGGCAATTTTGATGCATATGACTTAGATATTCACTATGGCGAAGTCTACGGCGTTGATGAACTCGCAGGCTGGCAGAAGCACGCGATAGGCTATTACTTCGACAGCCTTGATTGGATAGAGGCGAACCCCTCCGACTATATATCCGAAATGCCGGCAAAAATCGCATATAACTTTGCCAGTGATGATAATATTATTTCCGTTCTGGACAACGGTCAGCTGCAATACGATACCTTGATACATGATGAGGACGGCGATCCGACTGACTACTATCAGACCGTCTACTATCAGATAGACAGCAAAACTGTAATTGCCAAGCTCGATTTTATCATAACAGGCGTAGGAGCTGCGGCGTTCGGTGACTTTGACACTCTGCCCTACGGCTATGTTGACGATTATTACGACGGTACGAGTATCATGAACATACAGCTCAGCGACCCCGACAGCATTATCAGCGTCGCTCCAATGACCGAGCTGACGCTCAGGCAGCAGACCATACTCACGGACTACTTCTGCAACTGCGACATTCGCGAATGGACGGAAGAGGATACTGAGGAAGTGCGCCCCTTAATGGACGAAAAGTACAATTACGACGGCAGCTTCTGGCTGGGCTTCCAGTATCTCGGCGAGAATGAACTGCGCTCTATCGCGATAGCTCCGTGGGGACAACTCACATACATGGTCATAAGCTATGAGGAAAAGGACGGAGAGTACATCGGCGAGATCGTGGATTCTACAAATTACAGGATAGACTACGACGCATTCAAGGCTGCGTATGATCTGGCATTCTCCGACGACGAGCCCACAACAGTTGAAACAGATAGTGAACTTGAAGTGCCGTTCGCAGCACTCTATGAGCTGTATGATGTAAACAGCAGTCCTGTCTACAGATACGATAATATCATCACATCGTCCGAAGATACCGATCTCCCACATAAGACAGCTATATCACAGTACGAGTGCGACTCGATAATGGAAATATTTACCGAGTATCAGCAGTATATCACAGAGACCCATGGCACTCTCAACGACAACGATGTAATGTATCGCTTTTCTATTACGCTCAGCGACGGCAGCGAGAGATATCTCAATGTGTACAACGACAACTGCGTTTCATGGTACGATGTGATAGACGGCGAGGATACCAACATTCACAGCTATATGTACACTTCTCCTCAGCCGATCAGCGAGGCTCTTGACGACCTGTACACTGAGATAAGATATGGGGATATTTGTAGGGAGTATCTTGAGGAAAATGGCCATGAATCTGCGCTTACCATAACTAACTGGGATTCCCCGACTGTTGACTACGTCAAGTCGCTTCCCAATAATTACTATCAGATCTCTGAATCGTCAGACAAGTCCGACAGATATGTAAGAGTGGAGTTCAATACCGACCAGGACGCGCTCCTCGGGCCGATAACATTCTATCTTGACGAAGGCGGAACTATAATTGGCATGGACGAAAGAGAATAACCGGTAGGAACGCACAGAAGAAAGAAAAAATATATTGCCTGCTTATAAAAAGACCGCACAATTAAAACGTGCGGTCTTTGTTATCTTACTTCGTACAGCTTCTTGAAGTCTGTCGGGGTGCAGTGTTTTATTTCCTTGAAAACGCGGTTGAATGTCGTGAGGCTCTTGAAGCCTGCACGCATTGCGACCTCAGTTATGGGGATATCGGGATCGAGCAGCAGCGACTCCGCAGCTTTGGTTCGTCGCGCGTTTATGTACTGCAAATACGACATCGAGTTGTACTGCTTGAATATGCGAGAAAAATGATATTTGCTGTAGCCCGCAACGGCGGCGAGCTGCTCCAGAGAAATATCGTACATATAGTTGTTGTCTATATATTTCAGTACCGTGCCGAACTTTTCGCTGTACTCGTCTATCTTGTCATCGGGACAGTCCATCATCACCTTCTGCCTCCTGAGCTGGAGTTCTCTGAGAGCCATGAAAAGCTCAATGACCTTCATGTATATCTTGACGTCAGCAAGCTCCGAGCGCGAGCTGTAAAGCGGCATTATATCGAGCATTGCTTTTTTGGCAATGAGGTGGATTTCCCTATCGTAGGAGGAGCTTATGATCAGCGGGGCAGAGAGTCCTCGCATTATCGGTTCAAGTGCGGGAACGTCTCCGAGCACGGAGTTATCACACTGAAATATAAGTCGCCTGCCCTTGACCGCAGGCATACTGTGCAGCTCACATGGAGGTATCACCAGTACGTCATTTTCCGGGATATGATAATCTCTTCCGGCAACGTTGACTATGTATTCATTTTTAAGGGGCATTATCAGTTCTACTGCATCATGCCAGTGAACGGGATATGCCTCGTTATCGTAATTGTCATAGAACATTACATATTTCTTCTCGTCATATTCGACTGTCTCATGATCGCCCGAAAGATGCTTTATCATAATATCCCCCTGACCAAAAATTGCTGTTTTCACGTATACTCTTTTAATATTATAGTGCATTTTCAACAATTTGTAAAGCCCGCCGCAAGAACTTTGTGCAACTCCTACAAAGAGTAAATCATTTTTTGTGCAATAACGAGAGAGAAAGCGGCTAAAAGCCAAACTCCAAAAAGAACTGCCGCCCGATGGGGCAGCAGTTCTTTCTTTGGGGATATTAAAATTTGAAGAGAAAAGCATTAATTAACTGCACTTTGTATAAACAGTACCGCCGTTAAGGGTCTTTCCGTTAGCCTCGAACAGCTCGGAAACTGTAACTATCTGCCAGCCCTGCTCCTTGAGATAAGGTGCAAGATACTCCATAGCCGTAGCAGTGGAATCATATGTCTCATGGCAGAGAACGATCGAATTCTTGAGTGAACCGTCGTTCATAGCGTTCTTTATAGTGCTGATTATCTGGTCGCTTGTAGCGCCGTTCCAATCCTTTGAATCTACAGAACAGCTTATCAGTGCAACGTCGTTAAGAGTAGATGTTACAGTGCTGTTGTAAGAAAGATAAGGCAGTCTCATCATAGCAGAAGGATCTGCACCTATTATTGACTTTAGCTTCTGCTGAGTGGTATCATACTCGCTGCGTATCTCGCTTGCCGAAAGAGTGGTAAGATCGGGGTGAGATGTAGAGTGGTTTGCGATCTCCATGCCCTTTGAATACGCATACTTTACTTCATTTTCTTTATCGGTAGTATTTACCCAGTTGCCAACGTAGAAGAATGTAGCGTGGAAGCCCTCGTTTGCTATAGCGTTGATTATTCTCATAGAAGTAGCATCTGAGCTTGAGCCTACGGCTCCGTCATCGAAGCAGATAGCTACCATAGGCTTGGAAGGATCTATGTCTGAGCTGTTGTCGGATTCATCTACAGCTGCGCTGCCGACAGTTCCGCCGCCTGTTACTACTGAGGATTTAGTTCCCTCTGCTGAAACAAGAACGTCATCAATGTAAATGTTAGCAGTCTTGCTGTCGGGCAGCTCAATGTAAAGCAGGAGATCTGTTGCACCCTCGGGGATAGTGTAGGCTATGTTTTCGAGCTTTGTCCACTCTGCATTTGCAGAGCTTGCAGAAGCTATCTCATCGTAATGAGGCTCGCCGTCAGCATCATTGTACTGTAAGGTCATCTTTATTGTCTGAGAAGATCCGCTCGTCTGCATTGCCGCAGCCGAGAAGCTGTATGTGCTGCCTGCCTTGAACTCGCTCTCATCAAGTGTGATAGCCGCGCCGTTCCATGTATCAGTTCTGCCTGTGACCTTGAGGGACTGCGAACCGGAATAGTAGCTGTCGGTGTTAAGCGAGAGCGAAGCGCTGCCTCTTGCCTCCCAGCCCTCTGTGCTGTTCTCAAATCCGTTTGAGAGCTCAGACACATCAGGGAGCACTGTATAAGTAACAGTGGTAGTCCCGGGAGCAGCAGTCGTAGTAGTCGTTACATTCGTGCTGCTGATGCTCTCAGGGAGAGCACCTATTATCTTGAGGAGATATTTCTGTATCGAAAGAGCATCCATAGAAGTCAGACCGCTGCCGTTTTCATAAACGTCCGCATTGGCAGAACCCTGACCTGTTATATGTTCACTTTCGGAACCGCTTGTACCGTACTTCCCGGGACTTGAGAGTGACTGAAGGATAAGAACTGCATCAGCCATTTCTACTGTACCATTGCAGTTTGCATCACCCCATACGGTCACGTCAACGTCAGGTGTGGAAGTAGTAGTTGTTGTTGTGAGCTTAGTTGTAGTTGTCGTAGTGGTAATAGTTGTGGTGGTAGTAGCAGCGGAACCCTTAACTGTTCCCGAACCCGTGGTGATGCCTGATTCTTTTCCTTCTATCGCACCGTATGCATTATCAATATAGAAATCGGTAGTAGAATCACTTGATTCCACATAAAGGAGAAGATTTGAAGCCCCCGAGGGGATAGTATACGAAGTCGTCGAAAGATCTGTCCAAACGCCGCTTGCCACATCTGTGGAGGCAACGGTAGAATACTTAGTATCTCCGTTCGAATCGGTATACTGAAGCGTAAGCATCATAGTCTCTGCCGAACCGCTCGTCTGAAGAACGGCTGTACCGAAGCTATAACTATTTCCGGGAACGAATGCCGCAGTATCAAGGGTGATAGCAGTTCCCTGCCATGTATCCTCTCTGCCTGTTACTGCAAGAGACTGACTGCCCTCATAGTAGCTTTCCTTATCGAGAGTTACCGAAGTGCTTCCGCGTGTGGTCCAGCTTCCCTTTCCGTCCTCGAAATCGTTATAGAAATAGTATCCGTTCTCATCGGGCTCGACCGGATCGGGATCTGCCGGAGTAGAACCGAACACAAGATTATTCTTATTTACGGTAGCACTTCCGTTCGACTGATAGCCCTCAACATTGAGAGCCACCTCGTACATTTTTCCGCTCATGTCGAGACCTGCGTTAGCCCACGCATCAAAGTGATTGGAAACGGTTATCGTTCCGCTCAGATGAGTTTGTGCATTGTTAGTAGCAGGATTTGTCTTGCGTACGCTCCAATACTGGTAGAAAGTCTCCGTACCGTGTATTGAAGGCTGGTTTTCTCTTATGGTTCTGTAAATATCATATGAGCCTCCGTCGGAGGTAACTGTTCCGAGTGAAGTAGCATTTCCGGGTGGTCTCCACGAGCCCCATGCTTCCACGATATAATATTCGACCGTGGGATAAGTACCGCTTCCGTTCTCAGTCCAGCCATAAACGCAAAGATATGAGTTGCCCTGCGGATAATAATCAACATCATAGTCGATGTATATGCCGTCATAGGCTGTATAGGTCTGTGTACTGCCGAGCTTTTTTCCTGTACGGAACAGAACATTTTCGATACCGCTCCAGCTGCAGCTGAATGCACCGTTGCCCAGAGAGGTCATTTTAGCCGTACCCTGACCGTTCTGATTCCACAGTTCGTAATCGTATCCGTCCTGAGTATAGTTTTCGGTCTGATCGGCTGCACTTACCTCAAGCGACTGCGGAACTGTCCCTGCAATGCACATCAAGCCCGTCAGTGCACCGCACAGGAAGCGTCTGAAAAGTCCTTTCTTCATTTGTATCATTCCTCGCTTTCAATAAATATAATGATATCTCCCGGAGAAAAGCACACTTCTATTGCTTCCCCATTTTCTCCGGTATCTGTAATAATTTTATTACATTTCTGTGAACAATACAAGTCATTTTTTGCTAACAAATTCCTCTTCGGTCATTTTTTGCTGTTTTTTCACTTTTTAGCTGAAAAAAATAACGTCCCAACATTTCGCCTTAATTGTGCGAATTAAAATAGCACTTTTTAGCTGCATCAGCGCATATCGTCTTATGTTGCTCTGATTTTGAAACTATATTGCATAAGGTTTTCTTGATTTGATAAAATCATGTTATCCCCAATATCGCAAAAGAGCATTCGCGTTTCACAGTCGAAACAAGCGGAATTCGGCATTCTCAACAAACTCTTCCGCCTTGCAATGTGCATTTCGACAAAATTACCGGTAAGTGCTTTAAATCCTACAAAAAAATGATATAATAATAAGTAATGTGTCCTCAATAACCGCCTTACAGCGGTTATTGTCCTGAACTTTGTTCAGGGAGCGCAAATTCTTTATAAAGTATGGAATTTGCGCATGACATAAAGCAATAATACTATGGCATATGCTGAAGAGGTGACAATATCCATATGATCAATGACATTCCTAACATCGCCGTAGTCGTTGCCGGCATCGACGAGGAATACCAGTATAATATGATATGCGGTATAAATAAAGCTGCAAAGGAAAACAATTTCAATATCTCTTACTTTGCCGCATTCGGGGAAATAATAAACAGCAAGCAATTTGACATCGGTGAATACAGTATATATAACCTCATCGATTTTAAAAGCTTCGACGGAGCCATACTTATGACCAATACCATAAGCGACGCATCTGTAAAACAAAAGCTCATAAGCCGCATTAAGGATTCAGGTATACCTGCTGTTGTCTTCGATTGCCCCGATCACCCCGAATTCTATAATATATGCATAAATAATACCGCGCCTATGGAGGATATAGTCAGACACGTCATCAATAAGCACAACGCAAAAACCATCAACTTCATCTCGGGTCCGCTCGATAATCCCGAAGCTCTTTTGAGATATAATGCCTTCCTGAAGGTAATGAAGGAAAACGGTCTGCAAGCAGATGAAAGCCGCATTTTCTATGGTTCGTTCAGAGGAACGGACGGCAAGAACGCTGTCAAGGAATTCGCAGAATCAGGAATGCCGCTTCCTGACGCTTTTATATGCGCCAATGACGCAATGGCACTCACAACAGTATCATCGCTCGAAAAGCTCGGATATAAGGTCCCCGATGACGTTATCGTTACAGGCTTTGACTGCACATATAACGCAAGGAACTTTTGTCCCGCGCTTACATCGGTAAAGCGTCCTATATTCACAGCCGGACGTACAGCATGCGAGGTCATCGCCCGAATTCTGAAGGGCGATCAGCCTCCAAAGACCATCTCGCTTGAAGCTTATGCTGTATTCTCGGAAAGCTGCGGCTGCAAGGAAGTCAACTCAGACGATTATGTCGCTTACAAAAAGCGCACCTACAACCACATAGAGTCTACAAACACAAGTATCTCACTCCTCAATCGCCTGACCGCTGCACTTGCCGATACCGAGACCTCATCTGAACTGTTCGACGCTATTGAAGCAGCTATCAGCGAGCTTGACTGCGAGAAGTTTTCTCTTTGCCTTACCGAAGACTGGCAGGACGCCTTTGACCGCGCTCCTATAGACGGAGAAAGCTACTATTCAAGCTATATGACAGCTCCACTCATCTGGGATAAGGGCGCGCGAAGAAGCGTTGGATACTTTCCCAGCAGCAATATGTTCCCCGAAGTTTTTGAGGAAGGCGGAAACATAAGCTATTTTCTCCCGCTCCACTTCCGCGAAAGATGCCTCGGTTACTACATAATCAGCAACGGTAACTTTCCCATAGAAAGTCTCTTATGCCACACGCTGACAATGAGTATAAGCAACTCTATAGAAAATATCCGTAAGCTGTTCCACCTGAACAAAGCTATGGATGAGCTCAACAGACTATATGTAATGGATCCTCTCTGCAATATCTACAACAGAAACGGCTTTATCAATATAGCCGATGATATTTTCCGAGAATGCGTGGCAAAGCACAAAAAAGTCATGCTCACCTTTATTGATATGGACGGGCTGAAATTTATCAATGACAATTACGGACATAATGAGGGCGATTTTGCTCTGCAGCGCCTGGCAAGTGTCATAGAAGACTGCTGCGGACACGGAAGTATCTGCGCACGTTTCGGCGGAGACGAATTCGTTATATTCAGCGTTGATGTCAACGACGGTGAAGCGGAGGCTCTTGAAAGGAAATTCAACGCAAAGCTCGATAATATGAACGCTATCATCACAAAGCCGTACGCTCTTTCCGCGAGCTTCGGAAGCGTCATCACCACCGCCAATGACGGAGATACCCTCTATAGCGTTATCAAACTGGCTGATGACAAAATGTATGATGTCAAAAAAATGAAAAAGACCACCCGCAGATCCGAAAAATTAATTTGAACGTAAAAAGAGCAGGCTTTAGAGCCTGCTCTTTTTTTGCACAAAGTCCGCATTACGGCTTTGTGACCGATCTGTAGGATCATACATTCAATTATATCAGTCAACTCTTCTAATAATATAATCAGAAAGGTCAACATAAACTATGCGGATATAGTTCCCCCAGCCGTCTCTGATCGCAATATCACGGCCGTCCTCAGCTTTACCGGCATAAATTATTGCTCCGCCGTGTCCGGCATATTCATGGTCTGCAAGCAGATCGCCGGGACGTATCTGAGAAGCACTTATTGCTGTGCCAAGGTACTCCTGAGCCTGAGCATAGTGAGGTATCTCCTTGTGGAAATAATTCCGGTAGATATAGACCTGAAGTCCCGAGCAGTCAAATCCGCTGAACGACTCTCCGCCCAGAACATACGGGATATAGACATTTCCGCGCACATAGCAGTCATAGCTCTCAGCGATAGTGCTCATATCCACCAATGAGAAGCAGTAATCTGTAAATCCGTCGTTCATTGCCTCAGCCGCCGGAGCCCATACCTTTCCGCCTGCTGTTATCCCATACGAAGAGCAAAGTCCCGAAAATTCCTGTGAACGCACGAACCCGTTGAATGCTATCATACGCGAACCGTTATAGCACTTGCTGATCCAGTTTGATTTTCCCGAAGCGTCCGAGCCTCTTCCGAGAAATGCCATATAGAGATCCTCGACATAATCCTCTTCACTTTTATTTTTACCCAGATACTCCTGAGAGAAGAAGAAGCCATAAGCAGCCTTTCCGCCGGTGACCGAGCCGGATACGAGTTTATTAGTCCAGCTGTTCATACCTGTCTGATCGCAGCTTCTGCCGAGAATGACCTCATACAGTCTCTCCACAAATAAATTGACCTGCGCGGTCTTGTTATAATCCCTGCCCAAAATATATGTACCTGCGGTTATGCCGTATGAGCGGCAGAGATTGAAGAACTCAGTGGAATTTGCAAAACCCTTGAAAAGCTCCTGGCGAGTCATTCCGTTGTTCATCTGGTTCACCCAGTTCGCCTTGCCTGCGGGGTCTGAGGCGCGTCCCATAAAGGCATTGTACATCAGCTCGACGTATTCTTCATTTGAGCAGCCCTTGTTCTGGAACTCCTGTGAGAAAATGAAGCCGTATGCCACGGATACCCCTGTGGTCTTGTCGCTTACAAGACCGTTTACCCATGTACTGAGACCGGCAGCATCGGGGGCTCTGTCCAGCGTTACATTATATAGTCTTGTAACAAATTCCTCTACCTGCGCGTTCTGACTGTCTGTTTCAGCAACACTTATATCCGAAACGCTCACAGCAGACAGAGGCAGCACAGCCGCAGACACATTCGATACAATTACGGAAAAAGACATTGCTGCCGAGACCGCTGCTGCGATCAGACCTGTTGTGATTTTATGCTTCATAGCTTTTACCGTCCTTTCTTAATTACTGTTTCAGTTCTTTCGGAATCCCACACACTGCATAACGGCAACGGGACTGCCGTTTCCGTCAGTTACGCTGACACTATACGTGCATATCGTCCTGCCCTCTTTGATAAGTGAAGCCTCTGCATAAATCTGCTCGGTTTTAGGCACGCCAATGAACGAAGAATCAACATTTACAGCCACAACTCCGGGATTCTGCCAATTGGAAGCTACAGCAAATGCAAAATCAGCAAGAGTAAAATAAACTCCGCCCATAATGCCTCCCATAGCATTTTTGTGATGTTCGTTCACCGTGAGACTGACTTTTGCATAGTGATTGCCAATTTCGTCTATCTGAGCGCCCATTTCTGTTGCGAAGCGATCATTTTTAAAGACTTCACGCACTTTTCCAAGCTCGTCCACTCAAATTTCCTCCTTACACCAGCAGGCTCATATCATAGAGTCCGGCAGGCTTATCCTTTAGGAAAACTGCAGCATTTATCGAGCCCTCGGCAAAGACAGATTTTGAAGCGGCAGCATGAGAAAGTGTTATCACTTCATCATGACCGGCAAAGATGACATCGTGCTCGCCGACTATAGTGCCTCCGCGGATAGCGTGCATTCCTATCTCGGACTTTTCGCGCTTCTGGCGGCGCGAATGGCGGTCGTAAACATAGTGCTTCGAGTTATCAAATTCCTCGTTAATAGCGTTCGCAAGCATTATTGCCGTACCGCTCGGAGCGTCTATCTTCTGATTATGGTGCTTCTCGACTATCTCTATATCGAAGCGGTCTCCGAGCACGGAAGCCGCCTTCTTCGCAAGCTGCACCAGCAAGTTTATTCCCAGCGACATATTGAATGTGAAAAACACCGGTATCTGCTGCGCTGCACTCTTTATTTGAGCTATCTGATCTTCACTGTAGCCTGTAGAAGCCACTACTATCGGAGTTCCGGTAGAAAGGCAGTATTCAAGAAGTCCTTCGAGTGATGCCGGATTTGAAAAGTCAATGATAACGTCGGGCTTTACGGGAAGCTCTGACGGCAATGCAACTATCGGGAAATCCGCATATTGCTCTGTATAAAGGTCTATTCCGGCAACGACCTTGCAGTCATCACGCTCCTGAATGCAGCTGTAAATGGTCTTGCCCATTTTTCCGTTTGCACCGCATATGGCTATATTGGTCATAATATTCACTTCCTATATTTTATGATTTGGGCGGACGCAAAAGTCCGCCCATATATTACTTGATAAGTCCGTGCACTTCAAGGGAAGCACGCAGCTTCGCCTTATGCTCATCGCTCATCTCATAAAGCGGCATACGGCAAGGACCGGCAGCATAACCCATCATGTTCATAGCTTCCTTTACGGGAATGGGATTTACCTCTATGAAAAGATCGTTAATGAGATCAAGGTACTCTATCTGGAGCTTTGCAGCCTCCGCAAAATTATTGTCGAGGCAGTACTGCGCCATATCGTGCATCTGCTTGGGAATAACGTGCGAGGCTACCGAGATAACGCCCTTTCCGCCGAGTGACATCAGTGGGACCACCATATCATCATTGCCGCTGTAAACGTCAATATTATCGCCGCACTCTGCGATGAGCTTAGCCGCATAGCTGATGTTGCCGCTTGCTTCCTTGATAGCCGCGATGTTACGGTGCTTTGCAAGCTCCGCAACAGTAGCCACGTCCATGTTCATGCCTGTGCGCCCGGGTATATTGTAGAGGATTATCGGAATATTCACAGCATCGGCAATAGCAGTGAAGTGTGCGATAAGACCGCGCTGAGTGGTCTTGTTATAGTAGGGAGTAACGAGCAGAAGTCCGTCAACGCCCACAGCTTCAGCTTCCTTGGAAAGCTCGATAGCATATCGTGTGTCATTGCTGCCTGTTCCTGCGATAACGGGAACTCTGCCGGCTGTTTTTTCAACGGCATACCTGATACATTCGAGGTGTTCCTCGTCAGTCATGGTGGAGGATTCTCCGGTAGTGCCGCAGATGATTATTGCATCGGTGCTGTTTGCTATCTGGTCGTCGATGATACGTCCGAGCTCGTCATAATTAATAGAACCGTCGGCGTTCATGGGCGTGATTATAGCAATACCGGCGCCCGTGAAAATTGTATTCTTCATAAACACTCTTCCTTTCGTAATTATTCAGCAGAGAACGCCCTAACTTGCAGGGGCGTTCCCTCTCATAAAACAGTTTACCGGACTTTTTATGAGTCGCGCTTTGCGAGCGTGGAGCTCTGCTCCGCATCCCGCAAGGGCTGTCTGCCCTTGACCAGACCGAAGGGAGGTACCCCCCCTTCGGGATCTCATCTATAATCAATCAAAGTAACCCTTTGCCGCAAGGAGCTCTGCGAGAAGGACTCCGCCTCCGGCTGCGCCTCTGAGGGTATTGTGCGAGAGACACACGAATTTGTAGTCATACTGTGTATCTTCGCGCAGACGACCTGTCGAAACAGCCATACCGCCTTCGAGATTGCGGTCGAGCTTTGCCTGCGGACGATTATCCTCCTCAAAGTAGTGGATAAACTGCTTCGGAGCGCTCGGGAGCTCGAGTTCCTGCGGAACGCCTTTAAAGTCCGCCCAGAGCTGCAATATCTCCTCCTTGGAGGGCTTGTTTTCAAAGCTTACAAAAACGGCAGCCGTATGTCCGTCGGAAACGGGAACTCGCAGGCACTGAGTCGTGATAGAGGGTGTTGAAGCCTTTACTATCTCGTTGCCCTTTATCTCGCCCCATACCTTGAGCGGCTCCTGCTCGGATTTTTCTTCCTCACCGCCGATGAACGGAATGAGGTTATCTACCATTTCGGGCCATGTCTCGAAATTCTTTCCCGCGCCGGATATAGCCTGATACGTGCAGGCGAGGACATTCTTCAGTCCGAACTTTCTCAGCGGGTGAAGCGCGGGAACGTAGCTCTGAATGGAGCAATTTGACTTTACTGCGATGAATCCGCGCTTTGTGCCGAGGCGCTCGCGCTGTGCCTTGATTATCTCGATATGATCGGGATTTATCTCCGGGACTACCATAGGTACATCGGGAGTAAATCTGTGCGCAGAATTGTTTGAAACAATTGGGCATTCAGCCTTTGCATAAGCCTCCTCAAGAGCCTTTATCTCGTCCTTTTTCATATCAACGGCGCAGAAACAGAAGTCGACCTGCTGCGCTATTTTCTCAATATCGCTCGTCGCGTCGAGGAGTATCATGTTCTTCATTGCTTCAGGCATAGGAACCGCCATTTTCCAACGGCTTCCTGCAGCCTGCTCATAAGTCTGACCTGCACTCCTGGGGGAAGCTGCAAGAACCTTGACATTGAACCACGGGTGATTTTCAAGCAGAGTAGCAAATCTCTGTCCCACCATGCCCGTAGCTCCGATGATACCTACATTATACTGTTTCATTTTATCTGCTCCTTTATAAAAATTTACATAAAAATAATAAAAACCGGTTGCAAACCGGCTCATCATACGTTATAATAGAAATGTTGGCATATAGCTTTTTTATGCCGACAGCTCTCCATCATAAGCATGATGACAGTCACAGACCTGTTGAGCCTGAGACCAGAGAAGAATTTACCGGAGACCTCTCTTCGGCGGCATTGCCTTTCGCTGTTCACCATCGGACCGGTTATCCCGTGGACAGGTACTCTTCGCAGCCGCACCTCTGCCTTTAACTTATATAATATCACTTATATCACGTATTGTCAACAGCTTTTTTGAATTTTTTACGGAAAATTTTTCCAATGGAAAGGAGCGTCCGAATGAGCGTTTTTACCGACATAAACGACAGACTCTTTGAACTGCGGGACGAAAAATATGCCGAGTTCCAGCAAAAGCTCACTCCCACGCTCACACGCGAAGATTTTGTAGGCGTGCGTACACCTCAGCTGCGAAAGCTCGCAAAGGATCTGAGCCGCCGTGAGGACATCGCGGACTTCCTTTCTGCGCTCCCACATAAGTACTTTGACGAAAATCAGCTCCACTCGTTCATCATCTCACTGCAAAAGGACTTTGACGACTGTATCGCGCTTACGGAGCAATTCCTCCCCTATGTCAACAACTGGGCAACGTGCGACCAGCTCTCCCCGAAAATATTCGCAAAGCACCGCACCTCACTCCTGCCGTACATCGACCGCTGGCTGACCTCGGAGCACACCTACACCGTGCGATTTGCCGTGGGTATGCTCATGCAGCACTTCCTCGGCGAGGGCTTCCGCACAGAGTACGCCGATCGGGTCGCGCAGATACGCTCGGAGGAGTACTATATAAACATGATGAGGGCGTGGTATTTCGCCACAGCACTCGCAAAGAACTACGACACCGTGCTGCCGTATATTGAGGAAAAGCAGCTTGACAAATGGACTCATAACAAGGCAATACAGAAGTCCGTCGAGAGCTGCCGCATAACCGATGAGCAGAAAAGCTTTCTCAAATCACTAAGAATAAAATAACCTGTTATATTTGGAATACGAAATCATGAATTCCAATCAAAAAAGGAGCAAGCAAATGCAGCTTTTAAAGTCAGATTTTTATTATGAGCTCCCCGAGGAGCTCATAGCACAGACCCCCATAGAGCCTCGGAGTGCCTCGCGCATGATGTGCGTTGACCGCAGCTCGGGCACTGTCACTCACGACCATTTCTATAATCTATGCGATCACCTCAAAGAGGGTGACTTGCTTGTTATGAACGACTCGCGCGTTATCCCCGCCCGCCTTTACGGGGAAAAGGTAGATAACGGAACATTCATCGAGTTCCTGCTTCTCGAACAGAAGGGTGACAAGCTCTGGGAGATAATCTGCCGCCCGGGCAAAAAAGCCAAGGTCGGCGCACGTTTCGCGTTTGGCGGAGGAAGGCTCGTCGCCGAAGTCGTCGAAGTAAAGGACGACGGAAACCGCATAGTGCAGTTCGAGTGCGAGGGCAACTTCTTCACAGCCCTCGAGGACGTGGGACAAATGCCCCTGCCGCCGTATATAACAAAAAAGCTTGAAGATAAAGAACGCTACCAGACCGTTTATTCCCGTGAGCTGGGCTCTGCCGCCGCTCCGACAGCGGGGCTGCACTTCACGCCCGAAATGCTCGATGAACTCCGTGCAAGGGGCATAAAGACCGCATTCGTGACTCTCCACGTCGGTCTCGGTACATTCCGCCCGGTCAAGGAGGAAAACGTCCTTGACCACAAAATGCACAGCGAGCATTATTTCCTGCCGCAGGAGACCGCCGACCTCATAAACGAGACAAAAGCAAACGGAGGCAGAGTCATCGCAGTAGGTACTACCGCCTGCCGCACGCTCGAGAGTGTAGCCACATTCTACGGGGATATCTCTGCGCACGAGGGCTACACAGATATTTTCATATATCCGGGCTATGAGTTCAAGTGCATTGATGGTTTGATAACGAATTTCCACCTGCCTGAGAGCACTCTTATCATGCTCGTCTCGGCGTTTATGGGCTATGAAAATACGATGAACGCCTACAAGAAAGCCGTTGCAGAGCGTTACCGCTTTTTCAGCTTCGGCGACTGTATGATGATACTCTGAAGCCGGAATTAATAAAAAGAAGGGGAAGATAAAATGGAAATGAGCAAATTTTTCAGGGCAATAGTCGATTCAGATGAGGGACCCGTGGTTATATGCGATACGGAGCACACTATCGTCTACATGAATCCAAATGCGATAAAGCGTTATGAAAAACGCGGAGGAGCTGCTCTTATCGGCACATCACTCATGAACTGCCACAAAACAGAATCTCAGAGCGCGATCGAAGCTGTTACTTCATGGTTCAGAGAATCTCCTGACAACAACTGGGTCTTCACTTGCAGGCTGGAAAAAACGCAGGAGGATATATTCATGATGGCACTTCGCGACGAAAACGGAGATTTCATAGGCTACTATGAAAGGCACAAATCGACTGTCCGCGATACGGCAGAGCCTTACTGCTTAGACTGAGGAGGGATAACATGGATATGACAAATTTCTTCAAAGGATACGCTGATATAGAGCAGTCACCTATAGTTATCTGCGATCTCAGCTACAGGATACTCTACCTCAATCCGTACGCCGAAAATATGTATTCGGCATACGGAGGAAAAGCTCTCGTCGGAAAGCTTCTTAACTCATATATAGATGAAGAGACAAAGAGCAAGGTCGATATGGTGATAGAATGGTTTAAGGAAAGCCCTGAAAACAACAGGGTATTTGGATTCCATGACAAGTCTCTCCACACAGACGCTTATATCGTTGCCCTCAGGGACAAAAGCGGCGAGCTTATCGGCTTCAGCAGCCGGCATGAATACCGCATGATCTGGCAGGACCCACCGTACCAATTCGACTGATAAGGAGTTATTGATGTTTACGCTTATAAAGACAGAAAACAAGGCGCGCCGCGGCAGCTTTGAGACCGTTCACGGCACCTTTCAGACCCCCTGCTTCATGAATGTGGGCACTGCCGCAGCGATAAAGGGCGGCATATCATCGGTAGACCTCAAAGGGCTGAAAACACAGGTGGAGCTCTGCAATACATATCACCTCCATCTGCGTCCCGGCGATCATATCGTAAAGCAAATGGGCGGACTTCACAAATTCATGAACTGGGACAAGCCGATTCTCACCGACAGCGGCGGATTTCAGGTCTTTTCCCTCGCGAAGCTGCGAAAAATAAAGGAGGAGGGCGTCTATTTCGCCTCGCACATCGACGGTCACCGCATTTTCATGGGACCCGAGGAGAGTATGCAGATACAGTCAAACCTCGCCTCGACTATCGCAATGGCGTTCGACGAGTGCGTGGAAAATCCCGCTCCATACAAGTACGTTGCAGACTCGATAGAGCGCACGACGCGCTGGCTTTACCGCTGCAAGGAGGAAATGGCGCGTCTCAATTCCCTGCCCGATACGATAAATAAAAATCAGCTTCTCTTCGGGATAAATCAGGGCTCGACCTTTGACGACCTTCGCATAAAGCACATGAAGGACATCGCCGCACTCGATCTCGACGGCTATGCTATAGGCGGACTTGCCGTGGGTGAGGCAACCGAAGAGATGTACCGCATAATCGACGTTGTGGAGCCTTATATGCCCACCGACAAGCCGCGCTACCTGATGGGCGTGGGGACTCCCTCGAACATCATCGAAGCGGTCGCGCGCGGAGTGGATATGTTCGACTGCGTTATGCCCAGCCGAAACGCACGCCACGCCACTGTTTTCACATGGAGCGGCATAATGCACCTTGCGAACAAGTGCTACGAGACAGACCCGAGACCGATTGACGAGCAGTGCGGCTGTCCCACCTGCAAGAATTTCTCACGTGCATATATACGCCACCTTTTCAAGGCAAACGAACAGCTCGCAGGACGTCTGGCTGTACAGCACAATCTCTGGTTCTACAACACTCTCACAGAAAAAATACGCGAGGCAATAGACGAGGACAGATTTGAACAGTTCCGCAGCAAATACTCGGAGCTGCTTGCAACAAGGATATAACGGAGGAAGCTAAATGATAACAGCTATTTTCGATCTCGACGGAACTCTTGCAGATACGCTCTGTGACCTCGCGGACGCGACAAATTATGGACTGCGGCAGCTCGGATATCCCGAGCACCCTTACGAGAGCTACAAATACTTCGTCGGCAACGGAGTACAGAAGCTCTGCTTCAGAGCGCTGCCCGAGGATAAAAAAAGCGAAACGGATAAGCTCCTTGAAATTTTCAGGGAATACTACAGTGCACATTTTCTTGACAAAACAAAGCTCTATCCCGGAATATGGGAGGCTTTGCAGGCGCTCTCACAGCGCGGCGTTAAGCTCGCGATAGCCACCAACAAGCCCGAGGAGTTCGCCGTGCAGATAGCAGAAAAGCTGCTTTCCGAGTTCAACTTTGTCAAGGTACTCGGCGGCTGCAGCTACAGACCCAAAAAGCCCGATACGGCGATACTCGTGGAAATATTCGCAGCTCTGCCCGACGAGGAGAACCGAGTGTTCATGATAGGCGACAGCGCAGTGGATATTAAACTCGGACAGAATGCGGGCGTCGAGACTATCGGCTGCACATGGGGCTTCCGCGGCAGGCAGGAGCTCGAAGAGGCGGGCGCGGACCATATAGCGGAGACGGCAGACGATATTGTTCAATATGTGTCTCTCACAGATCAATAATGGAGGCGCTGCCTCCAAACCTCCGCAAAAGGGACGAATGGTCCCTTTGGAATCCCATAAAAAAGGTGATGAAATGAAAAAAATATTATCTCTGTTCATGGCAATGATAATAATGGCCGCAGCAACCGGCTGCTCAGACAAAAACTCCCAAAGCTCTTCCATGATAGATGAGTCGAAGGTTTTTGACATGACCGCAATGGAGGTCGCCGCTGATATGTCAATCGGCTGGAATCTCGGCGATACGCTTGACGTGTGCGGCGCCGACCGCGACGGTGACGGAAAGGTAAACGAAACTCCCGCAGAGGGCGAAAAGGTAGACGAGACGCTCTGGGGCAACGTTATGACCACGCCCGAGCTGTTCAAAAATCTGAAAAAGGACGGTATCAATGCCGTGCGGATCCCGGTCACTTGGCGCGATCACCTCGGCGAAGCTCCCGATTATGAGATAGACGCGGAGTGGCTCGCGCGCGTTCACGAGGTCGTGTACGAATGATCCTGTACTGCACATTCAAATATCTATTCCCGTGAGCGGAGAGCGAGTGCCCGACTCCTAAAGAGTGAATGAGCTTGCGAGTGAGAGCGTGGCATATGGTTGTCTGAATGCGAGGCAGGATTCTGACTGAGCATGGGGTATGTCGCCATATGATTTAAGGCAACCGAGATGATTCAGCTCGTCGGGCTGAAGGGGCAGACAGCCCCTTGCAGGGTGTGGGACAGATTCCCACAATTAAAGAATAACATATATAAGGAGAATATCATGAAAAACATCAATATTGCCATCGACGGACCTGCTGGTGCAGGCAAGAGCACGATAGCTAAAATGGTTTCGGCAAGACTTGGGTACATCTATGTTGATACGGGCGCGCTGTACCGCACTATCGCTCTATACCTCACAGAGAACGATATCGCCGACGAAGACATAGAGTCCGCACTCGAAAACGCCGATGTTTCCCTGCGTTTTATTGACGGCGTGCAGAGAGTTTTTCTCAGGGACAGGGACGTTTCCGATTTTATAAGGACTCCTGAGATATCAATGGCTGCCTCGCGCACCTCGGCTATCCCCGCCGTGAGAAAGTACCTTTTTGGCACACAGCAGAAGATAGCAGCCGAGAACAATGTCATAATGGACGGCAGAGACATCGGCACGGTAGTCCTTCCGAATGCAGACGTGAAGATATTCCTTACTGCCTCCGCAGAGGAGCGTGCGAACCGCCGCTACAAGGAGCTTTCCGAGAAGCCCGGCTGCCCGACGTATCAGGAGATACTTGACGACATAATCCGGCGCGACTATCAGGATATGCACCGCGAGACTGCACCGCTTAAACAGGCGGAGGACGCCGTGCTGCTCGACACGACTACTCTCGATCTTGAGCAGTCTGCGCAGGCGATAATCGACATCATCAACGAAAAGCTCGGCGGAGGAAACGAATAATGTACGCTTTCATCAAATTCCTCGTGCGGCTGTATTTCCGAATAATGTACAGCCTGCACTACGAGGGCAGGGACAATATCCCAAAGGACACGACTGTTATCTATGCCTCGAATCACCGCAGCTATGCCGATCCGCCGCTCGTTGGAACGGGTACGAGAGGCAAGCTCTCCTTTATGGCGAAGGAGGAGCTCTTCAAGAAGCAGCCTTTCGCGTGGCTGATACGTTCGCTCGGAGCTTTCCCGGTAGCTCGCGGCAAGGGTGATACCGGAGTCATAGACACTGCAGTTGAGAGGCTGAACTCGGGTAGCAGTCTGATGATATTCCCTGAGGGCACGCGCTCGAAGGACGGCAAGGTACACAAGGGACATACAGGTGCGGCGCTGATAGCTGCGCGCTCCGGCAAGCCGATAGTTCCCGTGGGGGTAGTGTACGGCGAGAAACTGAAATTCCGCACGAAGCTCACCGTGAAGTACGGCGAGCCGATACTGCCGCAGGACTATGTTGACAGCTCTGATGAGCCAAACCCGAGACAGCTCGTGAAGCTGAAAAACCGCTATATGGCGGACATCAAGCTGCTCGTTGAGGGTGAGCCCGAGCTGAAGGAAAAGGGGGAGTCCGATAATGAGTAAGGTCACTGTTGCCAAGTCGGCGGGCTTCTGTTTCGGCGTTGACAGAGCCGTGAAAATGGTTTACGAGGAGCTTGAAAAGGGGACTAAGGTCGCGACCCTCGGACCGATAATCCACAATCAGGACGTAGTCAACGATATGCAGAAAAGGGGAGCGAGAATAATAAGCTCTGTTGATGAGCTTGAGTCCGATGAGACTGTCGTTATCCGCTCCCACGGAGTGGGACGCGAGGTCTACGAACAGATAGCTGAAAAGAACAACAGAATGCTTGACGCGACTTGTCCGTTTGTTTCGAGGATACACAAAATAGTCTCGGAAAAGACAAAAGAAGGGTACTTCATACTCATTGCGGGCGACGGAAACCACCCCGAGGTACAGGGAATAGTTAGTCATTGTGACCAAAATTGCCTCGTTTTTAAAGACGATATTGAGCTAAATGACTTTTTTCAAAATCATTACAAAAATTTCGGAAAAAAGCTTGCTTTTGTTGCTCAAACGACGTATAATATAGTAGTATGGGAAAAGTGTTTAGACGTGATCCCGAAGGACGATCCCGATATCTTTATTGCGGATACGATATGCAGCGCTACCGACGCACGACAGTCTGACGCGGCTGAGCTTGCGAAAAGCTCGGACATAATGCTCGTGGTCGGGGGCAGACACAGCTCCAACACCGTAAAGCTCTACGAGGTGTGCAGCCGCTACTGTAAAACGTATCACATTGAGAATGCGGACGAGCTTCGCAGCCTAATGCTTCCCAATGCTGAAAATATCGGCATTACTGCGGGGGCTTCGACCCCTGCTTATATAATCAAGGAGGTACAAACCAAAATGGCAGAGAATGAAAATCTCACAACAAATCAGGATGAGGAGATCGACTTCGCTCAGGCTATCGATGAGTCATTCAAAAAAATACATACAGGAGAGAAAGTTAAGGGCACAGTTGTTGCTGTAAACAATACAGAAGCTATCGTAGACCTCGGAACAAAGCACACCGGCTATGTTTCACTCGACGATCTTACAGACGATTCGACCAAGAAGCCCTCTGACATCGTAAGCGTCGGCGACGAGATCGAGCTCATCGTTATCAAGGTCAACGACGCCGAGGGTACGGCTGCTCTTTCCAAGAGAAAGGTGGACGAGCAGGCTGGCTACGAGAATATCCTTAAGGCTAAGGAAGAGGGTACTGTTCTCGAGGGCGTTGTTCAGCACGTTGTAAATAAGGGTGTTACTCTCACTGTTCAGGGCGTAAGAGTATTTATCCCTGCTTCTCTCACAGGTCTCCCCAGAGGCGCGGAGCTCGATCAGCTCCTCAAGCAGAAGGTAGAGTTCATCGTTATTGAGGTGACTGAGGGCAGAAAGAGAGCTGTAGGCTCTATCAAGGCTGTTCAGAACGCAAAGAAGGAAGAGGCTAAGGCTAAGTTCTGGGAGTCGGCGAATGTCGGCGATACATATGTGGGCAAGGTCAAGTCCCTCACAAGCTTTGGTGCTTTCGTTGACCTCGGCGGAATCGACGGAATGGTACACATTTCCGAGCTTTCGTGGAAGCGTATCAAGCATCCGAGTGAGGTCGTAAGCGTTGGCGATACTCTCGAGGTCTACATCAAGGACCTCGACAGAGAGGCAAACAGGATCTCCCTTGGCTTCAAGAAGGCTGAGGACAATCCTTGGGAGATATTCAATGCTAACTATAACGTTGGCGACGTTGTGAAGGCGACTATCGTTTCTATCACAAGCTTCGGTGCTTTCGCTCAGATAATCGACGGTGTTGATGGACTTATCCACATCTCTCAGATAGCTGACAGAAAGGTTGAAAATGTAAAGGACGTTCTTTCCGTAGGCGACGTTGTTGATGTTAAGATCATCGACATTGACACTGATTCCAAGAGAATAAGCATTTCTATCCGTGCTCTTCTTGAGAATGAAGCGGAGGACGAGGCTGAGGAAGCTGATGAAGTGGTTTATTCTACAGAGGAAGCTTCTGACAATGAAGCTCCTGCTGAGGACGCTGAATAATTCTGACTTTATCGGGACTGTGCATTGCGCAGTCCCTTTTTGTTTTTGGAGGGACACTGCATGAAACTGAAAGATCCGCTTTATAAGCGGCAGATGAAGTTCGCCGCAGCGATCGAGGTCGCGTTCGACAGCATTCCTGATGTAATGCTGCAGAACGTCCGGGAGTACGCCGAAGAGGTGAGACTGCGAGGGGGAAGCACCTGAGCAGCAGTGCATCGGTACTTACGCACAATAAGGCGGGCTGTTTTTTGTGCATAATACCATATTTTCAGAAATACTTCGGCGCACTCTTGACAAATTTCCGCTGATGATGTACATTTAATATGTATAGGTATGACGGGAGGGTCATGCCTGAATATTATTGAGAGGGGAAATGTTAATGAATTTTAAGAAAATCACAGCTGCTGTTTCAGCTCTCGCTATGTCGGCGGGAATTGCGGCATATCTGCCTTCGTCATCAGATGCTCCGATAGTTGACGCTGCTTCATCGAGTTATAACTATGCCGAGGCGCTCCAGAAGTCGATGTTTTTCTATGAAGTACAGCAGGCAGGCATTCTGCCCGACTGGAACGAGGTCTCGTGGAGAGCCGATTCTATGGTAGATGAGGACGGTAATGAGACGGACGTCTGCACCGGAGGCTGGTTCGATGCGGGCGACCATTTCAAGTTCACGCTGACCAATGCCTACGCAGCTTCCGTGCTTGAGTGGGGCTATATCGAGTATCAGGACAACGTTGACAATGCCGGGCTCGGCGAACTCTACAGAAACAATGTCCAGTGGGGTCTCGATTACCTTATGCAGTGCGACAGAGGTGATAAAATAATCGGAACGGTAGGCGATTACACAGGCGGTTCGACTGACCACAATATCTGGTGCAGCGCCGAGGTGTACCTTCGCAAGCATCATCTTAATAACAACGACTGGGTTCGTCCTTACGACGAGATAGCGGATTCCACCACAATGGCGCTCTCAGCGGCAGCTCTTGCTGAGGGATACATCATCTTCAAGGATTCTCAGCCGGCAAAGGCAAAGGAATATCTCGAACAGGCAAAGACCTACTTTGAAGAGGCAGACACGGTCAGAGGCAACGAAAACGGCGCTATGGGAACAATGTACAATCCGAGCTCGTGGGTGGACGACTGTATGTACGCGGCTTGCTGGCTGTATAAGGCTACGGGTGATCAGTCCTACCTTGACAAGATAGAGAGCGACTATATCCCGAAGTTCCCGACCGAAGAGCAGTCCACTGATGCAAAGTACACATGGGGCTTCTGCTGGGACGATACAACTCAAGGCGCAGCATTGCTTTATGCACAGATAACGGGCAAGAGCGAGTGGGTGGATCACATCTCTCACCACCTTGATTACTGGATAGACGGCTATGGCGGAAAGCAGATAAAATATACTCCCGACGGCATGGCTTGGCTGTTCAGCTGGGGCTCTGCGCGCCATGTCAGTGCGACGGCATGGCTGGCGTTCCTTTCGTGTGACACGATCTTCAAGGACAACGCTTCCCTGCGCGATAAATATCAGACATGGGCGAAGGGACAGATGGATTATCTCTTCGGCGACAACGACCTTGGATTGAGCTATGTTTTGGGTATGGGCGAAAAGAATCCTACCGCTATCCATCACAGGACGGCTTCGGGTATCCACGACGACCACTGGAATGATCTGGGGCAGGAGTCGAGCAGCGAAGGCTGGCAGACCGAATATGCACATACTCTTTACGGCGCGCTGGTCGGAGGTCCCGACAGCTCGGGCAATTATGTAAACAATGTAGGTCAGTATGAGTATTCGGAGGTAGCTATCGACTACAATGCGGGCTATACTGCGGCACTCTGCGCTATGGTAGGCGATTATGGCGGAGAGATACTTGCCGATTTCCCACCTACGGAGACTCCGACATGGGCTGAATGGGAGATCTCAGCTACACTCAACGGCAGCGGCAACAGCTATACCGAAATAAAGGCGTGGGCGATGAATCACACAGCTTGGCCGGCAAGAGTGGAGAAGAACGTTTCTTACCGCTACTATTTCGACATTTCCGAAGTTATTGCAGGCGGTCTTTCAGTTGACGATATTACGGTAAAGAGCAACTCTCAGCAGTATCAGGAGGGAAAGCAGGGTCACGCTACAGTCTCGGGGCCTTATAAGTACGACGGCGACCCGAGCGGCAACACATATTATGCGCTTATTCAGTTCGAGGACGCAAGAGCAATACAGCCTACAGGTCAGAGCGAGCACCGTGATGAGGTGCAGTTCCGCATCTCTATCCCCGATGCTGTGAACGGACAGTCTACCGCGGGATCATGGGATCCTACTAACGACTGGTCGTATCAGGGCGGTATCGCTACAGCACCGAATGAGATGCTCTCGCCCGATGCTCTCAACGAGCACATCACAATGTACGTTAACGACGTCCTCGTATGGGGAATTGAGCCTGACGGAACTACTCCCGATGATGTTCAGCCAACAACCGTGACTACTACCGCAACTACCGGAAACGTCACAGTCTGGGGCGATGCTAATTGCAATGGTACAGTTGACATGGCTGATGCAGTTCTGATCCTTCAGGCTATCGCGAATGCCGATAAATTTGGCGTGAATGGCTCTGATGATGACAGGATAACGCCGCAGGGAGTCATTAACGCAGACGTTTACGACAATGGCTCTGATATTACGGCTCTGGACGCACTTTCTATCCAGAAATATCTTTTAAAGATTATCAGCACTCTTCCTGAATAAAAAATAACCAATTAATATTTGATTAATAAAGGGAACTCCGCTTCCCTTTATTTTTTTTAGCTTTTTGTGGAAATGCACAAAAAATATTTTCCTCGATTATGAGAATATACGAAATTTCGGAAAACTATTTACTTTTTTATCCCTATATAATATAATAAGATTGATGAGATAGGTGCAGGTCCGCAAGGATTTCGTCTCGTCATATCAACAAAATCTATAACCGCGGTGCTTGCACTGGCGCTGCGTTATAAAATCATTATATCTATATTATCAGGGAGGGTATTTAAATGCACAAGAAAATGGCAAAAGCAGTTGCAGGCAGCTTAGTTGCAGCTTCTATGCTCGCTACAAGCGCTGCTGCTGTAATTCCTATGGGCGCATTTGCTAAGGACTACTGCGTTGGTCAGACAAACTTTGACGACGGCATTGGTCTTCCTTGGCATATCTGCGTAACAAATCCTGCTGAACAGTCGTTCAACATCTCAGGCGGTACATACAACTGTACTATCGTTAACCC
Organism: uncultured Ruminococcus sp.; assembly: GCA_937910385.1. GTDB lineage: Bacteria > Bacillota > Clostridia > Oscillospirales > Ruminococcaceae > Ruminococcus. The sequence goes on along the minus strand of CALEPT010000122.1, from coordinate 39,393 downwards.
CGGCGGTGAGGCTCGCGGAGGCGATTCCAGATGGGACTGTCAGTTCAGACACAGAAGCCTTTCTATCAAGGCCGGTCACACCTACAAGATCCATTGGGAAGTAAATGCTTCCAATGCAGGTAATCTTCATACACATATCGCTACACTTGATGGTTCTTCCACCATCGCATGGCAGAACAATGCTTCCGACTTTAATCAGGGCTGGAACAATGTTTCTATCAGCAAGGGCGATAACTCATTTGATTCTACTTTCACTGCTACTACAGATATCGAGGTAGCTGAGTGGGCATTCCATTACGGAGGCGCAGGCCCATTCCAGGATGGCGACTGCTTCCCGGAGGGAACAGTTCTCAAATTCGATAATATGACTCTCGAGTGTGTAGACTGCGGTGATACATTTGTAAGTGAAACAGCTACACCTTGTCTCTGGGATCCCACAAATGAAATGGGCGTTATCAACCCCAGAAGTGACGTAAGAATCAACCAGGTCGGCTATATCCCGAACATGGTAAAGAAGGCTACATACGCAACAGATGAGAAGAAGAGCGCCGTTAAGTATGAAGTTCGTACAACAGGCGGCGAGGTAGTTTCTTCGGGTACTGCTACAGACGGCGGATATGACGAGGATGCAGGCGAGTATGTACAGATCATCGACTTCACAGATGTTGTTGATCCCGGCGAGTACTATATCTATGTAAACGATACAAGCAATACATGGACTAACGAGAAGACCGGCGAGACATATCAGATGTACATCAGCCATAACTTCAAGATCGGCACAGATATATATGAGGGCGTTCTCACAGATGCTCTGAACTACTACTATCAGAACCGTTCCGGTGTTGCTATCCAGGAAGCATATATAACATCATGCAATGAGAATGATACTAAGTCTGATCTTGCTCATGCTGCTGGTCATGCTCCTACGGATATGGCTTATGTTCAGTCTAAGTGGGTAAAATCTTACGGTCAGGAATTTGACGGAGATACAGCTTATCAGATCGATGGCGTAGGCGGCTGGTACGACGCTGGTGACCACGGTAAATATGTTGTTAACGGCGGTATCTCTGTATGGACTCTCCAGAATATCTTCGAGAGAGCTAAGCTCAACGGTGATGAAGATAAGTTCGATGATAACGGTGTAATGACTATTCCTCAGAGCTATAGCGTTGGTAAGGTTTCATTCAACGGAACAGGCTCACCTGATATCCTTGATGAAGCAAGAGTTGAGCTTGAGTGGATGTTCAACATGATGGTTTCAAGCAGCGATACTTACTACGGTTCAAAGTATGAGAACTTCGTATATCATAAGCTCCATGACCACAAGTGGACAGGACTTGCTACAAGACCTTGGGACTACGCAGATGAGTGGGGCACAACTCGTATAGTTAAGCCTCCGACGTATGCTGCTACATTCAACATGATCGCTTGTGCGGCTCAGGCTTCACGTCTCTGGGCAGATTATGATTCTTCATTTGCTCAGGAGTGCCTTGACAATGCAGAGGCAGCTTGGACAGCTGTTATGAAATATAAGAGCAGCTGGCAGGTAGATAAGGGCGATGCTGATACAGATCCTCGCTTTGCTCCTCTCGATCAGGCTATCGGCGGCGGTGCTTACGGTGATACATACGTACAGGACGACGCTTACTGGGCAGCTTGTGAGCTCTATGCTACAACAGGCGACAGCACATACTACGACTTCCTCAAGAGCTATAAGAATAATAACGATTCCACAGGCAAGGATAAGGCGTTCAGCATTACAACAAACCTCGGCGGCGGTGAGAACAATGGCTCATTCAGCTCGTTCAACTGGGGCTGTACAGCAGGTCTGGGTACTCTGACCCTTTACCTCAACGAGGATAACACTAAGCTCACATCACTTACATCTGCAAATAAGACTGCTATCGAAAGCGCTATTGTATCTGCGGCAGATGAGTATATCGATCAGATGGCTGCTTCAGGTATGGGTATTCCTTATGTTGGCGCAACCTTTACCGACGGCGTAAATATCGGTTACGATGATAACGGCAACCTCATCGAGGTTACAGGTTATGAGTGGGGTTCAAACTCCTTCGTTGTAAACAACGCTATCGTTATGGCTTATGCTTACGATATTGAGGGTACAAATGAGTACATCTCAGGCGTTACAGAGGCTATGGACTACATCTTCGGACGTAACGGTAATGGCTTCTCATATGTAACAGGCTACGGTACTTACCACGAAAACAATCCTCACCACAGATTCTGGTCTTACGAGCTTGACCACAGCTTCCCGCACGCTCCTTCGGGCGTAATGTCGGGTGGTCCTGGCGCAGGTCTCCAGGATCCTTATGTAGGCGGTCTCGGATATATAAGAGGAGAAGTTCCTTCTCAGAAGTGCTTCGTTGACTCTATCGAAGCTTGGTCTGTAAACGAGGTAACGATCAACTGGAACGCTCCGTTTGCATGGGTAATCTCCTTCCTCGATGATGAGGCAGCAGATGCTCCTAAGCCCGGTGAAGATCCTACAGACGACGATATCCTCTGGGGTGACGCTAACTGTGACGGAACAGTTGATATGTCTGACGCAGTTCTCATTCTTCAGTCTCTCGCAAGCCCCGACAAGTTCGGTATCAATGGCTCTGATACGAATCACATCACAGCACAGGGTCAGCTCAACGGCGACGTTTATGAGAATGGCTCAGGTATCACAGCTCAGGACGCTGGTTCCATCCAGAAGTATAAGCTCAAGCTCATTTCAGAGCTTCCTGAATCATATCAGTAATCAATAATTAAAATAATAAAGCGGCGCTGCGGCGTCGCTTTATTTTTAGCAGGTGAATGAATTGGCTAACATTATAGATTATCTCGAATGGCGGGGAGATATACCTTTTTCCGCCGATATTTTCAATGAGGTTGATGGACTGATTCTGTCACAGTTCTGTTATGTGCTGCTGGACGGAATAGTACCCGGCAGAGGTATCACGAAGCGAATTTCATTGCGTGAGGCTTACCGCAGATATGATCCTCTTTCGGTTCCGGTAAAGGGGCGTATTGCCACCTTTGAACAGGATAATATATTGTTCAGAAAGCTTGCAGAATCGACAAGATTCGGCAATACAATGCTGTCAGGATATGTTAATTTTACCGATGCAGAGGAGGAAATACAGTTTTCCGCTCTGAGCTGCTTTCTTGCCGACGGTTCCGTATTTGCGGCTTTCAGGGGAACTGATGGGACTGTGGTTGGCTGGAAAGAGGACTTCAATCTCAGCTATATGCAGCAGACTTCAGGTCAGCTCAATGCAGTGAATTACCTCAATGAAAATTTTACCGCTTTTTCTCAGACTATCCGCATTGGCGGACATTCTAAGGGAGGGAATCTTGCTGTATATGCTTCAGCATACTGTAATAATAGCATAAGGGAAAAAATTACAAATATCTATTCTTATGATGGACCCGGTTTTCGCCGCGAGATCGTTGAAAGTCCGCAGTATAGAGCTATCCTTCCGCGAGTGATGAGTTTTGTTCCCGAAAGCTCCATTGTGGGAATGCTTCTCGCAAGCGACATGGAGCAGAGAATAGTGAAAAGCTCTGCTATGGGTATATCTCAGCATATAGCTTATACTTGGGAACTAAAAAGGAATCGCTTTGATATTGCCGATAAGTTGACCAGATCCGGAAATGTCATAAATAAGACGATTTCCGGGTGGTTGGACGAATTCAGTGACGATGAACGCCAGATATTTGTGGATACGCTTTTTGGTATACTTGAAGCTCCTGACAAACCAACTCTCAGGGAGATAAGCTCTCCGAGCTCATATGCGGCTATAATCCGTGCAATGCGTTCTCTCACACCTGAGCAGCAGAAGGTCATGGCGAGGCGAGAAGAAGATAGCGGACAACGGCAGGAAGGCGCTCTTTTCGGATAATTGAATGTGTGTTTATGCCCCATACCCCGTCCAAAAGGACTGTCGTCCCTTTGGAATCCCATTCCACGCTCCCACTCGTAAACTCGTTCACTCAGTACGGGAGGGGAGTCACTCTCCGCTGCTGGAATGAGTATTTAAATTTGTGGTATGAATTTATTTCATGAGGGCTATGTGTAGTGGGGGCGCCCCGTGTGCGTCCGAAGTAAGAGGATTGCCTGTCGGACAAATGGGCACAAAACCTGCACCTAAAAACAAAAAGGCTGCGAGATATCTCGCAGCCTTGGCTTTTATATCATCAAACTCCGTACTTTGCAGTAGCCACGGGGATTCCGGGACCCATTGTCGAAGTAACCGTGCATGACTTGAGGTAAGTACCCTTTGCAGCAGCGGGCTTTGCCTTAACGATAGCCTCCATGAGAGTAGAGAAGTTCTCCTCAAGCTTATCAGCACCGAATGAAGCCTTGCCAATGGGGCAGTGAATGATGTTTGTCTTATCGAGACGATACTCGATCTTACCGGCCTTAGCCTCTGTAACAGCCTTTGCAACATCGGGAGTTACAGTACCTGCCTTCGGGTTGGGCATGAGACCACGAGGTCCGAGCACCTTACCGAGACGTCCTACAAGACCCATCATGTCGGGCGAAGCGATAACAACGTCGAAATCCATCCAGTTTTCTTTCTGGATCTTATCTACCATATCCTGTCCGCCTACGAACTCAGCGCCTGCAGCCTGAGCAGCCTCGTACTTGTCCTCCTTGCAGAATACAAGAACCCTTACGTTCTTACCTGTACCGTTAGGGAGAACAACAGCGCCTCTTACCTGCTGATCGGCGTGTCTTGAGTCAACGCCGAGGCGGATATGAGCTTCAACTGTTTCGTCGAACTTAGCCTTTGCGTTCTTGCAAACTAAGTCAAGAGCCTCTGCGGACTCATAAAGCTTTGCATAATCGACAGTCTTTGCGCTGTCAACATATTTTTTACCGTGTTTCATTATATTTCCTCCTATTTAAGTGGTAATACCGAACGCCTATAGCAATTCGGTTAGCGGAATTTTCCTCCCACCAATAGAACTCTGAAGGGTCTGCCGCAGCAGCCCGATCATCATTCAAGTAAATTTCGATCAGTCAACAACTACAACGCCCATAGAGCGAGCTGTACCTGCGATCATGCTCATAGCTGCCTCAAGCGAACCTGCGTTGAGGTCAGGCATTTTCTGCTCTGCGATCTTCTGAATCTGTTCCTTAGTGATGTTTGCAACCTTAGTCTTGTTGGGTACTCCCGAACCGCTCTCGATGTTGCAAGCCTTCTTAATGAGGACTGCTGCGGGGGGAGTCTTAGTGATGAACGAGAATGAACGGTCTGCATAAACTGTGATAACAACAGGGATGATCATGCCGATATCGTTCTTTGTTCTCTCGTTGAATTCCTTTGTGAATGCCATGATGTTTACGCCGTGCTGACCGAGAGCCGGACCAACAGGCGGTGCAGGAGTAGCCTTTCCTGCTGCGATCTGAAGCTTAATGTAGCCAACTACTTTCTGTGCCATGTAATTCGCACCTCCATAAATGTGGTAAATGGCGAGGCAATAATGATAATTTTACCTCTCCCACGGAAGTCCTGCGCGGACTTCTTTTTGACCTTTGTTTGCCTTGAGAATAAGGCGTCAATCCTCCACTGCGATGACCTGTCCGATAGGCAGGGTAGTGGGGGTCTCTCGACCGAACATTGAGACCAGAAGGTCTACGCTGCGCTGCTCGAGGTCGATGTTCTGAACGACACCGATAAATCCGTCCATAGCAGTACCTGAGATCTGTACCTTGTCGCCGACCTTGAAGTTTACCTCAACAGATGAAACATCTATGCCGAACAGTGACTTTACCTCTTTTTCGGAAAGGGGAGTAGGTTCCGAAGCGGGACCCACGAAGCCGGTGCAGCCTCTGGTATTTCTTACTACATACCACGAGTCATCAGTAACGATCATTTTGACAAGAACGTAACCGGGATAGGTCTTGCGTTCTATCTCTTTTGTTTTTCCGTCGGTGATCTCAGTCACCTTTTCGGTAGGAACTCTGACCTCTTGGATAAGATCATGAAGCTTACGGTTTTCAACAACCTTTTCGATATTCTGGGCTACTTTATTCTCATAGCCTGAATAAGTGTGGATAACATACCACTTTGCTGCTTCTGACATAGCGATCCTCCTCAGATTTCCTTTTGCTTAGCGGTAGATCAAGCCAATAAGAGCACCGAAGCCTGCGTCGAGCAGTCCCACGAGAACAGCGGACAAAGCTATCACGCCTACAACGACGGAAGTATTTGTAGCAACTGTTTTCTTTGAAGGCCATACTACCTTTTTGAATTCTACTCTTAAGTCCTTGAACCATTTAGCGACCTTATTAGGCTGCTTCTTCTTATCGGACTTTTTCTTTTCGGAAGTTGTTTCTTTATCCTTAGCCATAAAAACGTCCTCCGATCACTTTGTTTCCTTGTGAAGAGTGTGCTTGCGGCAGAATTTACAATGCTTCATCATTTCGATTCTGTCGGGGTCATTCTTCTTGTTTTTCTTGGAAACATAGTTGCGCTGCTTGCACTCTGTACAAGCTAAAGTAACCTTTACTCTCATATCGGCACCTCCTGAATTAGTACTTCCTCCGCTTATAGAGGATAGGTTGTTTGCCTCCCTCGGAGCGGGCAAAAAAATAAACCCCCAACGAGGTACTAATATTATATCACACAAATCAAGGAATGTCAAGCATTTTCCGGAAATTTTTCCGTCTTTCGGAGGACTCGGCGTGCAAGTCCCCGAAACGGCGGTATATTGGCGATCACTGCTCAAACTTAGGCATTAGCCGGAGTTTGTGCAGATTGTTTTTGTGCATACGGTCTATTCTCTCGCGCAGCTCGGGCTTGTCGGAAAGGTCGGTCAGACCGCGGATATAGCGGTCGAGCTCAGCGTATGTGAAACCGAGGTTCTCCTCGTCTGTTTTGCCGCACAGTCCGTCTGTGGGGACCTTATGCACGAGTTCATCGGGGAGCCCGAGAGCTTCGCCAATTTGCAGCACCTCCGTGACCGTGAGGTCGGAGAGGGGAGAGACGTCTCCTGCAGCGTCGCCGAATTTGGTCGAGTAGCCGACCCAGTCCTCAGAGAGATTACAGGTGTTGATGACGCGACCGCCCACACAGGCTGCTACGGCATAGAGGGTGGTCATTCTGATGCGCGCGGGAGTATTGACTATCGCCTGATTTGTAGGTTCGATGTGCTTTTTCAGCTCTGACATGAACGCGCTGACCGTCTCGCCGATATTTATGGTATAGCTCTTTATTCCGAGCGTATCGACGAGCAGGCGGCTGTAGCCGATGTCGGACTGCTCGCCCTGAGGCATGAGCACTCCTATCACCCTGTCCGTTCCGAGAGCCTTTGCGCAGACAGCAGCCGCAACAGAGCTGTCTTTGCCCCCTGAGATGCCGATAACAGCCTTTGTCTCAGGCAAGGCGTTCTCCTCGAAATATGTCCTTACCCAGTCGATGAGGCGGGCAAGAGTTTCCTGTGGGTTGAAATTGTACATGATGATCGCTCCTTTCGTATAAGCCGCGGTAAATTATTCAATGATAAACTGACACGCTCTCATCGCACTGAGAGCATTTTCGTGGCTTTGCTGTGTGACTCCTGCGCAGCAGTTTGCGATTATGCGTATCGGAACCTCGGGGAACGCCGCTTTCAGTATCATGGCATTGGAGATGACGCAGATGTCAGTACACACGCCGATCATTTGTATCTCGTCGGGGAAACCGTTTTCTGCTATCACACGGGGCAGGTCAGTTGAGCCGAATGAGCCCTTTTCAACGGTCGTGAAGTTCTGACCGAGCGCCGCTGCGACAGCGGGATCAAGCTGCCAGCCGCGAGTGTCCTTTATGCAGTGCTCCACGGGGAGGTTTCTGCCCTCCTGAGTTTGCAGGTAGTCTGCGCCGTGGGTATCGAGAGTGGCGATGATAACGCTGTTGGGCTCACTTTGGCGGAAGTCACTTATTTTTGCAGCGACCCTTTCCACAACATCAGCGGTCTGCTCGTTTCCGAGTACGCCCGTGGTGAAGTCGTTCTGCATATCAATGACAACAAGTACCTTCATGGTGTACCTCCTCCCGAGAGTCAGTCTATAGCCTTTTTGATAGCGTCAAGGAGCTCGTCGTAGGTCTCGAACGCGGGGAGCTCGGGGTAGTCTGCCTTGATAGCGTCGGTGCTGCGGAACAGGAAGCCGGCCTTGCTCGCCTTTATCATGCCGAGGTCATTGAAGCTGTCGCCGCTGGCAATGGTCTCGTAGCCTATCGACTGGAGTGCCTTTACCGTTGTGAGCTTGGACTGCTCACAGCGCATTTTAAAGCCTGTTATCTCGCCGTTTTCCGCGACCTCAAGCGAATTGCAGAAGATAGTGGGCATTCCGAGCTTCTTCATGAGCGGAGCTGCGAACTGGGTGAAGGTGTCGCTTATGATGATGACTTGGCAGAGCGAGCGCAGCTCATCGAGAAACTCCTTAGCGCCGGGCATGGGATCTATCTTTGCAATAGTATCCTGTATCTCTTTGAGCCCCAGACCGTGCTGCCTCAAGATATCGAGCCGCCAGTTCATGAGTTTATCGTAGTCGGGCTCGTCGCGGGTAGTCCTTTTAAGCTCGGGAATGCCGCTCGCCTCAGCAAAGGCTATCCATATTTCGGGTACGAGAACTCCCTCAAGGTCAAGACAGGTGATATACATATAAAATTCCTCCGTTATACAAAAATGGCTGATTTTTAATCATTGTTCATATTATATCATACAATACTTGGAAAATCAATGTGACGCGGAGAAAAATTTCAGTTTTTTTCTTTTTTATGGCATGACACGGCGGTGGAGACTCACAGCAGGAGGCATGATCTTCTGTCCCTTGGTGAAATCTTCCTGCGCAGCAGAAGCTGCCGCGATATAAAAACAAAATATGTCAAGATACCTAAAAATCAGCGGGAACGTCGAAAAATCAAGGGAAAACCGTAGAAAAATCAAAAAATCGTAAAATTTATTGATTTGCGCCCGTAAATATGCTATAATTCGATTTGGTATTTCTTTCCTATTTAACTGCGCGTTTCTGCGTATTGACGGAGAAAGAAGCATTACAGCGGATATTTCCGCAGTTTCGGAGGCATTTAAATGACAGCAGCACAGATATTTGCCGTTGTTATTTTTGTCGGTATGTTCCTTATGGTCGTGCTTGACAAAATAGAGCGGCATTACGTAACACTCGGAAGCGGAGCTCTTATGCTCATCGTTGTATTCGGTATATGTATGAGAAGCGGCAGAGCGGTATGGGATACTCTTGCACTGAAAGGCTTTGCAACAAAGTCGTTCTGGTATCAGGTGACAGAAAGTGAAAGCAAGGGAATAAACTGGGCGACTATAATTTTCATCGCGGGAATGATGGTAATGGTCGAGGGAATGGCTAAAGCAGGCTTTTTCAGATGGCTTTGCATGAGGATCGCCTACCTCGTAAAATGCAAGACAGTGCCGATATTTATAACGTTTATGGTGATGTCGGCTGTTCTTTCAATGTTTATTGACAGCATTACGGTAATAATGTTCCTTGCGGCTGTAACGATAGAGCTGGCACAGCTGCTTAAATTCAATCCCGTACCGATGATACTTTCCGAGATCTTCTGCGCGAACCTCGGCGGAAGCGCAACGATGTGCGGCGATCCGCCCAACATCATCATCGGAACTTCACTCGGCTTTTCATTCTTTGATTTTCTTACGAATACCGGACTCATCGCGGCTATATCGCTTGTTGTTTCGATAGTGTTTCTTTACTTTGCGTTCAGAAAGGAGATATCGTCAGGCAAGTCCGAGCCGGTGGACATGAGCAAGCTTCCGAAGCCCTCAGAGGCTATAACCAATAAAAAGGACTTCATCATAAGCAGCATAATTTTCGGCTGCGCGGTGATACTCCTTATAACCCACGCTACGACTCATCTTACTGTTGCGACAATAGGACTTTTTATAGCAGTTGTGACTCTTATCACATCGGGCAGGCATATACCCGAGCTGCTCAAAAAAGTCGATTATAAGACGCTTCTCTTCTTCATTGGACTGTTCGTTGTGGTAAGCGGACTTGAAGAGACGGGCATACTTAAGCTTATCGCGAACTTCATCGGCGATATCAGCGGCGGCAACGTAATGCTTATGATAGCTATAATCCTGTGGATATCCGCTATCGCAAGCGCTTTTGTAGACAATATCCCGTTTGCTGCAACAATGGTGCCTATCATACAGAGCCTTTCCGCTTCTGCGGGAGTATCTCTCAACACGCTTGCATGGGCACTCTCGATAGGTACTGATATAGGCGGCAGCGCGACCCCGATCGGAGCGTCCGCGAATGTAGTCGGCACATCTGTTGCTGCAAAGAACGGTTATCCTATCGGTTGGGGCAGATACTGTAAAAAGATCGCCCCCGCAACTGTTATTGTGCTTGCAATTTCAACAGCATACCTTTTTGTAAGATATCTTTGATAATGCGTAAGGAGGATATATTATGGGACAGCTTATAATTTCGGTTGGACGTGAATTCGGCAGCGGCGGACGTGTCATCGCTGAGGCGCTGGCAAAGAGGTTCGATATACCGCTTTATGACCGCCACCTTATTACTGAGATAGCGGAAAAAACGGGTCTTACTCCGGAGGAAATAGAAAAGTACAACGAAAATCCCAAACACAGGATATGGTCGCGCTCTGTGAGAGGCTACAGCAACTCTATTGAGGACAATATTGCGGAAATGCAGTTCAATTTCATTGAGGAAAAGGCAAAGAGCGGCGAATCGTTCGTTGTAGTCGGACGCTGCTCCGAGTCAAAGCTCAAATCCTACAAGGGACTTTGCTCTCTCTTCATTCTCGCTGATATGGACGCAAAGATAAAGCGCGTTATGGAGATATACGAGCTTGACGAGGAATCCGCAAAGGAGTTCATTACTAAAAAGGACAAAAAGAGAAAGCGTTATCATAATTACCATTGCTCGGGAGATTGGGGCGATTCAAGGCTCTATGACATTTGCATCAACAGTACTCGTCTCGGAATAGATGGTACTATCGACTATCTTGAAAAGTATATCAGAGCGAGAATGGGAGAATAATTAAACAATGGAACGTCTTTATTTTAAAGGCGTCCTTTATTTCAGTACAAGGCTTTACAGCGTAAATCTCTGAAAAGAGGGAGCTTTTCCGGGCGATTTATTGCTTTTTCTTGGGTAATATGCTATAGCGCGGAGCCCGCGCCGGAATATCGCGTTATAAAAACAAGAGACTTAAATTTTTAGGCGCGATTCATTGCTTTTCTATCACTTATATGTTATACTAAGATATAATGAATTATAACGGAGGTCATGTATGCGAATACGTCACAAACCATGGGCAAAGCCCGAACTTGAGGCTTGTCCGTTTTATATACCCGAGCCGCAGCAGCAGAAGGGGCATTGGTGCGAGCTCTTTGATTATCCCGAAAGACCTCTTTATGTCGAGCTTGGCTGCGGAAAGGGCGGATTCATCTCACAGGCAGCTCCTGCACACATGGATATAAATTTCATTGCTATGGATATAAAGAATGAAATGCTCGTTCTCGCAAAGAGAAAGCTCGAAGCTGCTTATAAGGAAAAAGGTGAAGCGCCCGATAATGTGCGTATAGCGATACAGAACATTGAGAGGCTTGAGCTTGCGTGGGACGAAAATGACCGTGCGGACAGGATATATATCAATTTCTGCAATCCGTGGCCTAAGAAGAAACACAAGAAACGCCGCCTGACTCATACAAGGCAGCTTCTCAATTATAAGAAATTCCTGAGGGGAGAGCTTTGGTTCAAGACCGATGACGACGAGCTTTTCGAGGAATCGTTCGAGTATTTCTCAGAAGCGGGCTACAGGATAAAGTACAAGACCCATGATCTGCACAGCGAAAGCCTTTATGAGAATTTCGTGACTGAGCATGAAAAAATGTTCACAGACGAGGGGAAGAAGATAAAATTTCTCATCGCGGAGCCGATAACGGAGGAGCAATAATGGAATTTGAAAAAAACATCGGCGATAAGTTTACTTTTGGTTTCGGTTCGGCAAAGACAGCAGGGGCAGGTACCCTTGACAAGGCAGTTGAAGCACCTGATGTCCGGACGAAGTATGATACGAAAACGATCGTCAAGAATGCGGCGAAAGCTGCCGCCCTGACAGCTGCGGTTTTAGTGAAGCATAAGCTGAAAAAGGACAGGAAAAAGAAATCTAAATGAATCATGACAGGGCAGTCGGTACAGACTGCCTGATTCTATTTGCACTCAAAATTTCCCGAAATACAGCCAATGCAACCGCAGGTTGACAAATTGCAAGGTCTGCTTTATTGCGCAACCGGCATTTTTTGTGGTAAAATGCAGACAGTGACAGTCACACAGGATAAAAGGAGGAAAACTATATGATACTTGCAGATAAAATAATCGAGCTGAGAAAACGTGCGGGAATGTCACAGGAGGAGCTTGCGGAGAAGCTTAATGTCAGCCGTCAGGCAGTCTCGAAGTGGGAGAGCGCACAGTCCACTCCCGACCTCAATCGCATTTTACAGCTGTCGGAGCTGTTCGGAGTCTCGACAGACTACTTGCTGAAGGACGAGATAGATACATCAAAGCTTCCCGAGACTTTAGTCGCCGACGAGATCGGAGAGAATTCTGAGCCTCTTTACAGGGTATCCATGGAGGAGGCTAACGGCTTTCTTGAAGCAAACCGAAAACGCGCTCTGTTTATTGCATCGGGCGTCGCATTGTGCATATTGTCTGTAACTCCGCCTATACTCTTTGATGGAGCCGGCAGTGACAGCAGTTTCTTTGAAGGGTTTGGCGTGACCTTGCTGTTCATTTTTATAGCCGCTGCGGTGGCACTTTTTATAGCAGCCGATTCTATGATGAAGCCTTACCGCGCTATCCGCGAAGAGGCGATTGACACCGAATACGGCGTTTCGGGAATGGTAAAGGCGCAGCATGAGAAATTTTACCCGACACGCACTCGCTCGCTTATTATTGGTGTGGTGCTTTGTATAGTGTCCGTGACTCCGCCGATAATTTCAGACTCGTTTTACAGCAGCAGTTCGTGGATAGCGGAAGAACTTGCACCGGTGCTGCTTTTCCTGTTAGTGGCAGCAGGAGTATTCCTGATAGTGTGGTCATCTGTGATAAACAGAGGTTTCTCTCTGATGCTCGCGGAAAAACGCTACAAACGGAAAAAGAATGAAAAAACGGAGGCAATAAAAGGGATATACTGGCTTGTTGTGCTTGCGATATACCTCGGTTACAGCTTTATCACTATGAACTGGCACATAAGCTGGATAATATGGCCTATTGCCGCGATACTTGACGGAGTTCTTGAGATAGTTCTGAACAACTTCACCAAAAAATGATGCCTCAGGGCGGCAGGTTTGTGCGGCGGAAATGAGAAAATCCCCTTTGCGCCTGTTGACTTTGCGCAAAATATGTGATATAATATAAAAAATATTATTGATGTCCTTTAATTCGATCCTGTGAGGTCGGCAAGGCGAGTGTTTCTTGTATAACTATGCTGTAGCTATAACTATAAGTATGCTCCCTGCCGCGCAGGGGGCATTTTTGATAGGAGGGGTATTTTTGGAGACTAAACGCATCATCATGGACGATAAAGCCGTAGGACGCGCTATAGCGCGAATTTCCTATGAAATAATCGAGCATAACAAGGGCGTTGAGGGATTGTGCGTTGTGGGTATACTCTCGCGCGGCGTGCCTATAGGAAGACGTATCGCGCAAAAGCTTTCCGAGCTCGAAAAGACATCTGTTCCGTTCGGGGCACTTGATATTACTCCATACAGGGACGATATTACGGTCGGGGATCGCTTGGAAAATACTGATATACCGTTTGGTATAAAGGATAAAAACGTGGTAATAGTTGACGACGTTATATTTACCGGAAGAAGCTCCCGCGCGGCGATAGACGCTCTTATCAAGAGAGGACGTCCGCGTTCGATACAGCTTGCCGTGCTTATTGACAGGGGACACAGAGAACTTCCGATACGCCCCGATTATGTGGGGAAGAATCTTCCTACCTCTCACAGTGAGGTTGTGAAGGTCTCGGTAAAAGAGCTTGACGGAGCTGACTCCGTCTGTATCTTCGATAAATCAGAAAAGGAGGACTGAAATGTCATCAATACTCATTAAAAATATCCGTGCTGTTGATACAAAGACCGATAAAGTTACCGACGTTCTGATAGACGGCGGAGTCATTGCCGAGGTAGGCGAGAATATCCGCAGTGGTGCCGACCAGTTCATCGATGGTACCGATCTTGTGCTAATGCCGTCGTTATTTGATATGCACGTTCATTTCCGCGATCCGGGTCAGACCCACAAGGAGGATATCCTCACGGGCTGTGCTGCTGCTCTTGCGGGCGGCGTTACGGGAGTCCTTGCAATGCCCAATACCAAGCCGCCGTGCGACAATCCCGAGACTATCCGCTATATCATTGACAAGGCGGAGGGAACGGGCGTTGAGGTCTATCCCGTGGGCTGCATTACAAATGGTATGAGTGGAAACGGTCTGTGCGACTATGAGGCGTTAAAGGCTGCGGGATGCATTTGTATTTCCGATGACGGACGCCCTGTCGAGAACGCCGAGCAGATGAGGCAGGCACTCGAACTCTCCAACAAGAACGGACTTCTTGTGGCTTCCCATTGCGAGGATCTGAGCATTATAAACGGCGGTATAATCAATAAGGGCGAGACCTCTGAAAAGCTCGGCGTAAGGGGCATGGACCGAGCCTCTGAGGACTACATCACTGCGCGAGAGATGATACTTGCTTCATCAGTGAATGCGAGAATACATATCTGCCATGTCTCTACAGAGGGCAGTGCGGCGATGATACGTTTTGCAAAGTCAAGAGGCGTCAGGGTTACCTGCGAGACCGCTCCGCACTACTTCATGCTCACGGACGAGCTCCTTATGAAGCGCGATGCGGATTATCGAATGAATCCGCCGCTGAGAACTTCTACCGACGTCAGGGCTATAATCGGGGCGATAAAGGACGGCACAATAGACTGTATAATCACCGACCACGCGCCTCATGCCGCTGAGGAAAAAGCAGACTTCGGGACTGCTCCCAACGGCGTTGTCGGACTGGAGACCTCGCTCGCGGCGACTCTGACTGCTCTTTACCACACAGGCGAGATAACGCTGAAAAGGGTGGTCGAGCTAATGTGTGTGAATCCGAGACGTATCCTCGGTCTCGATGTGCCTGCGATACAGGCCGGCAAGACTGCCGATCTCATTATTGCGGACATTAACAAAAAATGGGTGGTTGAGCCCGAGAAGCTCCACTCAAAGTCACACAATACGGTTTTCAAGGGCATGACCCTCACGGGCAAGCCGCTTGTAACTATATCCAAAGGAATTATAAGATTTGATGAAAGGGAGATGTGAAAATGTCATTTGACAGACTGATCGAAAGAATAATCGAACTCAAAAATCCCACGGTGGTGGGTCTCGACCCTAAGCTTGAATATGTTCCCGAATACATACAGCGCCGTTATCTCGATGACGACGGCTGGACCCTTAAGGCTGCTGCAAAGGCTATATTTGCCTTCAATCAGATGATAATTGACGAGATACACGATATAGTTCCCGCTATCAAGCCGCAGGCAGCTTACTACGAGATGTACGGACACTACGGTATAAAGGCAATGGAGCGCACTATCCGCTACGCAAAGCTCAACGGAATGTTCGTTATCACCGACGGCAAGAGAAATGATATCGGCGCGACTATGGAGGCATACACAAATGCGCATCTCGGCTCGGTGACTATCGGCGACGACAACGACGTTGAGCCTTTCGGCGCAGACGCTCTTACGGTAAACGGCTACCTCGGAACTGACGGTATATCCCCGCTTCTGAAGGTGTGCCGCGAGCGCGACAAGGGAATATATGTCCTCGTCAAGACTTCTAACCCTTCTTCCGGAGAGCTTCAGGACATGAAGCTTGCCGACGGCAGGACGATATACGAGGCAATGGGGGATATGTGTGAAAAGTGGGGCAGTGAGGCAATAGGGAAGTATGGCTATTCCGACGTTGGAGCTGTTGTCGGCGCGACGTATCCCGAAATGCTCACCGAGCTTCGTCAGCGACTTCCGCACACGATGTTCCTTGTGCCCGGCTACGGCGCGCAGGGCGGCGGAGCTGAAGGCTTAAAGGGCGCTTTCGATGAGAAAGGACTCGGAGCGATAGTCAACTCCTCGCGCGCCGTAATGTGTGCATACAAAAAGGAGGGCTGCGACGACCGCGACTTCGCCAAGGCAGCCCGCCGTGAGGCTATCCGCATGAGGGACGACATCACACAGTACATTAATATTTGAGGTATCAGATTTTATAATCGCAGAGGCGATCCTTGCGGTCGTCCGCAATGGCATAATCAAATAGCTTCTTAATTAATGTCTGCTCAACAACTAAAAATTGGTTTAATATAGCTTTTTAAAGCCAATTTTTAGTTGTCAAAGTGCAAGAAAAAACAAAGATATTGATAGTTTTTCTTGCACTTTGTTTTGCCCTTTAGGGCAAAATGAGCTTGACATCAAGAAATGTGACGCGCAAATTCCCTATATTATAAAGAATTTGCGCTCCCCGAACGAAGTTCGGGGCAATAACCGCCTTACGGCGGTTATTGAGGACACATTACTTATCATCGGGTTCGGTAACAGGGGCATCA
Organism: uncultured Ruminococcus sp.; assembly: GCA_937910385.1. Lineage (GTDB taxonomy): Bacteria > Bacillota > Clostridia > Oscillospirales > Ruminococcaceae > Ruminococcus. Next base: position 22,722 of record CALEPT010000122.1, on the reverse strand, counting down.
ACAGCATTTTTGCGAACGCTTGCAATTCCGTTTTTGCAGCTATCCTTCTTGACATACCCCTCACTTGCGGCGATTATCTCGCCGTTTTTCGCCTTGAGCCTGAATCTGAACTCACCGGCTTTATCTTTATAGATCTCGAATTTAGGATTAGTCTCGGTCTTAAAACCGCTTATAGTCTGATCCTCAAGATTTGCTATAGGAGCGTTCTTGGCAACGCTTGCGATACCGTTTTTTACGGAAGCAAGGCTGTTGTAGACCTCGCCGCCTACTGCGATGACCTGCCCGTTTGCAGCCTTAAGACTAAACGTATAGCCTGTTTTTGTAGCTTTGATAACAAATTTTCCCATGATTTTTCAACACCTTTCATAAAAATGAATTAATTATCCTAATTCACTTGATACCAACATTATAACTGTTTTCTTGATGAAAGTCAATAGATTTTGTAAAAAAACTACAAAAAGCATAAAAACGAGCGGTCCCTAACCGGAACCGCTCTGATTTCATAAAAATTATTCAGCTGAAGGAGCTGAAACAGGACATACTCCTGCGCAAGCACCGCACTCTACACAAGTATCAGCGTCGATAACATACTTTCCATCGCCCTCTGATATAGCGCTAACGGGGCACTCTGCTTCACAAGCGCCGCAGCTTAAACAATCGTCTGAAATAATATATGCCATAATAGCACCTCCGTTTATTATTCGGGAATGTCTTTCCCTGTTGAATGTATTATATCACATTATTTTTATAAAATCAAGCTTTTTTTGTTAGTTATCACTAAATCTTGTCATCTTCTGCTCCGTTTTTATGCATAATAAATTCATACGAAAATAATATGAATTTCCACTTGAAAACATAGTAAACCTATGTTATAATTAATGTATACTCAATAACCGCTGTGAGGCGGTTATTTCCCCGAACTTCGTTCGGGGAGCGTAAATTCTTTGTAATACAGGGATTTTTCGCATCGCATTTCTTGACGTCAAGCTCATTTTGCGCTGGCGGGCAAAACAGACATTAATTATTCTAAGTGAAATACCGACGAAAACGGAGGCGGAAGTATAATGAAAATATCAACCAAGGGAAGGTATGCGCTGCGTATGCTCTACGATCTCGCAATTCACAGTGAAGACGGATATGTTTCACTGAAAGACATTGCCGAGCGGCAAAACATCTCAAAAAAATACCTCGAACAGATAGTGCCGCTAATGAACAAAAGCGGCATACTCAGAACGAACCGCGGCAACAAGGGCGGATATATGCTCGCAAGAAAACCCGATGAGATAACTGTCGGCGATGTGCTGCGAGCTACAGAAGGCAGTCTCGCTCCCGTTGCATGCCTTGAGGCTGCCACCAATGAATGTCCCCGTGCAAGTGAGTGCTCCACACTCTATGTCTGGGAAGGACTTTACAAGCAGGTCACTGAGTATCTCGACGGGATCACGATACAGAGCATAATCGAACACAATCTTTATATGTACGGAAACGATTACTGCATATGATCGCCTGCTGAGCTCATTAGGATCAGATCCTTTCCAAACTAACAATAAATGACAGCGCAAGCTGACTATAGGCATCTGCCAAATAAAAACCAGCCGCACCATAAAAGGCACGGCTGGTTTTCTGTTTTCAGGAGGTCATATATCTTTATGAATGGCTTATTCAAACATAGGAGTAGAGAGATATCTCTCACCTGTGTCGGGAAGAAGAGCAACGATTTTCTTGCCCTTGTTCTCGGGACGCTTTGCAAGCTGGATAGCTGCCCATACAGCTGCACCAGAGGAAATTCCTACCAGAACGCCGTCATTTCTTGCAATGGTTCTGCCTGTCTCGAATGCGTCCTCATTAGCAACGGTGATTATCTCATCATAGATAGTTGTATTTAGAGTCTCGGGAACGAAACCTGCGCCGATACCCTGAATTTTGTGAGGACCTGCTGTACCCTCTGAAAGTACAGGTGAGCTCTTGGGCTCAACTGCAACGACCTTGACATTGGGATTCTGAGACTTCAGATATGCGCCGACGCCGCTGATAGTTCCGCCTGTTCCGACACCTGCAACAAATATATCCACCTTGCCGTCGGTATCATTCCAGATCTCAACGCCTGTTGTCTTCTCGTGGATCGCAGGATTTGCGGGGTTTGTGAACTGTGAAGGAATGAAGCTTCCGGGGATCTCTTTAGCAAGCTCCTCAGCCTTTGCTATAGCGCCCTTCATGCCCTTTGCGCCTTCGGTAAGAACGAGCTCGGCACCATATGCCTTCATAAGATTGCGACGCTCAATGCTCATGGTCTCGGGCATTGTGATGATAAGGCGATATCCGCGCGAAGCTGCAACTGAGGAAAGTCCGATTCCGGTATTACCGCTGGTGGGCTCGATGATAACGCTGCCGGGCTTGAGGAGACCCTTAGCCTCTGCGTCGTCTATCATAGCCTTGGCAATTCTGTCCTTAACGCTTCCCGCGGGGTTGAAGTATTCGAGCTTTGCGAGGATAGTAGCCTCAAGACCGAGATTCTTTTCAAGATTTGCGAGCTCGAGGATAGGTGTACCGCCGATAAGGTCTGTGATCTTCTGATATGTTTTCATAGTAATTACTCCTTTATATAAGTTATTTATTGAATGACTTCATGCATTTGACGAAGCTTGAACATCGCTTAGCTTTTTGTTATCCTTACTGCTTCAACATCGTTTAGCGCGCATATCAGTCACATTTCTCACCCCTTGATTCATTTTCTATATTTCCTATATGATTGGTATGATTATATTATATCACGTCTATATCCATTTGTCAACCCCTTTTCAAAAATTTTTCTCCAAACGCTATTCCATACAGTATTTAAATCGTTTCACTTTTACATAAAAACAGGCTGATACCTACATAATTGTAAGTAATGTGTCCTCAATAACCACCGTAAGGCAGTTATTGCCCCGAACTTCGTTCGGGGAGCGCAAATTCTTTATAATATAGGGAATTTGCGCGTCACATTTCTTGCTGCCAAGCTCATTTTGCCCTTTAGGGAAAAACAAAGTGCAAGAAAAACTGTCAATATCTTGTCTTTTCTTGCACTTTGACAACTAAAAATCGGCTCAATATAGCTTTTAAAGCCGATTTTTAGTTTTTGAGCGGACATTAAGTATCAGCTCTTGTTCTATTCGGTTTTGCTTTTCGTTAAGAACGTCTTATATCAGAAAGGTTTTCCTCCGGTAGTATGCATTATCTTCTATATTAGTATCATGGTTATTGTCCGCCCTTATATGTGTCAGGCTTTGACCTGAACCGACTGCTGGGCATAATAAGTGAGGATAGCCGAAGCGTCTCTTCCGTCAATGACGTCATTAAGGTCATAATTGGCATTTATGAGATACTGCTCATCTGCAATGATACCATCCTTGCCGGTAGAGGTCATAGCGTAATGAGTCAACACCAGTGAAGCGTCTCTGCCGTCAACTACGTCATTGCCGTCAGCGTCGCCGAGAAGCGAAGATTTTCTGATATCTGTAGTAGTCGTTGTCGTAGAAGTCACAGAGGAGGCAGTCGTGGTCGTGGTTGAAGTCACAGATGTGGTAGTAGTTGTCGTGGTTGTCGTAGTTGTAGTAGTATCTATAGGAGCAGTATAATTTCCTGCGACTTCCTTGTAAGTGGCAAGAGGGATCTCCGGATAATCGTCCTTATCATCAAGACCTTCATATATCTTTGAAAGAAGTCCGTTATCATCGTGGAGGTCACCTATAGTTTTGAGAATTATGGAAGCTATAGCGAGGTGACCTTTTTGATTCGGGTGAAAGTCCGCAGTCTGGAGGCTGCCGGACTGCATATCTGTGAAGTAGTAGGCGTAGCCGGGATTTGCGTTATTAGGAGTTACTGAGTCATCAAGTCCTCTGAACTCGTAAAGAACATCAGCCACCTTGACATTGTCTGCCGAAGCTGCATAGGTATTGAGCTCACTCTTGAAGGTGTTCATGATATTTTCACAGTTAAGTCGGAGCTGACCGACCATTGTTGCATAGTCGCTGTTGCTGCCATAGTGTTCAGCGATATATTCGGGAGATATCTCAATAGGATTGTAAATTGTCTGTATGATTATCGGAGCGTCGGGGTTTATTGCTCTGATATCATCAACGGCGGTACTGAGACCGGGAATGATATGATTGATGATGTATCCGTCATATGTCCCACTGTTGAGACGCAGATTGTTTGCAAGCGTTCTCAGCTGTGTTGCGAGGTCGCTTACCGCAGTGAAGCCTGAGCTTGCATATTCCATAAGTCCGCCCTCGCCATTGATATTGAGCATGAGCATGAGCGTAGTGAATGACGGTTCATCGGGTATCATATCCGCAGTAAAGCCTTCGTTGAGGAAGCCTTTTTTCGCAGCATACTCGAGAATGAACTTTGAAGCGTAGTGGATAATGTCGTTTCCGCCGGCAGATATTATTATATAGTCGGCATCGGCGACGGTGTTTTTCTGAGTATCATCGAGAGCGGCGATCACTTCGATAAGGTCGTCAGTAGTATCTCCTGAAACCGCATAGTTTGCGGCTTCTCCCCCGAGGTAATCGGCGCATATCTCGCCGTAGTTATATTCAACTGTGTTATTTCTGCTGTATCCTGCGGCGATGCTGTCTCCGAAAAGGACTATGTTCTTGCCCTGAGCTTCGGAAGTTTTATCGGCTGACGAGCATGACATAGCGCTCATTGAGGTAAGACCTATTGCTGCCGAAACGAGCAGCGATAAAAGTTTTTTCATATTTTTCCTCCTGCCTTGCTTTTCGTTTAAGGTGTTTATTTTATACGCTGATTATATACTATTTTATAGAGAATGTCAAGTGGGAAGAAAAGACTGCCGGCATACAGCGGCAGTCTTTGAAAAATGTATTACATAAGTTCGCAGATAAGGTTTGAGAACTCAACGGGATTTTCGATACTCATGCCTTCAATGAGCAGCGCCTGAGTGTAGAGAAGCTGGGCATACTTGGTGAGCTTATCCTTATCGCCCGCTTCGTTTATAGCCTTTAGCTTGCCGAAGATCTCGTGCCCGGGATTTATTTCCAGTACCCTCTGCGCGTGGACTTTCTGATCGGTGGGCATAGAATTGAGCACCTTTTCCATTTCGAGTGATATCTCTCCCTCGCTCGTGAGGCATACGGGGTGGGACTTAAGCCTCTGCGAAAGGATTACCTTTGCCACCTTGCCGTCAAGAGCCTTTGCAAGCTCGCTCAGGAGCTCGGAGCTTTCCTCCTCCTTAGCCTTTATCTCCTCCTGTTTTTCGGTATTGTCGATACCGAGATCGTCGGCGGAGACTGAGCGGAACTCCTTGTCCTTATATGTGTGAAGAGTCTTTACTGCGAATTCATCAACGCTGTCGGTTAGGTAGAGTATCTCGAAGCCGTTTTCGATCACGAGCTCGGTCTGCGGGAGCTGCTCGATACGCGCAATGCTCTCGCCCGAAGCGTAGTAAATGTACTTTTGCTCCTCGCGCATTCCGGTTACGTACTCATCGAGCGTCACGAGCTTTTTCTCCTTTGACGAGGTGAACAGCAGAAGATCCTGCAGCTTGTCCTTATTCATTCCGTAATCGCTGTAAATGCCGTATTTGAGCTGCAAACCGAATGCCTGCCAGAACTCCTCATACTTTTCGCGCTCGTTTTTGAGCATTTTTTTCAGCTCGCTGCTGATAGTTTTCTCGATGCTCTTTGCGATGACCTTGAGCTGACGGTCGTGCTGGAGCATTTCACGCGAGATGTTGAGCGAGAGATCCTCCGAGTCTACAAGACCCTTTACAAAGCTGAAATAATCAGGCAGCAGGTCGGCGCATTTCTCCATGATAAGCACGCCGTTTGAGTAGAGCTGCAAGCCCTTTTCATACTCCTTTGAGTAGTAGTCGAACGGAGCCTTTGACGGAATATAAAGAAGAGCGTCATAGTTGGCGTTGCCCTCATTCTTGACATGAGCGTACCTTAACGGCTCGTTGTAATCGTAGAACTTCTCGGTGTAGAAGTGCTTGTAGTCCTCGTCCTTGAGCTCGGACTTGTTCTTTTTCCACAGCGGGACCATGCTGTTGAGAGTCTCGATCTCGATATACTCCTCATATTCGGGCGCCTTGTTCTGCTCCTTTTCATCCTCGGTCTGCTCCTTGGGGCGGCTGTGGGTGACTTCCATTTTTATGGGGAAGCGGATATAGTCGGAGTACTTTTTAACGAGCGACTTTAATCTGTACTGGTCGAGGAACTCGGAATAGCTCTCATCGTCGGTATCGTCGATGAGCTCGAGGATTATTTCTGTACCGGCGGACTTTTTCTCGTCCTCAGTTATCGTGTAGCCGTCAACTCCCTCTGACTCCCAGCGGTAAGCCTTGTCGCTGCCGTAAGCCTTCGAGATAACGGTGACCTTTTTTGCGACCATGAATGCCGAGTAGAAGCCAACGCCGAACTGTCCGATGATCTGGCTGTCATCATCGAGCTTGTTCTCAGTCTTGAATTTAAGCGAACCGCTGTTGGCGATAGTACCGAGGTTGTTTTCGAGCTCTTCCTCGGTCATGCCGATACCGTTATCTGCGATCTTCAGCGTTCTTGCGTCCTTATTGGCGGTTATCCATATAGCAAAATCATCCTTGCCGAGCCCTACCTTATCATCGGTCAGGGACTTGAAGTAGAGCTTGTCGATAGCGTCGCTGGCATTTGATATGAGCTCTCGCAGGAAGATCTCCTTATGTGTATAAATAGAGTGGATCATCATTTCGAGGAGTCGTTTGGACTCCGCCTTGAACTGTTTTGTTTCCATAAAATCATCTCCGTGGGCAATGTTTAGCACTCTGTGTCTTAGAGTGCTAAATTTAGTATATAACTTTGAAATAGCAAAGTCAAGCAGAAAGAGAATTGTTTACAGTTTATTCATAATTGCTCAGCTGCAAGTCGGAAATGCTTCAAAATTCCTTGCTAAAAATCTTTTGTGCTATAAGCTCGGTGACTCCCTATTCAAATGAATAAAGAATTTCCATAATAATAGCAGAAAGTCCTCAAAGCTTTACACTTTGAGGACTTGTTGATATCTACGATATTTATGCGGAAAAAGGATCCTCGTCAATAATACACTTAAAGCTCGTATATAGGCATTATAGTTATGTCCGCCCTTTTATTATCATCAGCTTCTGAGCTCTGCTCCGATAGCAGCAAGCGCCTTGAGCGCTTTTTTCATTGCACCGTCAGCCTGCTCGTCGGTGAGAGTGCCGTCGTGCGAGCGCATCGAAATTGAGTACGAAACGCTCTTTTTGCCGCTCTCTATCTGCTTGCCCTTGTACACATCAAAGAGGGTCACCTTTTCGAGTATCTTTCCGACTGCTCCCTTGATAGCCTTTTCAAGCTCGGCAACAGGAGTCTCGTCGTCGCAGATGATACTCAGGTCGCGTGTAGTCGCCGGGAACTTAGGCAGCGGCTGATAGGTGATCTTGTCCGCAGCAGCCTCCATGAGCTCGGGGATATTCAGTTTTGCAACGTAGGTCTTGACGCCTATTCCGTACGTTTCCTGAACCTCGGGGTGTATCTCGCCCATGATCCCGAGAGCCTTGCCGTCACGCACGATGACAGCACTTCTGCCGGGGTGGAATGCATATTTTTCGTCAAAAGCGCCGCTGTCGTTTGCACGGATATACTCATAGCCGCTTATTTTCAGCTCGCCGAGAAGCTGCTCTATCATTCCCTTTAAGGTATAGAAGTCAGCCTCGCCGCCGTACATTCCCACGGTAAGCCTCTGAGGCTCGTCGGGGAGCGAGTACTCATAGCGGTGCTTTTCATTGCCGCTGTTCGCAAGGATATTTCCGTTGATGAACGGCTTTTCCTCCGCTGCAGGCAGGTACTCCTTGCTTATCTCGAACAGGCAGGCTTTCTCGTTACGGTTATTATAGTTGAACGAGAGTACATCGAGCACTGACGGAATGATCGAAGTGCGCATTACGCTTGTATCCTCGCCGAGAGGATTCACTATCTTCACTGCATTGCGCAGCTTGCTGTCCTCGGGAAGCTTTATCTTGTCAAAATACTTGGGCGAAACGAATGAATATGTCGCTATCTCATAGCCTCCGAGTGCAACAGCCGCATTTCTCAGGGTGCGGATAAATTTCTGCTCCTCGGTAAATTCTGCTCTTGCAACTCCGCGGAAATCAGTCGAGGGAATGTTATTGTAGCCGTAGATACGAGCTACCTCCTCTGCAATATCCGCCTTGCACTCGATGTCGATACGGAATGACGGAGCCACCACATTATCTCCTTCAAAAGTGAAGCCGAGTCTGCCGAGATATTCCTTCATATTCGCCTCGGAGATATCCGTGCCGAGGAAATTATTTATCCAGTCTGCGCTGAACTCTACTTTGGAGGGCTTGTAGTCCGAATGGTCGCAGTCGATGACAGTATTGAGCACTTCGCCCGCGCCGAGCTCTTCAACGAGCTGGAACGCTCTCTTCAGGCAGATCATTGAGATAAGCGGATCAACGCCCTTTTCGTAGCGCGCAGAGGCGTCGGATTTTAGCTTGAGTGCCTTTGATGTGCGCCTTACCTGAGTTGGCTCAAAGTATGCCGACTCGAAAACGACAGTCGTTGTATCGTCCATGATACCGCTGTATTCTCCGCCCATAACGCCTGCAACAGCAACAGGCTTTTTCTCGTCTGCGATAACGAGCATATCCTCGGTGAGCTCGCGCTCAACGCCGTCGAGGGTCATTATCTTTTCGCCGTTTTTCGCATTGCGCACATTTATGTGAGCTCCCTCCACGTAGCGCAGGTCAAATGCGTGCATGGGCTGACCGTATTCGAGCATCACATAGTTTGTGATGTCAACAAAATTATTGATAGGGCGAACGCCGCTTGCACGCAGACGCTCTCTCATCCAGCGCGGCGAGGGCTCTATCTTTACGTTTTTAACGATACCTGCACAGTAGCGCTTACACTTCTCTGCATTGTGTATATCCACCTTGAGGAGCTCGTTTATGTCTCCGTCAACGCCCTTGAATTCAGGTGCGGGGATATTCAGAGGCAGATCAAATGTTGCAGCGGTCTCGCGGGCAAGTCCCGTAACACTGAGGCAGTCGGGGCGATTGGAGGTTATCTCGAACTCAACAGACGTATCGTTGAGACCGATAGCGGACTGAATGTCCTGACCTGTCTCGCATTCCTCCTGCATGATGAAAATGCCGTCCTCTATAGCGTAGGGAAAGTCCCTCTTATCCAGACCAAGCTCACCGAGCGAGCAGAGCATTCCGTTGGACTCTACTCCGCGCAGCTTGCCTTTCTTGATCTTTATGCCACCGGGAAGGGTCGAACCGTCAAGAGCTACGGGAACGATGTCCCCTGCATTTACATTTGAAGCTCCCGTTACTATCTGAATAGGAGCGTCCTTTCCGACCTCGACCTGACAAACGACGAGGTGATCGGAGTTTTCGTGCGGCACAACGGAGAGTATCTTTCCGACAACGACGTTGGATATCTCCTTGCCCTCGGTCTCATAGCACTCCACCTTTGAGCCGCTCATCGTGAGCGCATGACAGTATTCCTTTATCGGCACATCGGCTTTAACGTAGTCGGCGAGCCATTTCATTGATAAATTCATATCATTATTCCTTTCAATTAATATTTTGCTGCTGCTTATCATGTACAGCCGCGGCTGTCGAATTGCAATATTTATAGTATTCCTTCCACTGCTTAACGCTTATTTCAAACAGATATCCGTCCGTATCGGTGATAACAATGAATATACTGTCCTTGATACCGTTTGTACTGTGTATGACGTTCTTGAACTCGCGTATCTCGTCATAGCGGATAAGGAGTTTGTATTTTGGAGCATAGAAGTATTCCTCAAGCAGATAAAAGGTCTTATACTGTATCTGCGAGCCTTCTATTTCGGTATCGAGAGCGGCAAGCTGAGCCTCGCTGAGAGCGTTCAGCCGCTCCTCTCGCTTGCGGTTCAGGGCGATATTACCTTTCATTTTTCTTATGCTGAAAAAGGCGTAAACTCCAAGTCCGATTGCAAATGCGAGCGCAAAGCCTATCGCTGATCCAAGGCTCTCGGTGCTTTTCACTCCCAGAAAGCCAAATACACACAAGACTGCCAAGATCAAACAGACCGCCGCGTGTATCGCTATCTCGCGCCTTGTATCATTCTTGCAGCGGATAATGTTCCTGTACAGCTCACTGTTCATCAGAACTGATCCAAGAAGCGTACATCGTTCTCGTAGAGCAGACGCAGGTCGTTGATGTCGTAGCGTCCCATTACCATACGCTCAAGTCCGAGACCGAATGCGAAGCCCGAGTATTTTTCGGGGTCGATACCGCAGTTCTCGAGCACCTTCGGGTGTACCATACCCGCTCCGAGGAGCTCGATATATCCCTCGTCCTTGCACATTGAGCAGCCCTCACCGCCGCAGTTGAAGCAGCTTATATCCACCTCGCAGCTCGGCTCGGTGAACGGGAAGTGGTGGGGACGGAAGCGAAGCTTGCACTCGTTTCCGTAAAGCTTCTTCATGAGCATTTCAAGTGTTCCCTTGAGGTCGCTCATCGTTATGCCCTCGTCAACGACGAGACCCTCTATCTGGTGGAAAAGGGGCGAATGCGTCGCGTCCACTGCGTCTGAGCGGAAAACACGTCCCGGCGAGATTATGCGTATCGGAGGCTTCTGGTTCTCCATAACGTGTACCTGCACCGAAGATGTCTGTGTACGCAGAAGAACGGTCTCGTCCGTACCTTCGATATAGAAGGTATCCTGCGTGTCGCGTGCAGGGTGGTCGGGGGGGAGATTGAGCGCCTCGAAAACGTGATAATCATCGTCTATCTCGGGACCGTCTGCTATCTCAAAGCCCATGCCCATGAATATCTCTCGTATCTCGTTCTCGACCTTTGTGAGCGGGTGGAGCTTGCCGAACGGAGCGTAATTTCCGGGGAGAGTTATGTCGATAGTCTCCTCTTTGAGTTTTGCCTCCTGTGCATTTGCCTTGAGGAAGTTCATTCTCGTGGCGAGAGCCTCCTCAATATCAGCCCTAACCTGATTTGCAAGCTGACCTATAACGGGTCTTTCCTCGGGGGTAAGCTTGCCCATTTGCTTCAGGATAGCGGTGAGCTCGCCCTTTTTGCCGAGGAATTTTATCCTCAGCTCGTCAAGCGCCTTGATATCAGTGCATGATGAGAGCTCCTGCTCTGCCTGAGCCTGAATTTTTTTCAGCTGTTCTTTCATTTTTTCACCTCATAAATAATATTTGCGGCGTAAACCGCCTAATTGTGCCTGCATAAATAAAAAAGCCCTGTCCAACAGGACAAGACATTAAAACCTTGCTTATAACCACCCATTGTCAGGAGAGCCGACACTCTCTTGTCTTTAACGCAGACCTACGTCAGAGCCTACCACGCCCGAACCTCGCCGGCACGCTTCCGCCCCGCCCCTCGTGAGTGAACTTCAGCCCGTCTTTTGCCGGAACGCTCGCACCTTACCGTTCCTCTCTGCGGACATATCCCGAACCTACTCTCTCAGTCTCTGGGTTATACACATATTATAAACTTAAAATAAAAAAAAATCAAGTACTTTTATTGAATTATGCTAAATTTTGTGATATTATATTATATATACAGCTTTATATGATGAAAAGTTTGTGTAAAAATTGCCGAAAGGCACTATTAATGGAACGGAGATACTGATAATATGGATAATTTTGCGGAACAGCTCGTAAAGCGCAGTGAGACCTCTGCCGACAAAACCAGACGCATACTGACGCTCGCCGTCGGAGTACTTTTCACGTTCTCTCTTACCGGACTTGCTCTGCTCCAGCTCACAAGACCGCTCATGGCTCTGCTGGGATTCCTGCTCGCCGTCGCCGCAGGATACGGAACATATTTCCTCGTTCAGAACTCATATGTTGAATATGAATACACCTTCACAAACGGCGAGCTCGACGTGGATAAGATAATCGCAAAAAGAAAGCGCTCCGGAATGATCACGGCAGACATTAAAAAATTCACTGCATTCGGAAAGTATACCGACGGCATGGAGGAAACTGATGACATGACAGTCGTCATTGCCTCGGATAATATCGCCTCGCACGAATATTACGCCGATTTCGAGCATGAGGAATACGGCACTACAAGGCTCATATTCGCTCCCGACGAGCGTATACTGGAGAATATAAAACGAGCTCTGCCTACAAGGTTAAAGTATGAGTCGAGGGACTGAATCTTTCTTCGGTCGGTTATAAGCCGCCCCACCACTCTAACCTGCACTCCCTGAGCATCTGATTTCTTATCTCTAAATATCTAATTTCTAATAAGGAGGTTTTTACAATGAGGGTAGTCACACCAAAGCAAATGTCAAAAATCGAAGACAAGTCTGAAAAGCTGGGAGTCTCTAAAAAACAGCTTATGGAAAATGCCGGAAAGGCTCTTGCCGGTCTTATCGACGATTACTGCCGCAAGGAGGATAATTCCGCGCCCGAGGAAAGGTCTATCGTATTTCTCGCGGGTACCGGAAACAACGGCGGCGACTGCTTTGCCGCTGCGAATATCCTCGTTTACAGAGGCTACAGGATAACGATCATAAATGTCGGAGGAATGCCTTCGTCTGAGCTTGCCAAGGAAATGTTCGGGCGCCTGCCCAAGGACAGGATAGAGTTTATCGACGGCTTCAGGAGCGGAAACGTCGAGGCGGCTATCGAGGCCGCAGAGCTCGACTATATGACCCTTCCCCAGGCTAAAAGCCTCGAAGCTCAGGCTAAAAAGAACCTCAATCCGCTTGATACTATACTCCTTCAGGAAAAACGCCGAATGGGTCTTGTGAAGGGAGCTATCCTCTGCGCCAACGTCATAGTTGACGGAGTTTTCGGTACGGGCTTCCACGGATCGCTCGATAAGGATATAATCGGTATGTTCGGGATAGGTACGAGTGCTTACAAGATAGCCGTAGACGTCCCCAGCGGAGGCAACTGCACTTCGGGCACTATAACTCCGGGAGTTTTCAAGGCTGACGAGACTATCACCTTCGGCTTCCTCAAATCCGGAATGACCCAGTATCCGCTCAAAAAATACTGCGGCAGGATAACCGTCGCAGATATAGGTATCCCCCCGAAAGCTTGCGAGGTCATTGAAAGAGAAAGAAAGTATTATCGTATCGAGCGCAATCAGTTCCCCAGCTTTCCGCCCAAGCGCGAAAAGGACGCTCATAAGGGGATATTCGGCAATGTACTCGTTATCGCCGGAAGCTCATCCATGCGCGGTGCGGCAGCTTTTGCAGCTCTGGGTGCTCTCAGGAGCGGCGCAGGCAAGGTCCGCATAGCTTCCGTTGAAAAGTGTATAGATACCGTTTCTGTACTCGTCCCGGAGGCTACTTACCTTGAGCTTGAATGCGATGATTACGGATTCATGCTCTACGACCCGAATCTTCAGCTCCTGCAAACAGCTATGAAGACCGCAGACGCTGTAGTCATCGGCTGCGGCATGGGAGTTACTCCCGATACGGTAGCGCTGACAAAATTCGTGGTGCAGAATGCAAAATGCCCCGTAATTATTGACGCAGATGGAATAAATTGTATAGCTGCGGACATAGATATTTTATTAAAGAAGCAGACAGATGTGATAATCACTCCTCACGTCGGGGAAATGGCAAGTCTGCTCAACTGCGAGAACTCAATGGTAGCCGATAACCGCATCGTCTCTGCCGAAAAATATGCCGAGCAGTACGACATAACAGTCGTTCTCAAGGGCGCGGGAACGATAATTGCCGACAGCCGGACTACTGCCGCCAACCACACCGGCAACGCCGGCATGAGCTGCGGAGGAAGCGGCGATGTCCTCGCAGGCGTGATAGGTTCAGCCGTCGCACAGGGCTGCGAAGTGTTCGACAGCGCCTGTGCTGGAGTTTATATACATGGACTTGCAGGCGACGCTGCTGCCGAAAAGCTCGGCATGGAGGCTATGCTCCCAAGAGATATAATCGACTGCCTGTCAGATTCGTTCAGGATACTCAAAGAAAAGATGAACTCAAAGTAATAGCAGCAGCGCCCGCGCTGCATAAAGTAAAGGTCGTATAAAGTCATAAAAGATCAATGATTGGAGAAGATTTTATGAAAAGACTTATCACACTGACCTTTACCATCATAGCCGTACTCTGTCTTACGGCGTGCTCCGTCCCGATGAAAAATGATACCTCGCGAAAAAACGGGCTCAACTGCGCTTTTCAGTCCGAGGTCAGCGTCGTCATCGAAAAGCTCGAAGCAAACGGAACTCTCAGGCGCTTCGGCGACGGCGTTTGGGACATCGAATTCAGTTCGCCCAACTCGCTCAGCGGCGTTAAGCTCGAATTCAACGAGGGCAGCGTTACTGCTTCCTATAAAGGACTAAGCTTTTCCGTGCCGCAGTCGGCTCTTCCCGTAAAGGCAATGATGCTCAATCTCATAAAAGCCGTGGACGACAACGCAAGGCTCGATGAACTCAAGGGCGAAGAGGACGGCGAGCTGCTGAAAATAAGCGGAGAGCTTGAGGGCGGAGAATATATTCTCTCAGTCGATAAGAACGGCTCGCCAAGCTGCTTTGAAATGCCAAATAATCAGCTCACGATAACCTTCCTCGGGCTCAGCGTTATCGGGGAAAGCTCTGACGGGAATACGGAAGTCTCCGAAGAGACAACAGCAGAAGAAGAAGCTCCCTCTGAGGAAACAACTTCAGCAGAAGAGACTGCGTCTTCCGAAACTGAATAGCACAGGTAAAAAAAGCCCCGTAACTGCACGTTACGGGGCTTTTTGCGTATTAACTATAATTGCGGCAGCGATTCATGATATGATCGCTTCCTTCATGCTCTTGACATACTCACCTACATAAGGTGCAGCGTCTCTGCCGTACTGCTCGAGAATGCGGATTATCGCCGAGCCGACAATAGCTCCGTCCGACAGACCTGCCATTTTCGCAGCCTGCTCGGGCTTTGAGATACCAAAGCCCACGGCGCACGGAATATTGGTGTTTTCCCTTATTACTTTCACTATCTCTCCGATATCTGTGCTTATCTCGCTTCTTACACCTGTAACTCCGAGGCTCGAAACTATGTAGATGAAGCCCTCAGCCTCCTTCGCTATCATAGCTATCCTGTTTTCTGAGGTGGGAGCGATGAGCGAAATGAGATCAACTCCGTACTGCTTTGCAACTGCCGAAAATTCGCCCTTTTCCTCGAACGGAAGATCCGGCAGGATAACTCCGTCCACGCCCGCCTCGCAGCAGCGTGCCATGAAGCGCTCCGCGTCGTATGAGTACACAACATTGGCATAAGTCATGAATACGAGCGGTATCTTAATATCACGGCGGAGCTCCTTGACAAGCTCGAAAACCTTGTCCGTGGTGACTCCGCCCGCAAGAGCGCGGATATTTGCGCCCTGTATAACGGGTCCCTCCGCAGTCGGATCTGAAAAAGGAATGCCGAGCTCGATCAGGTCGGCACCGTTCTCGGCAGCCGCACGGACTACCTTGGCGGTAGTCTCAAGATCGGGGTCTCCGCAGGTTATGAACGGAATGAACGCCTTGCCGTTTGCAAAAGCAGATCTGATATTACTCATAGATATCCTCCCCTCTGTAGCGTGCTATAGCGGCGCAGTCCTTATCGCCCCTGCCCGATACGGTGATGATTATTATCTTATCTTTGCCCATTGTCGGCGCAAGCTTCATCGCGTAAGCGACTGCATGAGCCGATTCTATTGCGGGGATTATGCCCTCAGTGCGCGAAAGGAACTCGAATGCGTTTACGGCTTCGTCGTCCGTAACAGGAACGTACTCCGCTCTGCCTATGTCGTGAAGATATGCGTGCTCGGGGCCTACTCCCGGGTAGTCAAGACCCGCAGAAATAGAGTAAACGGGCGCTATCTGACCGTATTCGTCCTGACAAAAATACGATTTCATGCCGTGGAAAATACCTATCCTGCCCGTATTCACGGTAGCAGCAGTCTCAAAGGTATCTATTCCCCTGCCCGCAGCCTCACAGCCGATGAGCCTTACGCCCTCGTCGGGGATAAAATGATAGAAGCTGCCTATTGAGTTGGAGCCTCCGCCAACGCACGCGATGACCGCATCGGGCAGTCTGCCCTCCTTTTCGAGTATCTGAGCTCTTGCCTCACGCGAGATGACCGCCTGAAAATCGCGGACTATCGTCGGGAACGGGTGAGGTCCCATGACAGAACCAAGGCAGTAATGCGTGTCGTCGATACGAGAAGTCCACTCTCTCATAGCCTCAGAAACAGCGTCCTTGAGTGTGGCTGTACCTGTTTTTACCGGTATGACCTCTGACCCGAGAAGCTTCATGCGGTAAACATTCAGTGCCTGACGCTTTGTATCCTCCTCGCCCATGAATACAACGCACTCCATATCAAGCAGAGCAGCGGCAGTCGCAGTAGCAACTCCGTGCTGACCTGCCCCTGTCTCGGCAATAAGTCTGGTTTTGCCCATTTTCTTTGCAAGCAGTGCCTGTCCGAGTACGTTGTTTATCTTGTGCGAGCCCGTGTGGTTGAGATCCTCGCGCTTGAGGTATATCTTAGCTCCGCCGAGCTCACGGGTGAGCTTTTCCGCATAGTAAAGCAGCGACGGTCTGCCTGCATAACTGTTGAAGAGCTCTGTGAGCTCGCGGTTAAAATCGGGGTCGTCCTTGCAGCGGTTATAAGCATTTTCAAGCTCTATGACCGCATTCATCAGCGTTTCGGGGATATACTGTCCGCCGTGGACGCCGAATCTGCCCTTTGATTGTGACATATTATCATTCCTTCCATAGATGTATCTCAACTCCGGAGCTCCTTAAAAGGGACATTGTCTATTCAGGAGCCCATGCATAGTGTTTATTCAGAACAGCTCTCCGCGTACTGCTTCCGAAAAGGCGTTCATCTTGTCAAAGTCCTTCGCTCCGTCGGTCTCAAGCGACGAACTCGCGTCAACGGCATACGGCGAGAGCTGTTCCACCGCCTCCGCAGCATTTTCGGGAGATATCCCTCCTGCAAGAAAATACGGACGGTTGAGTCCTCTTATCAGCGACCAGTCGAAGGTCTTTCCCGTACCTGCCCCCGAATCGAGCAGCACAAAATCCGCGTCCGACATTACGGCATTCTCAATGTCGTAGCTGCTTATTATCCTGAAAGCCTGTATTATCGGCACCTCAATGAGCTCGCGCAGTCTTGAGATAAAGCGGTTATTCTCGCTTCCGTGAAGCTGTACGATGTCGATGACCTCATTCTTCACGAGCTCAGCGATCTTCTCAGGCTCTTCGTCCACAAAAACTCCAACCGCAGCGATACGGTAGTCAAGCTGCTCTCTGAGCTTTGCGGCAGTCTCGGGAGAGACGTATCTTTTGCTTTTCTGAGCAAAAACGAAGCCGATAAACTCGGGCATTACGTCGTTTGCGTATTCTATATCCTCCATGCGGCTGAGTCCGCACATTTTTATCTTAGTCATGCTATCCCCCTCAATTGCGCAAGCTTGATTGTTTTATTCTCTGCGCGCATGAGCGTTTCACCGATGAGCACGGCGTCCGCACCCGCCTCGCGCAGAAGCTCTATATCTCCGGCACTTTTTACGCCGCTCTCGGATACGAAAAGTATCCCGGGCGGCACGAGCTCGCGCATTCTGCGGCTGTTGCCGGTATCGACGGAAAAATCCTTCAAATTGCGGTTGTTCACGCCGATAAGACGAGCTCCGCACTCCACAGCAGACTTCACCTCCGCCTCGTCATGAGCCTCGACAAGCGCCGAAAGTCCCAGAGAGTCGCACACGTCAATGTAGTCCTTGACCTGCTGCGTTGTGAGTATCGAGCATATCAGCAGAACTGCCTTTGCGCCGAGCAGCTTCGCTTCGTATATCATGTATTCGTCTACCGTGAAATCCTTGCGTATGCACGGTATGGCAACGCTTTCTGCTATTTCACGGAGGTACTCATCACTTCCCAGAAACCATTTCGGTTCTGTGAGAACAGAAATGCAGTCCGCGCCCGCTGCCTCATAGTCCTTGGCTATCTGCAAATACGGGAAGTTCTCCGCGATGATGCCCTTCGAGGGTGACGCCTTCTTACACTCACATATGAACGCGATATCGTGGTTGTTTTTTATTGCAGCCTCAAACTCAAAACTCCCTTTCGGCAAGGACTGCGCGAGGCTTTTTATCTCGTCGGCAGAAAGCCTTTCCTTTGCCGCAGCAACTCGCTCGCGAGAGTGGTCTGCAAGCTTATCAAGTATGGTCATGGCTCACCTCAGTTGGACAGTGCAACGAATTTATCGAGAGCCTCAAGCGCCTTGCCCGAGTCGATGAGCTGCGCTGCGCGCTTAACACCTTCCTCTATCGAGTCAGCCTTTCCGCCGACGTAGATCGCCGCACCTGCGTTCAGAAGAACGGTATTTCTCTTGTGACCTTGTATCTCACCGCTGAGTATACCGCGCGTAGTAGCGGCATTTTCCTGCGGAGTTCCGCCGAGGAGGTCGTCCTTTGTGCAGCGCTCGAAGCCGAACTGCTCGGGAGTTATCTCATAATTCTTCATCCAGCCGTCCTTGTACTCGCATACTGCGGTGGGAGCACTGAGCGAGATCTCGTCAAGCTTATCCGTGCCGAAAACGACCATTCCCCTCTTTGAGCCGAGCTTCATGAGAACCTCCGCAACCGGCTCAAGCAGCGAGCGGTCGTATACTCCGAGGAGGTGATGCTTCGGATAAGCGGGGTTCGTAAGAGGTCCGAGGATATTGAACACCGTCCTGATACCGAGCTCCTTTCTGATAGGACCCACGTACTTCATTGAGGTGTGATACTTCTGCGCGAAGAAGAAGCAGAAGCCAACTTTTTCAAGGAGTTCACGGCACTTTTCGGGCTCAAGGCTGATGTTTGCTCCGAGTGCTTCAAGACAGTCTGCTGTACCGCTGAGGGACGAGGCAGCGCGGTTTCCGTGCTTTGCCACAAGTACTCCCGAGGCGGCGATAACGAATGCCGACGTTGTGGAGATGTTGAAACTGTGAGCATTATCTCCACCTGTTCCTACTATCTCAAGAAGATCAAGGTCGCTCTCGAACTTTGTTGCAGCGTCACGCATTGCTGCGGCACAACCGGTTATCTCGTCGATAGTTTCCGCCTTTGTGCTCTTTGTTGAGAGAGCCGCAAGGAACGCCGCGTTCTGCGTAGGCGTGGTCTGACCCGCCATTATCTCGCTGATAACGGCATATGCTTCGTCGTATGTCAGATCCTGCTTGTCAACGATTTTTACTATCGCTTCTTTTATCATTGTAAATACCTCCTGATATAATATTTTCTCTTAGTGGGGCTCTGCCCCACACTCCGCTAAAGGGTATACCCTTTAGAATCCCATTTCACGCTGCCGCTCGCAAGCTCGCTTACTCGCTGCAAAACTCCTATTCTGTTTTCGCGCGCTTATTTTCAGCAGCTTGTCAGCGCCGCGCTGAAAACTCATATCAGCCCTCGATGAAGTTGCGCAGCATTATCCTGCCGCACGGAGTCATTATCGACTCGGGGTGGAACTGCACTCCGTATATCGGGAACTGCTTATGCTGAACCGCCATTATCTCGCCGTCGTCCGCGACCGCCGTCACCTCAAAGCAGTCGGGAATTGTGTCCGCTTTAGCTGCAAGCGAATGGTATCTCGCCACGGGAGCGCCCTCGTCAATACCCCTGAACAGAGGAGAGTCCCCCTGAAAGCTGATGACAGACTGCTTGCCGTGCATGAGCTTCTTCGCGTATGTGACCTGAGCTCCGTAAGCCGCACATATCGCCTGATGTCCGAGACATACGCCAAGTGTCGGGATCTTTTGCGCGACCGTTTTTGCTGCCTCGATTATAACTCCTGCGTCCTCGGGTCTGCCGGGTCCGGGCGAAAGGATAATGCGGTCGGGAGCGAGCTGCTCTATCTCGGAAACGGTCATCTCGTCGTTGCGAATGACCTTTATGTCCGGGCATATCTCGCCCACAAGCTGATAGAGATTGTATGAAAAGCTGTCGTAATTGTCGATGAGAAGTATCATTCGTCCGCCTCCTCTGCCATTTTCAGCGCATTAACAACAGCTGCTGCTTTGTTTATGCACTCCTGATATTCCTTTTCCGGCACGGAATCTGCAACGATACCTGCACCGCTGCGCACAAACACCTTGCCATTCTTCTTGTAGGCAATGCGTATGGCAATGCAGGTGTCAAGGTTGCCTGTGAAGTCGATGTAGCCAATAGCGCCGCCGTAAATTCCGCGCTTGTTATTTTCGAGCTCTGCAATGAGCTGACAGGCTCTTATTTTGGGCGCTCCCGAGAGAGTGCCTGCCGGGAGCACCGCGCTCACAGCGTCAAGTCCGTCGAACTCCTCACGTATCTCTCCCCTGACGGTCGAGCCTATGTGCATAACGTGCGAATAGCGCTCTATGCTGTGGAGCTTTTCCACCTGAACCGTACCGAATTTGCTTATTTTTCCGAGGTCGTTTCTGCCGAGATCAACGAGCATATTGTGCTCGGCAAGCTCCTTTTCATCGGCAAGAAGTCCTGCCTCGAGCTCCTTGTCCTCCGCCTCGGTCTTACCGCGCGGACGGGTTCCCGCAAGCGGGAATGTATGCAGCACGCCGTTCTCGAGCTTCACGAGGGTCTCAGGAGAGGCTCCCGCGATCTCAACATCAGTTCCTGAAAAATAGAACATATAAGGCGAAGGGTTTATAGTTCTCAGCACCCTGTAGGTATTGAGCAGACTGCCCTCAAAGCCTGCACTGAGGCGGTTCGAGAGGACTATCTGGAATATATCGCCTTCGCGGATATGGTGCTTTGCGCGCTCGACCATATCGCAATAACGCTCCTTGTCAAAGAGCGCTGTGACCTCGCTCGTAAGGTGTCCCGCAGGCTCTTTTTTGCGGCTGCCGCTGCGCAGGAGCTCTGCGAGCTGTTTGAGTTCAAGCTTTGCCTTGTTGTAGCCTGTTTCGGGATCATCAAGGCTCATGTTCGCGATGAGGATTATTTTCTGGCGGAAGTTATCGAATGCGATGACCTTGTCAAACAGCATCAGGTCCACGTCCTTGAAGTTCTCGGTATCCTCTGTCTCGATCCGCAGTGTTTTCTCGGAATAAGCGAGGAAATCATATGAGAAGTAGCCGACAAGTCCGCCCGTAAACGACGGTAAATGGTCGAATTTGGGACTTCGGTACTGTGAGAGTATCTGTCTTATCTGAACGCTCGGGTCGTCGGTCTCCATCTCGACGCCGCCTATTTTCAGTTTCCTTCCCGCCGCAGTTATCTGCGTTTTCGGATCGAAGCCAAGGAAGGTATACCTGCCCCATTTTTCCTTATCTGCAACAGATTCCAGCATATAGCAGTGTGTCGAGACGTTTTTCAGTATCATGATAGCCTCGATAGGCGTACAGATGTCCGACAATATCTCACAGCTCACGGGCATGATGTCGTATTTGCCGCTTTTGGCAAGCTCTGCCGCCGTTTCAATTCCGGGTAAAAATTTCATAACGCACCTCCGTATTTTCTGCCGAAAACAAAAAATCCCCGACAGATATCATTGATCTGTCAAGGACGAATAAGCATATCCGTGGTACCACCTTGATTCGCGGCACTATACCGCGCACTTAGCAGGATACAAACATATCCCCGACGCTTAACGCGCGTCACAACGTTGCAGAATACTCCGTTAGTTATCAGAAGTCAGGCATTACAAATCTCGCCCGGCACTCCTTTTCGCCCAAACGTTTGACTGCACCCTCAGCGGTCCATTTGATGACTTGTTTTTCACCCGATTCACAGCACCGCGGGCTCTCTGTGGAAGCATTGTCACCTTTATCTCCGCTTCAACGGTTTGAATATTAACACTGTTCATACTATATCACATATTTTATGATTTGTCAAGACCTTCGCGCAAATTTGCAAAGCAAAAAATATCCCACCCGTAAAGGTGGGATATCCTCATTTATCCTCCGGAATCTATTCACGCCGGACTTTACTTTTATTCCTCGGGAAGAGTTATTAACTTGAGCAGATATTTCTGAACGGCGAGTGCGTCCTTAGCTGTAATGCCGTCGCCGCCGCCCGAGCAGTCTGCATTTATAAGCCCCCGAGCTGTTATGTGGTCCTCGTCCGTGCCGTTTTCTCCGTATTTATCGGGATTTGCCTGAGACTGCAATATGAGTACTGCGTCCGCGAGCTCGACTGTGCCGTTTCCGTTTGCGTCGCCGTAGGTCACATCGGCATCGCCGGTATGATATATTTTGACATCAGTTACATCAGAATCACAATCCTTAAAGCCATTGTCAAATATTGCGGAAAAATAGAGTATGATAGAATCCAAGGTCTCATCATCAGGTATAGTGTCAAGCTCTACGGTCACCACAGCGCTTCCATTGGCATCTGTATCACAGGTAAAATCAATATATGAATTCGTAAGTAATATTCCACCCATGACAAGGGCATAGGGCTCATCAGAATGTATCGTGAGCTCTGCAACATAGCCCTCCTTGCTTCCCTCTGGGAGCACAAGTGAATAAAACTTGTTCTCAAATTCAAAGGCACTTGTTGTTGTGGTGCCAGCAGTAGTAGTAGAGGTTGTTGTAGTTGTAGTTTTTGATGTGGTAGTTGTGGCGGACGTAGCAGTTGTTGTAATCTCTACTGGGGCTTCACCCAGCGATACAAAATTATAACCGTATTTCTCGGCGTATGCCTGAGCGGTTGAGTTTGCATCGGAATGTGAAAGATCGGAAGAGCACACGTCTGAACT
>CALEPT010000121.1 GCA_937910385.1 uncultured Ruminococcus sp. | reverse complement strand
TCGAGCTGAATAGTGATATACTGTTGGTGTATCCTATTCGGTTTGATTCCAGAAGTGAACTCTTCGGGACAGGAGGATATATGAAAACAGAATCAAACACGGAACAGATAACAGCGCTGTACTGCCGCCTCAGTCAGGAAGATATGCGTGCAGGAGAGTCGCTGTCAATTGAAAATCAAAGATTGATGTTGAAGGAATACGCTGAAAAGAATGGCTTCCGTAATTGTCAGTATTACATCGACGATGGGTACAGCGGCACAGATAACACTCGTCCTGAGTACGTTCATATGCTAAGCGATGTTGAGAACGGATTGGTCGGAACAGTCATTGTGAAAGATCAGTCAAGGCTTGGACGCGACCACTTGGAGACAGACAGGCTAATGGAGTTAGTATTTCCTGCATACGATGTACGCTTCATTGCTATCACCGACAACGTGGACAGTGCCAATGGTATAAATGAAATGTCCGGTATCAAGAATCTGTTCAATGATATGTACGCCCGCGACTGTTCAAACAAGATAAGGGCTGTACTCAGAGCAAAGGGCGAACGCGGAGAACGTCTTGCAGCCTGGATAGCATACGGTTATATGAGAGATCCAAGCAACCCGAAGCAAATCATACCTGATCCCGAGACTGCACCTGTTGTCAAGCGAATCTTTGAAATGTACGCAAGTGGAATAGGCATAAAGCGAATCTGCGGAATTCTTGAGCAGGAACAGGTGCTGTCACCCAGTGCTTACAATTACAGAAAAAACGGCAGCCGTTCAAGAGACCTCAAGCTTGACAAGCCTTACGCATGGGTGAAGAATACTATACGCAAAATGCTATCGAATCAAATTTACTGCGGAGATACGGTCAACTTCAAGACTTATTCAAAGTCCAATAAGCTGAAAAAGCGTATCAAAAACTCGCCTGAGAATATGAAGATATTCCCGGATACGCACGAAGCGATCATCGACCGAACGACATTTGACCTTGTACAGAAGCACTTTGAAGGACGCAAGCGTGCTGATAAACGTGGTGAACTGGACAAGTATGCAGGTTACCTTTACTGTGCAGAATGTGGTTCAAGGCTGTATCGTAATCGAGATAAAGCCCACGGATACGATAGCTACCGCTGCGGACACTATGAAAGTTGCAAAAGCGACTGCACTTCACATTACATTCGTGAAAGTGTGCTCGACGAGATAGTGTTAAGAGCACTGAAAAAGGTGACGAAATACGCAAGGGAGCACTCGGACGAGTTTTACAGCGATGCAATGATGAACGGGGAAGCTGAAGCTGCAAAGAATTTGAAGGAGTCCGAAAAACTCAGAGATGAATACAAGACTAAGGTCAGGCAGCTTGACAACGCCATACAGCTTCTCTACATGGACAGGTCTAACGGAAAGATCACGGATGAGCGTTATGAACTTCTATCTGCAAGTTTTGAAAATGAGCAGACTGATCTGAAATCAAAGCTCAGCACCCTCAACTCGCAGCTTGATGAAGTGAAAGTGCGTGAAAAGTGTGTCAGTGACTTCATCAGAAAGGCTAAGAGGTATGTAACAATTTCAAAGGTCACGCCGGAGCTCCTGAGAGCCTTCATAGAGCGAATCGAAGTCCATGAAAAGGCTGTAAAATGTTCAAGGACCTGCGGTAATCACATAGTTATATACTTTACATTTCACCCTGACAAAGCCTTCAGGCTTGACGGAGAGATGAACGAGCTTGGTACGACCAAACTTACATAATAAAAATCTCCGAGGATGACCTCCTCGGAGATACCATACATATCAACTGCGTTAAGAACACCATGCAGAGGAAAGGTTTTCCCCGACTCCTTTCCAAAGACTTTTAGCTGATTCTTTCTCCGATAGGGCGCACATAAAAAATAAAAGCTCTGTAATTAATGCCTGCTAAACAATTAAAAATTGGCTTAATATAGCTTTTAAAGCCAATTTTTAGTTGTCAAAGTGCAAG
>CALEPT010000120.1 GCA_937910385.1 uncultured Ruminococcus sp. | reverse complement strand
AGAAACCGCCATCACCAAGGTAAGTATTTGAGGTGTCGTATGCATCAGCAGCACTTGCACTCATAGCGGATACGCCCATAGCGGCTGTCATAGCCAAAGCAGCGATAGCGGATGTGATCTTTTTGAGTTTCATAATGAATACCTCCTAAAAATATTTTAGTCTATGCACCATTCCCACCCTCGGATTGTACTTCTCTTCAGATGTTCACGGCGCATTTTGTTCGGAGGACTCCACAGAGTGATCGGCTCTGTTTCGTCCGGGCTTACATAGAAACGTTTCTTTCAGTTGTGCGTCCGCTGCTTCACAGTGAACACTCGGCGTTGGAAACCGCATTCTGCGGAATCCGTGTTTGTATTAAATGCCCGACAGCGCGTCCCGCCTTCGGACGTTTAACCGGTTGGATACGGCTCGGAGTTATTGTAGTTTGTCACCGCTAACTCCTATGTAACAAGTATAGCACATTATTTGGTTTCTGTCAATGAGGTCAAAAGTGCGCTCCGCACTTTTGAAAATCGGAGTTTTTGTGCATATTTTACAATTCGATAGTTGGCGAGTTATTTCTCGCTAACATATATGTAAAATTACACTCAAACGCCTGTTTTTTCAAAGTGCAAAGCGCACTTTTAGACGAAAATTTTGGCCTGATTTGCCTTTTTTCTACAAAATCAGCAGCAGCCATTTTGCAAAACTGTTGAAATTTGTGCATTATGCTACATACACTGAAATGAGTGCTTCCTTTATGTTTTTATGCGATCTTGGATTGGTGCAGTCCACACGGATAAGCTGTGTTCCTCGTAATATCATACTGGATACATCACTGCCGATTTTACGGAATACAAAATAATCAAACGGCATTGTGATGAACTCGCCGTCCGTCGGCAAAGATACCCATTCATCGGTTTCCTCAATATAGTATTCCAGCCGACCGGCTTTACCATGTGTCGGCATACCATTTATCTCCGATTCTCTGGATACTGTCAGACGCTTGAATGCAAGCAAGCCCTTACCGCTATGCACCGTGAGCATTGCCGGATGCTCAAATGCATCCTCAGCCATTGCAATATCATCGCTATACTTGGCTCTCGGTTTATCTGCTTCATCCTGCGGTATATCCGCACAGGAGGACTTGATGATCTGAAACTTGATATTATACACACCGTCATTCAGAATCCGACAGTAATCCGCACCCGTGAATTTTGATGTATCACGAAATTCATATTTAATACGGAACATCTTTTCAATGCGGGCAATGATCTCGTAGAACTCGTCCGGTGCCGCAATAAAGAAGTCAACTGCCGTATTTTCAGCAGTAAGTTCGCTCATTCCCTCATAGATCAAGTGAGTCCGAATCATTCTGACACGCTCGTTCATCTCTTTCGCTTTTGATTCGCCAAGTTCAGTTAGCTGCGGATGTCTGCCCGCTGCCTGTGTGACAAGCCCCTTTTCCTTCAGCGTTTCAGCAACACGAAGAATCGTCCTTCGGTGGATCTTTGTTTCTGCTGCAATCTCGGTGTATTTTCGCTTTTCCTCCGGCAAGTTAAAAAGCGCCAGAAGGAATCGAAGTTCCTCCGATGTGAATCCAATATAATCGTTTGGCATGATACACCCTCCTATATTTGTATTAGCATTTGCTAACTATTATATCACAGGAGCCGAAAAAAGTCAAGGCAGAGTAGAGAATATAATTAAGAGTGGTCAGAATATGAACAGACCACTCTCTCTTTATTATGTAAGATAAACCGACAACGGACGGTAAATAATCACCTGATCAATTTTTGTTTGCACTTTGATTTCAAGCACTGCATAGAACCAAACTACATCAAAAGTAACAGAATCGAGCCAATACCAGAGTGTACAATGCTCCACAGGGAGCTTATATACACCATTTTCAAATGGTATTTCCTCATATTGATCTTCGGCGTTCAAACTTTTCACAGAAACGATCTTATCACCTACAATCTTTTCGTATTCGGTTGTGATTATGTCCCTTGGAGTTAGAAGAATCTCGCCCTTTTTATCATGAAAAACTACTCGACAGCGAGAATTAAAAGCGTAAGTTGAGTAGGACTTTTTCTCCCCATTTTCTTCTATAGTGTTTTCGATAAAGCATCGACCTTGAATCTCCATGTCTTGAAACACATTAAATGCAAGAGCGCCCTTGAACGGTGCCGAACCATTATCTAAAAGTGTAGAGCGAAAGCTCCATTTCTTATTAAACCACATTTCCAAAGTTTCAGTATCTTCAAAGAAGAATTGACTTAGCCTATTAAGAGCGTTGTAGAAATCGTCGATTGATCCTCCGCTTTCATTGGGAACAGACCAAATATGGTGCAGGAATCTGTCTCTTTCTTTTCGGGACTCAATCCTGCCGATTTCTGTAAGTTCTATCATTCCTGAATCATCTATTGTGATAATTTCCTCATCAATCAATTCACGGAACACTTCCTCCGCTTGTTCCATTGCAAATTTTTCTGCTATTTCATCTTTTTGAAAAGATTTGATTTCAGGATCAGTAAAATAGGCGAGCAAAATCGTCTTATAGTTTTCTATATTCATAGTAATTCTCCTTATATGTCACGGCGGAAAACAATAAAAGTTACAGTTTGCTAACAATTATATCATAGGCGAAGAAAAAAGTCAAGGCAGAGTTTTATATAATTCGGCATAGTGGTATGGTTTGGTTTTGCGATATATCGCTTGACAAAGGCTCTCTGCTGTGGTATACTATAAGAAAGATCAGAATGATAGCAAGGTGATGTACAATGTCATTAAAAGATACAGAAACGAAGCGGTATATATCTCGGCCGGAGATATTTGCGGATGCATTCAATTTCCTGCTTTACAACGGTGAGCAGATCATCCGGCCGGAAGCGCTGCAATCTGTGGACACTACAGAAATCGTGGCACCATATGGAAACGGTGCAAAAGTCCCTGTGCAGAAGTACCGGGACAATATGAAAATCTGGGCAGCAATGCAGGATGGCAAAGCTGTATATGTTCTGCTTGGCAGCGAAAACCAGAGCAAGGTCCACTATGCAATGCCGGTCAAGGATATGCTGTATGACAGTATTAACTATGCTGCACAGGTCGATGCTTCAAGAAAGTCGTATAAAGACTTCAAATTTGATGATAATGGGGTAAAGATCACATTGTCCAGCGAAGAATTTCTCTCCGGCTTCCGCAAGGGTGATAAATTGATACCGGTTATCACAGCAGTGGTACTGTTTGATTCGGACGAGTGGGATGCACCTCTGAGTATTCACGAGATGCTGGATGTAGATGAAAGGTTGCTGCCGTTCATCCCTGACTATAAGATAAATCTCATCGCACCGGCAAAATTATCTGATGATAGCTTCGCAACAAGAGAGCATGGCGGAAAGTTCCGCACAGGATTTGGCACTCTGATGCAGGTCATCAAGCATCAAAACGAGATTGGCGTATATGATATTATTAGGGATGCACCCGATGTAGATGCTGCATCTGCCGAGATCATTGCCGAAATCGCAAATATTCCGATTGAAATTATTCCTGATGAGAAAGGAGAGGTCAATATGTGTAAGGGAATTGAGTTGTACATGATAAAAGCAAAGGCTGAAACGTTGATCGAAGCGTTTCGGGACATGGGTATGCCGGATGAGGAGATTGCTGAGCGAGTCTCTCGGAAGCTTAATGTCACAATCGATTATGTAAAAGAGTTGATGATGCCAAAAGCGGTATAAGCTCGGATACAACAAACAATAGCGGCTGTGGAGATGCCCCTGTTACACAAGGGCGTTTTCGCAGTCGCTTTTTGTTATGTGTGAGATGATTGTCCACAGTATTTTCTTATAAAAACAGGCTCTGCCCTTCTACTCATCGACTTCATTTCTTTTCACGATACAGTCACTAAGAATTTTACCCGTTCAATCAGTTCATCACTGAATCCAGCCAGATCCTCTTCTGATATTGCGCCTTCCTGCATCAAATGAACCAGATTGCCGACCATAGACGAGCGTGCGTTTCTCGCAACAACACCTGTTCTGGTGCTGTCTTCTTTGATTCGGTCAAAAAGCTCCCAGAATCTGTCCGAGGCGTTCTTATCTGATGCCAACAGCCTAATATACTCTTTGCATAGCCGTTCCATATAGTTTTCTTGCCAATCGGCTATCCTGCTGCGGTATAGCTTCCAGTCAGATTCTTTTACATCGTACATAGCGTGTTCACCCCTCATATCTAAGCCCTCTCCACCTCTCGCACTCCTCCACGAGCCAGTCGGGAGAGCATATCTTCATTCTGTCCGGAAACTGGAAGTACCAGCCCCAGAACGGCGGACTTGCCTGTACCTTGACTGTGGCAATACAAGTACTGTCATTCTTCCGAACAACAGGCGTACTTTCACCAAATTTATCAAATATCACATCAAGCAGCGAGTCCTTGAATTCAAGCAATGCCTCTACAGTCTCTCCGCTATACATTTTAAATGCCTGTGCGGTATACTTTGCTATCTCCTCTGGGCTGACATCTGCTTTTGCATCCATTGCTGTATCCGTCAGCGCCACATCTTCCATGCGGTCAATACGATAATTCCGCATTTCGTCATGCTCCGGATTATAGCAGCGGAGATAGTAATTATCATGGTTATGGATCAGTATGATAGGATCGACCAGATAGAGTTTCCTATCATGCCGGTATACTCTCTGTGCGTGCTCATCAAGGTCGAAGTAATAAAAAGAGATACGAACCTTTTTCTGTATGGCAGTCTCAACGACCGAGACTGCATCATAAACTTCAGTATTGCTGTGCTTATGGCTATTGAAATGAACCAGATTGCCATTCGTCAATTCACTGCGCCTTGAACCGCCCAATGCCGCTAACTTCTTGACCAGCACCTCTGTCTGCTCCTCTGTGATAAAGGAGGCTGCCTCCGCTGCATCGATCAGGATCTTCAGCTCCGAAAAGCTCAGTTCAGGTGCTTTTCTGCAATAATACAGATTGGCATTTCGCTCTGTAATGACACCAATATCATAGCCGCAGTCGATCAGCAGCTTGATATCCCGATACAGTGTTCTGCGTTCGCAGTGCATACCCATCTTTTCGAGCTTCTGGCAGATCTGCGCTGTTGTCAGCGGTTTGCGCTGCGTAGATTCCCGCTGTAATAATTCGAGCAGCCGCAGGAGCTTCAGCTTGGTATTGCCTTTTTCTTTTGAAGGGGTGTCGTCATCAGTGGCAACTCCCTCAACTACAGCGGTATCTGTATCAATTTCCGCAGCAACCTCCACCGTATCTTCCCGTACAGCAGGAACAGACTCCTTCTTCGTTCCCTCAACGCTATTGTGCGGCTGCCGTTTCGCCGCCTTTTTAGTGGTTTTGTTATTGGCGGCATCGCCCTTTTTCCGTGCCATATCCGCTTATTCCTTTCAAGAATGTCCATAATTTCGGGATTTGTGCGCTTTCTGCGACATCATTATACGATCAATCTAAATATAATCTGTATCTAAAATGTAGTGTAAAAATTGCACAAAGACACTGTAGCTTTATTATACCACTTTCACAAACTTTTGTCAACCGGCAAAAAGCGCAGATTATTTCTTCATTGCCCTCGTTTTCAACAAGGTGTCATGAACCATAGTGTTTAGTGGGTATCTCGGCTGTTGAAAATGTTAGTCGGTCACAAAATTGTGACAAGTCGCAAAATTGTGACTGCCAAAATCGGTGTTGACAGGCTATTCAAGATGTGCTATACTGTACATATCAACGATGTGTAAGAGAACCGGTCCGGCGTGTACGCCACCACGTCAGGGCTGACGAAAACCCAAGCATACGAAGCATAGGAATACGAACCACATGAACTGCTGTACACTTATTATGTCGGACAGGCGGTTCATCCCCAGCAATCCGCAAGGAATCGAAAGGAGCGTAAATTGACCGCAAGAACCTTTAACACTGTTCGTTATCCGCTGCTCTGGATCGTAAATCAGTACGATTCGGGCGATGCAAAAGCAATCCCTAATAAGGCGTGTAAGAAAATCAGGAGATTGCTGAAATACCGTGATTGGCTGGAAGAGAGATACAAGGTCTCCTATCAGTATGAACTCACGGATTATTTACATGAGTACGGGCTGGACGAGCCTATTCCGGATTTTGTTGGTCTGCGTGTGACAAAAACAAAATTCCGAGATGTAAAGTTCTACAGACGTTCATGGTGCGAGGTCTATGTTGATGTGATTATGAGAGCGTATATCAATGTGTACACAGGTGACGAGCGTTCACCGCAGTGCAGAAAGATGTACGTTGACTATCGTGTCAGAGGCTACTATGACCTTTATGAGAGGCAAAGTCATTTGTTTCAGGCGTTTCTTCAGTATCGACCGGAGGACGATCTGGAGTATGAAGGAAAGACACCGCTGGACGATTATCTTATCCCCGTCATTACATCGGATAATCTGGAAGAAGAGGCGTTTAGCTGTCTGGAGGAGATCTATCCGTATATTTTTCAGCGTTCCGGTCCTTTGAACATGAAGGCGGTTGCTAATGAAAATCATCTGAAGATCATGCTTACCGGCTTGTCTCCGGACGGAATGGGACGGAAGGCACGGCTCTACCTCTTTGAAAAGAAGGGCGAGGTCTTGTATGATAAGAACGGCAAGCCCTTTACT
This sequence comes from uncultured Ruminococcus sp., assembly GCA_937910385.1. Classification (GTDB taxonomy): domain Bacteria; phylum Bacillota; class Clostridia; order Oscillospirales; family Ruminococcaceae; genus Ruminococcus. The sequence continues at coordinate 1,814 of CALEPT010000120.1, read as the reverse complement.
GCTACTGTCCCTGCAAACACGATCCTCGTGGAGCGCAGGCTGTATTACAAGAACTTACTTCGTGCATTGAATTCTATGGCGCATGAGTTTATTCATTTCGGTAAACATAGTCTGTTTGAGCTTGCACAGGAGATGTACCGCGAGGAGCTGAAGGAGCATCTTGGGATCAGCGATGTCAACTCCCTGCCGATGGATGCGGAAGAACAGAAGATAATCCGTGTTATGGAGTGGCAGGCTAAAAGACTGGCTCCGAGAATCCAGATGTATACCGGTCATGTTGAAGATAAAATGGAGGAGCTGCTGCATAAATATGGCTGGTGCGATAAGCACGCTATGGTCGAGCGCGTTGTCAAGGAGCTTGCGGCGTATTTCATGGTATCGAGGGAAGCTGCAAAATACCGTATTCAGGAACTTGGCTATCTGAGAACCGATGGCGACCTTGTTTTTATTGATGATGCATATATTCCTGCGTACAAAATTCCTGAATGGCTGATGCCGTTTGAGTCATTTGATCTTTCCCGGAAGGAGCTTTTCAACGCATTCAAGGAAGATAAGCGGCTGCGCGATCTGTTGCACACCGGTGCATTTGTGTACTGCGAGTCGCATCTGTGCTTGAACGATCCGTTATACATTGAAAAGAAGAACGGACGGCTTCGGCTGACGGATCTGGCGCATGAGAATATGAACGAATGCTGCCTCCTGTTCGCAAAGCATCGGGTTTTGAATTACGATTTTGAGTCCGGTGTATTTCAGGATTCTATCCCGGAGCAGTTTCTTAAAGCAACTTTATCCGGCATTCCTGAGAAGAAAAAGCGGTGGAGAAAGTTTGTTATCGATACCAGAAACGAACTGCCTGCTAATTTTACAGATATTGTTGCATACTACATCGAGCATTTTGGACTCTCTACGAGAATCGTTGCAGATACTTGCGGACTCTCTAACGGTACAATCAACAGATGCTCAACAGATCGTAATTATCAGCCTAAAATCCCGGTAGTAGCACAGCTTACTCTCGGTCTGGGATTGGTACCCGGTTTGAACGATCATCTGATGCATAGAGCAGGATATTCCCTTGATGGCAATACCGATGAGGAGATCACGTTCGACATTCTTCTTAGTACAATGTACGCCGATACTATTGAAAAATGGGATGAATATGTAAGGGATCAGGGACTACCCTCACTGTTCCGTGATAAGAAAAAGGGCGTTAAGTAATCACGCTCATATAAAAGCGGCGACTGAGCTGCTCTGTAACACTTATGTGTTGCGGGGCGGCCCTTTTTTTATGCCTTTTTAAGGTGATTTTAGGCTGTTCAGGTTTTCAACAATGTATGCAGCAATGCAAAAAGCGCATAAAATAGCTCAATTTCGCACATTTACTATCCACGAAAATAATTTTGTAGCAGTGTTCATTTAGCTCGAACACTTTTCCACATAAAATTTTCGATTTTTCCGTTAATCTAAACACAATATCAGATAAACTTGTTTGATATTTAAGCATTTGATACAAAAATCAGCTGTTTTTCTGTTGAAAACCTGTTGAAAAGTGTTCGAGCTAAATGTATATCCAAGATCAATCTTTTCTGGTACAATATAAACACAGTCAAGGACAGGGAGCTTACCAAGTCCCTCCCCTGAACTGTAAAACAACTCCCCATATCGCCGGATGCATACGGCAGATGGAAGTTCATACAGCGATCTACTCCCTGCCACAGGTCTGCCCTGTGGATAGTTGGAACGGTTGGAACCGTAGAGTCGCGCTGTATGTTCTCTCTCATCACGTCCGTATGCATCCGGCTATTTTTGTGCCTACG
>CALEPT010000119.1 GCA_937910385.1 uncultured Ruminococcus sp. | reverse complement strand
TCACGATAGTGTATGAGCCGTCACTGTTGTCGATAAATTTGAACTTTCTTGCGTCGGACTTGTCATTAGTCCAGATACCGAGACTTGTTCCGTTGGCCGCACTTCCGTAGGGAAGGTCGAGACAGAGGCCGCCGTTTGCATCGGCTTTTGTATAGAGATAGTAATAGCCGTCGCCTGCGTCCTCTAAAGTCCACATATCGGCATTTCTGTCATCAGACTTGCCCTGCATTACGTTCGTACCGCTTGCTGCCGTGCCGTTCTCCACTTCAAGATACAGACCGCTGTTCACGCTGCGGAAAGCGTATGTTTTGGCGGTATCGAGCACCGCGCCCTCTTCCGCAGTAGTCTCCATCGCCCAGTTGTGATCGAGACAGAAGTATTCCATTTTATCGGGTGCGCCTTTTGCACCGGAATTAGCTACAGTGTAATTCTTTGCTTCCTGAGCAGTCATGGACTTATAGCTGTAATTCGATGAAGGACGCCATGTACACGCAGAGGAATACTTATTGGCGAGACTTCCGCCGTTTGCGTGATATGAGCCCTCATCGGAGTACTTGCCGGGATATTTTGAGGACGCATCGCCTGTACTTGTTGAGTCGTTGACTACCGAACCCTTCTGAGCGCCTGCGTCGTAGTAGCATTTCTCCGCAAACAGCTTGCTGTCTGTATATATAGTATATCCCATGTCAAAATTGTACACGAAATTATTCAGTGAATGAAAATATCCGTATCTAAGCAGTCCGGGGGCACGGGTCAAAGTTTTATTAAAATAGTTATCTGCAAGTGTGATACACGGTATTCCGTCATATTGAGCAACATTTTCTTCAGAATCGCCCGGCCAGCCAAGCAGCACGCCGTATTTGTGATGACCGAAGCTGCAATCTGAGATAGTAACATAGTCCGAGCCATCATAGAAGCACAGGAATTTATCCCAGTCCACCTGCCCTGACGAAGCCTGATTTACAGCATCATGCCCGACAAATGTACAGTGGTCTATCCAGCAATTGTAGCCGTCTGCAAAGTCCCAGACATTGTGGTGGTTCAGGTCCTTATCGTGGGATATCTCGATGTTGCGGATAATGACGTTGTTTGCTCTGCCGTAGCCGTCACGGTTCTGCGAGCCGAAGTTTACGTTATACAGCTCGTGAGCGCCATAGCTGCCGATGATAGTTTTGTTGTCGTGAACATAGATAATACCGCCGAACCAGTAATATCTGCCAGCATCGGTCTGGTAGTAGGTGCCGGTCTTGGAGATATTTTTCGTAATAACGATAGTCCTCGGGTTGTCATCTTTTTCACAGGCATTTTTCAGCTCGTCAAAGGTGGTGACCTCCACCACCTCGCCGAGCAGTCCGCCGATAGTCGAAGCCTTCACATTCCCCTTTATATCTTTTCCGTATCCAGCAAATCCCTGAAGTCCTGCGGAATTGAGCAGCCATTTCTGCGAATTGCTGCCCGAATAAGCCGCTGCTCCGACCTCGCCGTTGTTATTTGTCAGCGCATTGCTTGAATTTGCGCAGCTGACTATCTTATAGTAAAGTCCCTGACCGCGGGTGTCGTTCTGCACTGATGAGATGTACCACAGCTGAGACTTATCATTCGATGTGCCCACAAGTGTACACGCCGTGCCGTTCACAGCTACAGCCTTTCCACTTGCAGCACTAACTATGCGGAAATAGTTTCCGTTTCCGTCAGCACCAACATAATCAATGCGGAAGCTCTGCGCAATAGCTCCGCTGTTTGCGGCAGTTGTGAGCTTTGCTCCGCTTGCCGAAAGACTGCTGCCGCCGTCCGCTGTTCCGATCTGCACCAGCGACACGGGATAGTCCGCAGCCGTAACTGCTGCCACAGCAGTCTGTGTGAGGGCGATATCCTGCGGAAGCGCGAGTACAGCGCACAGCATTACCAGCAAAACAGACAATATCCTTTTGAAAGTTGTTTTCATCTTTATCACTCCTGAAAAAAGTATGTAATTATTTCAGAGCTTGTGTTCATGCGATCCAAGCTCATAATGAACGTTTGCAGCCGTTTCCGCCTAAAGAATACGGCTGCCTTTTGATTTGTCCCATTACACATTTCTTTTTATATTAAACTGCCAGATGAGCCTCTGACAAGTTTATTCATAATTTATCCATATTTATTATACAATGTGATAGGCGATATTTCAAGGACTTAATCTGCTGAGTTTTAGACGTAATAAGCTTTTGTGCCCTTGTTCGTCAACTAATAAGAGCAGACAGCTTTCTCATTTTATCGCCGTTCAGCTTGTCCTTCCAGTTTTCATCACCCGTAAATGTAAACAGCGCACTACCCTCAGCAGGCTTGTCAGCAACAGGAGTTGTATTCTTACCCAGCATATATGCCAAGTACAGCAGATGCTCTACATTGGAGTCCACCTTTTCTCAGTTCGTGTCTGCGAAGAACTTCTCAAACTGCTCCTCAAATGTAGGCTCATACTATAACAGAATGGTTAGATGAGGTGATGCTTGTTGTGTGTGTAGTTCCCAACGGAACACCTACTCTAAACATTGCTACAATTATAATACCGCACATAGCGAACATCATCAGTTATTTCAAAGTGTATAGGGTAACTATCTCCCCATGTAGTCCTTAATGCAAGTATGGAGTTTTTTGTCCATTTTAATAATTCAATAATTTTACACTGAAAACATGGGTCAAATTTCAATTCGTTGATTTGTGAAACGTCGTTTTTCCACCATTGGTAAACTTTAGGATCATTATGAGCATAGATTTTATCTCGAAGAGTGCGGATCTCTTCAATTATTCCTTCGTAGTTTGCAAACTCGGTATTGATTCTGATAAGTTCTTGCTTTGTTGCATCAGATGGATGATTCTGCTCAATTTTGTTAAAAAGTTTCTCTATGCTAATAACACCTTTAGTTTTATCAAAAAGTCTTGCCGATTGCATAATCAAGGAATAATGCAATGCTTTTAGCGTTTCACTCCAAAAATGAGCCGCTCGATTTACATAATCCAAATTTTCGCTAATAAATGTTGATACATATTCATATTCCAACGCCGTATTTAATGCAGTTGCTGCATCTTGTTCTGCAATTGTCATTAATTTCTGAATATCATCTTTTTCTTCCCAATTTATTATGTTTCCTGTTTTATTAATCATAATTATTCCTTTCTTAACAATACTACAAATAAAAGATTTGATGAACTTATTGCCTATCATTGGTACAATGATCAAGCAGATGTATAGCATTCCTGAACTCTTCCTCCGACATCTCTCCTGACATGAAAGACATCTTTGCAGTATGAAGATCTCTGATCCAGTCAGCATAGTCGTTATAGGACAAGTCCTTGCCCTGCTTTTCGTCTCCTGCGGATATGACGTCAATGGAAAACAGGTTCTCCAGTTCAAGCACTGGAAACCGCCCGAGGGACTGACTAAGAGACAAATCGAAAAGGAGCTTCAGCGACAGGCAGTACTGTTTGAGGAAGAGTGCAAGAAGGGAAAGATAACTGCCTCAATAAAGTTTCAGACGTTTGCGGAGCAGTGGTTTGAGGAATATGCCAAGATCAATCTTCGACCTACTTCATACGAGCGAATGAGACAGACTACTCAGCGTGTCTACCCGGCACTCGGTCATATGAAGCTCGACAAAATAACTGCAAGACACATACAGGCTTTCATCTCGGACTTATATGTCAACGGAAAGAATCAGCGTAATGGCAAGCCGTTGTCGAGAAAGACAGTAGTCCACCACCTGAATTTTATCTCAGACATATTTGCATACGCAATAAAAATGGATATGCTTAGCGACAATCCCTGCCGCCGAGTGACTGTCCCCAAAGGCGAGTCGAAGGATAAAGAGATCTATACCATTGATGAGGTCAAGCAGATATTTCAGAAACTTGACGGCGAGCCTCTTAAATGGAAACTGTACATTATGCTCGCAATATACAGCGGTTTCCGTAGGAGTGAGATGCTGGGACTTGAGTGGAAGGATATAGACTTTGAACACAGTACAATATCTGTCCGCAGAACGTCACAGTACACAAAGGAGAAAGGTATATACACAGACACTACCAAGACGAAGCGTTCAAAGCGTATGAGCAAGTTCCCACCTGTGATAATGAATATTCTGAAGCAGTTCAAGGAGGAACAGGACGCAGAAGCCGCACAGCTCGGAACAAAGTGGGAGGACCATGACAGGCTGTTCACAAAATGGAACGGCGAGCCTATGAATCCGCAGACTCCATACGGGTGGTTCAGAGAGTTCTGCAAGCACAATGGCTTCCGATTCTGCGATATACATTCACTGCGGCATCTGCATGCATCGCTCCTGATATTTGAAGGAGTGGACGTGGTTGCAGTGTCAGCAGATATGGGACATAGCATCGTAGGAACAACTGTAAACACCCGATATGGTGCTGTTGACAAACCCTCGACATAGAGAGCTGAATGTGGTATAATAAAAGT
>CALEPT010000118.1 GCA_937910385.1 uncultured Ruminococcus sp. | reverse complement strand
TCAATTCGGTATATCTCTATTATACCACATTGTCTAACAAAAGGGGAGCATTTCAGATCTTTTCAGCAGCTTTTGGTTTTATTGCTTGGATATTATCTGATTTGTATCCTCCTGTAAGGTGACATCAATGTCTATGTCAGAGCCCTGACGCTCGATGTTCAGAGTTATCGTATCGCCGGCCTTATAGGTGTTCTTGATCTGATTAAGCTCATCATGAGTTGTGACAGCCTCACCCTCGATACCGATTATGACATCTCCGACCTGAATACCTGCCTTTTCGGCGGCACTGCCCTCCTGCACGCTCTGAACGTAAACGCCCATAGGAATGCCAAGATAGCTCGAATACGCCTCAGTTACGTCCACCGTGGAGATACCTATCTGCGGTCTGCCCGTAACGTAGCCGTTGTTGATGAGGTCGTCGATAATGACCTTAGCCTCTCTTATCGGGATAGCGAAACCGAGTCCCTCAACGCTTGCAGAGCCGTAGCTCGAGGACATTTTTGCGGAATTTATGCCTATGACCTGTCCGCAGCTATTGAGGAGCGGTCCGCCCGAGTTGCCTGCATTGATAGCGGCGTCGGTCTGAATGAGGGTCATGTTCTTCTCGTTTATGGTTATCTGCCTGTTCAGAGCGGAGACTATACCGCTTGTTACCGAGCCGAAAAGGTCGAATCCGAGAGGATTACCGACAGCTATAACGAGTTCGCCGACTCTGAGATCATCGCTGTCGCCGAGAACTGCGGGAGTAAGTCCTGTTTCGTTGACTTTAAGGACAGCAATATCAGTCTCGGTGTCGTAAGCGATTATGTTAGCCTCATGCTCTGTTTCGTCACTGAAAAGAACAGATACCTCAATAGCTTCTCCCGCATTGTATTCATCATCGTAAATAACGTGAGCATTTGTAACGATATAGCCGTCACTTGTGATAATAAAGCCTGTACCCGTCGCGATACCCTGCTGTGTTTGTGTCTGACCGCTCCAGCCCCACATACCGTAAGTTGGATTAGTATACTCAAACGTAGACGATACTCCAACAACAGATGGCATTATCTCATCAACGATATCGGGAAGAGGCTTTGCATCGGTGCGTGAAGCGAGTTCTATAAGACTTGGGAGGTCATCGTTTACACCCGGAGCAGAAGCTTTTACAGCGTCGGCATTTTTTTCGTGATATTTCTCATCAGATGGTGATGAAGCAGAAAACTCTGAGAGCTGGTTATCATTATCATTCAATATTTTATATGCCTGAACAGAACCTGCGCCTACAATTGCAAGGCAAAGAACGAAAGCAACGATCTTGAGTCCTTTATACTTTTTCTGTTTTTTAGGCTTCTGAGGATTCTGAGATGTGTATGCAAATGAATTCCCGGAAGGAGGAGCACCGTAATAATTGCTTCTCATCTGATCGCCGGTGTTGTTATAGCCGGTGTTATTATTGAATTCATGATTCATCGTATCATTATCATTGAAATTCTGATTAACGTGATCGTAATTATTGAACTCGTTGTAATTGTCTGACATAATAATCATCCTTTCATAGATACATTATGTATTTCTACAATTATTATTATAGAAGGTTTTGTGATAAATTGATGATAACATTCAGAAAAGAAGAAGATTTTTTTGCAATTAAAAGGTGCTACACGCGAGTATAGCACCTTTCATTTTTATTTGAGTTTTAACATCGTTTTGGCGGTGAATTTTTCTCCTAAAACGAGGAATCTCTTATGTGTTCCCTCTCCGATAATACCTGCTTCATCGAAGGCTTTCACGCTGAATGTAAATTCGCGTCCGCTGACCTGAATCAGTTCAGCTTCGGCAGTGACCTTCATTCCCTCGGGCGTAGCGGAAGTGTGACGGACATTCATCTCTGTTCCGACAGTGGTCTCACCGCCCTCAAGGTACTGTGAAAGACAATTGCAGGCTGCTTTTTCCATGAGCATTATCATAGCCGGTGTGGCAAATACTTCGAGGCTTCCGCTTCCGACATTTACTGCAAGCTCAGCGGAAGTGACCGTAAGCTCTGAGGAAGCTTTTATGCCTATGTTCAATTCTTTCATATACAGCTCCTTTGTCAGTCTGAGGTAAGCTCTTCCTCGGGTATTGGCGAAGGAGAGTATTCCTCCATTATAACACGATCGATCGTGATAAGGTCAAGCTCCTCGTTATCAGGGATATCACTGTCATATTCTGAGGAATAAACAGGCAGCTGATCCATGAAATCGTTCATTTTCTCAATAAAAGCGTCATGGGGAGCGTCTATGATATCAAGTATCACGTATGGAACATAGAAAAATGAGATAGGCTCATCGGGAATAGCGGAGAAATCTGCATCATAATTGCTCCAGAAGAAATACTTCTGCTCATAAAGCTCAGAGCAGTTATCGCCGCTGAGGCCGAGCTGATTGTAGACGCTTGTCTCACCTCTGAGAGATGGAAAGTGGTCGCCTACGAAGAAGACCAGTGTGGGTTCGTCGATATTTTTCAGCTCGTCGAGGAAGACCTCAAGCCCCTCGTTGGAGTGCTGTATCCACTGAAGGTAGTTACCGAATTCATCTTCGGGATCCTCTCCCTGATTGTAGGGCTGATGATTCTGCATAGTAGTGGTATGGAGATATACAGGGGCATCAGAGGTATTGATCTCTTCGATTATCTGGTTAAATACCGTGGAGTCGTCAACATAAGTTCCGTAATGTTCAACGGGGACAGTGAAATCTGATATTCCTTCCTGATCGTTATGATATATCATTTTTTCAAAGCCGAAGTGACCGTAAATACGTTCTCTGCTGTAGAAACCGCTCTGGAAGGGGTGGATATAGACAGTGGAGTAGCCCCAGCTTTTGTAATACTGGGCCATAGCTGGCTGTTCGCGGTCAGCGAGTTCACGCTGAGGCATATTAGGCGTATTTAGTCCGCGGACGGGGAGTCCGAAAAGGAGCTCAAATTCAGATCTTACAGTCCAGCTCGCATAGGTAGGAGTGATAGCTGTACCGCCTTGTCCCTCAGAAATAGCCTTATCGAAGTATTTATAGCAGTCCTCGCTTATGTCGAGCTGGTCAAAGACTCTGAAATCGGCGTAGGATTCGCTCATTATCACAATAACGTTAGGTTTATTTCCGCCGTTGAAATCCTCGCTCGTATCAACGGGGATATTCATGATCTCTTCGATCTTTTCCTCGCTGTATTCCTCCGGAACAACGAGGCGGTTGGCATAGCTTTCGGAAGATGTTTCGACGATGAATGCAAGGAATCGGTTTTTATCGAATTTTTCATTTAGGATAAAAGTGTTTGTTGCACTGGTCGTATCTATCCTGAAAAGCTTGTATATCGGCTTATAGAAGCCGGGAAAGATGATAAGTAAAGAGCCAAAGAGAATACAAGCGGCAGAAGCGATGAATCTGTGCAGAGGCTTTTTCTTGAGGATAGGGTTAAAGTAAAGTGTTATGAAAACGAACGCAATGACTATCAGGTAGTATATTATCAGCCTCGGCGTTATTTTTATATAGGCGAATGAAGAAAGGCTTTTAACACTGCGGACGAGTTTCATATCGGAAATGATCAAGTGATTTCCGTTTGTGCCGTACTTAAACAGCTCGGTCGTACTCAGAGCCATGTAAATGAAGCTTTGGATTGCGACGGCTATCCATCCTTTTTTAACAATACATAGGATCAGAGCAAATACAAGTCCTGTTATGAGTACGTCAAACAGCATTACTGTAGGGCGCTCGATCCAGAATTTAAGGTAAGGCAAGACGTACTTTGCTTGATTTATCTCTGCCATACTGCAAATGAAAATGGGAAAAAGGATCAATAGCCAGAGATTGGTTTTCTTGTATGTATCGGTATTCAAGGAGCGTTTCTCGTTGAATTTTTTCAGCCCTGCGAATCTGACCTTCGGTTCTTCCAAAGATGTAGGGGCAGACGGCATAGGTTCATTTACATCTTTCATTATTGACTCTTCAGCCTTCACGATAGACTTCTCAGTTTTCTCGATTGACTTTTCAGCCATTATATATCTCCCTCCGGAATTTTAAATATTTTTCAAATGATAATAGGCTACAATAAATAATATACCATATGAAAAGTGAAAGTTCAAGGCAAATAAAAAATTATCATCATTTATTCACAGAATTCGGCGGTTTAGTAATAGTGCACGTTAAAGCAAGGATTAATTTGTGCATTTTGACATTATTCCACCTTTAGCCAGCATTTTTCAGCAGCTTTGTCAATTATCGATTCTATGAGCTTTGCAAGCTCTTCCGAGGCTGTGAAGCAGGGGAGATTGCGCTTCATCACCTGCTGTTTATAAACGCCATGTTCCTTCCATGAAATACCGCCCTTGGTGTAATTTAACAGAAGCGGCTGAAGGCGATCCAGCATGGCGGCAAATTTTGCCTCATATGTCATGCTTTCTTCAAATTCGCGCCATAAAGAGTAGAATTTGTTCTTCTGGTCGTCGGGAAGAAGTCCGAAAATGCGCTGTGCAGCTTTTTCCTCACGCTCGGATTTGGACTTGCAGCCCTCTGTGTCGTAGCAATAAGTATCACCCGCGTCTATCTCAACAACGTCGTGTATTAGCACCATTTTCATTACCCTTGTCACGTCAATGGGCTCGGCGGAGTACTCCGCAAGCAGGAATGCGAGTATTGCGAGATGCCAGCTGTGTTCGGCGTCGTTTTCCTTTCTGTCCTCGTGGAGAACGTAGGTCTGCCTGTAGATATTCTTCATTTTATCGAGTTCGAGCATGAAGTCTATCTGCTTTTTCAGTCTTTCAGTCATAATTTTCCTCCTTGTTCGGAACATTGCCGCGCATTCGCTCCTGATATTCCTTTTTTATCTTACGCTTCGAGATGATGAGATAGATTATTATCGGCGATGTAAACGGCAAAGAGTACAGTATGAAAATGAGTGTGCGGACAAGGCTGTATTGAAGTGAAAAATCCCCCTCAACCTGCATGCCGATCGCATAAAAAACTACTACTACTGCAAGGACATTTCTTGCCCATTCGCGGAAAAGAAAGAATCCTCTGAAATGATATTCAAGCACCGTCATTCCGCCAAATATAAGCAGGAGTAGAAAAGCTGTGCTGACCGCTCCTATGGGTGTTGTAAAGTGATAGTGGAGCTTTCTGATCTCATGTGCAGATGTCACATCCGGAAGAGCAAGGATAGTTAGTGTAAGGGTAGTCAGCGCAGGGATAATGCAAAGCAGTCTTCGCAGGGTAGTTTCGTATTCCGTATCGAGCATAGTATCAGCCTCCGTTCACGGGACAGTAGCCCGCAAGCTTTATTATCTCCTGTCCCTCATCGGTGAGAAGATAGTCGCGCAGTTCCCTCGGGAGACCCTCCTGATCCTTCTTCATCACGGCATAGTATGCTGTGGTGAACGGATACTTGTAGTCGGCGAGGTTTTCGTTGTCGGGCGATATACCGTTTATCTTCAGCACCTTTATGTCGTCGCTCTTATAGAGATTGTTCAGGTAGTAATAGTATGTGTAGCCGATACTGTTTTCGCGGTTTTCATATTCGGCTATCATCTCTATCAGCATACCCATGCCCTCTACCTCATAATAGGACTCCGCAGGTTCCATGAGAGGAACGCCTTTCATTACAAGCTGCTCCATGGCGGTCTGACTGCCCGAGTTGCGTTCGCGCTGATAGGGAATTATCTTCTCATCATTGCCGCTGACTTCCTTCCAGTTGGTTATCTTGCCGGAGTAGATATCCTGTATTTGTTCTACAGTAAGACTGTCCACGGGATTGTCCTTGTGAGTGATGAATACAAAGCCGTCCATTGCGATAGGAGTAACGTCGAGCTCAACGTGCTCCTGCTTCGCGAGGTCGAGCTCGTCCTGCGAAGGCTCGGTGACGAAGATGAGCTTTTTGTCTTTGTAGTCATTGAAATGCCCATAGATGTCATAGCGTATCTTGCTGTATATAAGGTACTCATAGGCATAGTGAGTAGTATTGTGGTCTGCATAGTCGCTGATATCGTCGTCCGAAGCGCCGCAAAACTGCCGCGCAAGTTCTGCTGTAATGGGTATGGTGGCGGTCGAGCCGTCTATCCATGCAAAGTCGTCCTTATCAAGGGAGATAGAGCCTGTTTGTATTATGTGCCAGTCGTCGGGACGGCTTAGCATGACATTGATGTTGCTGTTGGCGACCATTTTGTCTTCAACAAAGTCATGCCCTTTTTTGTAAATTATAGCGCAGCGTATGAGCGCTGCGATTATCACAGCGGCGGCTATCGCGAGTATAAAAAGCGGAATGCGTCTTATATTTTTTAAGACCTTGTCGTTCATATGTCACATCTCCTTTATGGAAATTTTAGTACAGCATAATTATAGCATGAAAATACTAATATTTGCAAAAAATAGATTTACGACAGGGTTAAAATATTATTACAATTCAGCTCATATGACCATTCCGCCGTTGACGGCGAGGACCTGTCCTGTTATATACTCTGCCTGTGTTGAGGCAAGGAAAGCAACTGAGTCGGCAACATGACGCGGCTGTCCGAAGATACCGAGTGGAATGTCTGCGCGTATGAGCTCCAAGTCCTCGTCGGAGAACCGTTTGTTCATTTCTGTCATTATGAAACCGGGCGCAACGCAGTTTACCCTGATCCCCGACGGTGCGACCTCCTTTGCGAGTGCCTTTGTAAAACCGATAAGCCCTGCCTTTGAAGCGGAGTAATCCACCTCGCACGAAGCTCCGACCTGTCCCCACATTGAAGAAATATTTATTATGCAGCCTGATTTATGATTTATCATAGAGGGCAGCGCGGCTCTTGCGCAGTTCATAGCTCCCATGAGATTTATCTGCATTATTTCAGTGGCTTTCTCGTCCGATATATGTGTGAAAAGGTCGATCTCAGATACTCCGGCGTTGTTCACGAGAAGATGAACATCTCCGACGGCTTCAAACGCGCTGTTTACAGCGGATATATCCGAAACGTCAAAGCGTAAAGTTCTGCCGCCTATTTCAGCGGCGAGCTTCGCGGCTTTTTCCTCCGAGTGAGCGTAATTTACTATAACAAAATATCCGTCATCTGTAAGTCGGCGGCATATAGCCTCTCCGATACCGCCAGAGCCGCCTGTAACGATAGCTGTTTTAATATGAACACACCTCCCTGATGATTATATTGATATTATAAATTTTATCATATATTTTAGAAAAAATCAATTGTCTGTTCATGCCGAAACTGCATCTCTGTGCTTATAAAATGTGGGAGGATATATGGCTTATTTCAACGAATAATACCGGCATATCCGCTTAGCTTGGATAAAAATGCACAAAATATATAAAAGCACTTGCAAAAACTGCGGAAAAGAGGTATAATATTATTCAAGTGCTGAAAGGCAATATAACGGTATGCCGTATACCGAGATACGGCGCTCTAATCAGGAGCTGGAGATAATATGGCTAAATCAAAGAATGTTCAGAGGATCTCAAATAAAAAACGCGGCAGACCAAAGGTCCGCTTCAGTATATGGGGAATGATAATTATTTTTGCTCTTTCTTTCATAAGCTGTTTCGTACTGTATATGGTAGCAGCAAATTTCAACGACGACTTCTTCACTGAAGAATTCGATAATATAATCGTAGAGGAGGAAACAACTGTATCGGCTAATGATGAGCCGCAGCAGGATTCCGCCTCAGATGAAGAAGCTGTTGAGACGGTGACTTCCGCTTCCGAAACAGTTAGTATTACCAATCCTGTGCCTCAGTCTGCGGCAGTTGACGCATCTTATTTTGATAATTGCTGCCTTGTTACAGATTCTACGCTGCTTGATATAGGCAGCTGTACAGACCTTAATGATGTGATCGGCAGCTATAAGCTGAGCGCATCCGGCTGCAACACAATGAAAGTGGATACCAATTACGGCACCGTTACGGTTTATGAGACCTTGCAGATAAAGAAGCCTATGAACGTATATATCATGCTTGGCAGTGATATCGGAGCTGTTTCAGTTGATGATATGATATCTAATTATTCCACTCTGGTAAGCAACCTTCATTCGTACAGTCCGGATATGCACATTTATATAATGCAGCTTCCGCCTGTTATCGCAGATACCGATACGGTCACCAATGAGCTTATAAACGAATACAACACAAAGCTGCTGAATATGGCGAATAACATAGGAGTATACTGTATTGATACGAATACGGCTTTAAAATCTGTTGACGGAAATCTTTCCGAGGAGTACTGGTCGGCAGAAACAGGAACACTTTCAGAGGCGGCATATAATGCTGTAACAGGATATATATTGACGCATACTGTATAAAGGAAAGACGTACTACAAGATGTTGTAGTACGTCATTTTATTTTACTTGATGAAAATCAAGGGACGTAAAATAGCTGATTTCGGGATTTTTAAAAAATAAACGCATTAAAATGACGAAATTGTAGGCTGAAGGTGTCTGTACAACCGTCATATTGCACAATTGACAATCGCTGGTATTTGGAGTATACTTATATAGACAACATAGAAAGCGAGATACAATATATAGTAGTTGGAGGTATGGCTTTAATGATAATTCATATTATTAAAAGAGATGGCAGAAAAGTTCCTTTTAATATTGAAAAAATAGCAAACGCTATATTCCGTGCTGCACAGGCACAAGGCGGTACCGATTTCAATACCGCAATGGAAGTCGCAGTTGAAGTTTGCAGAGTTTATGAGGAGCAGAACCCCGGAAAGGTCCCCACAGTTGAAGAGATACAGGACCTCGTGGAAAAGACCCTCATTGAAAAAGGCCACGCGAAGACCGCTAAGGCTTATATTCTCTATCGCTACGAGCGCACACGCTCACGAGAGATGAAGACCAACCTTATGTGTGTTCTGAACGAGCTTACATTCAGTCCTGCCAAGGACAGCGATATTAAGCGCGAGAACGCTAATATCGACGGAGATACCGCAATGGGCACAATGCTCAAATACGGAAGCGTCTCCGCCAAAGAGTATTATGAGATGTATGTTCTTGAGCCTAAACACGCAAAGGCTCACCGTGAGGGAGATATCCATATCCATGACCTTGATTTTTATACACTCACCACGACCTGTACACAGATCGACCTGAAAAAGCTCTTTACAAACGGCTTCTCTACCGGACATGGTTTTCTCAGAGAGCCAAATGATATTTCGAGCTATTCGGCGCTTGCTTGTATTGCGATCCAGTCAAACCAGAACGATCAGCACGGCGGACAGAGCGTGCCTACATTCGATTATGCAATGGCTGAAGGCGTAAAAAAGACCTATGCGTCAAGGTATATCAAGAACATCGCACGAGCACTTTCGCTCTTGGGCGGCGTAGATAACGAGTTTGAGATAACTGATTCTATAAAGAATGAGCTGCTTGAAAAGTACAATTTAAAGCCGGTTCTCGCAAATGATAACGGATATCAGGAAAAAGAGCTCGCTCTGCTCTGCGATCATACGGATAGGGAAACTGCTGAGAAGATACAGGCTTTTGCCACAAGAAATGCCGAAAAGGAGACTGACCGCGCCACATATCAGGCAATGGAAGCACTTATCCACAACCTCAATACAATGAACAGCCGTGCGGGTGCGCAGACTCCTTTCAGCTCAATAAATTACGGCACTGATACCTCTCCGGAGGGCAGAATGGTCATCAAGAATGTTCTTCTTGCTCAGGAAGCGGGTCTCGGAAACGGCGAAACTCCTATCTTCCCGATACATATTTTCAAGATCAAGGACGGCGTGAACTACAACCCCACCGATCCGAATTATGACCTCTTTAAGCTTGCGTGCAGAGTTTCGGCGAAGAGACTCTTCCCGAACTTCTCATTTATTGATGCTCCTTACAATCTCCAGTATTATAAGGAGGGCAACCCCGATACCGAAATAGCTTATATGGGCTGCCGTACACGTGTTATAGGCAATAATTATGATCCGTCACGCGAGATAGTAACAGGCAGAGGAAACCTTAGCTTCACATCTATCAATCTGCCGAGGCTTGCGATAAAAGCAGATCACAATGTCGGTCTCTTCTTCGAGCTGCTCGAGGATATGATGGAACTTGCTATCGACCAGCTCATGCACCGCTTCAGAATACAGGCTCAGAAGCGCGTGAGGAACTATCCCTTCCTTATGGGGCAAGGTATATGGATAGATTCGGACAAGCTTGCTCCCGATGACACTGTTGAGGAGGTCATCAAGCACGGAACGCTTTCTGTCGGATTTATCGGACTTGCCGAGGCCCTTAAGGCTCTTATCGGAGCTCATCACGGTGAGAGCGAGGACGCAAGAGAGCTCGGTATTGAAATTATCCAGTCCATGAGAAACAGACTTGACGAGGAATCCAAGAGAACAGGTCTCAACTTCTCTCTGCTTGCAACTCCCGCAGAAGGACTTTCGGGACGCTTTGTACGCATGGATGCTAAGAAATACGGCATCATCGAAGGCGTTACAGATCGTGATTACTATACTAATTCTTTCCACGTACCGGTTTATTATCCTATCAGCGCCTTTGAGAAGATAAAGATAGAGGCTCCCTATCATGAGCTCACGAATGCAGGACATATCAGCTACATCGAGCTCGATGGAGATCCGCTTGAGAACCTCAATGCGTTTGAGAAGATAGTTCGCTGTATGAAAGAATCCGGCATCGGCTACGGAGCTATAAACCACCCCGTTGACAGAGATCCGTGCTGCGGATATACGGGAATAATCGGCGATGTTTGCCCGTGCTGCGGCAGACGTGAGCACACTGACAATGTTGCATTTGACAGAATACGCCGTATAACGGGATATCTTGTAGGAACTCTCGACCGCTTCAATAACGGCAAACGTGCCGAGGAGCATGATCGTGTAAAACACGAGGTTTGATTCAAGGTGATATAATGGAACTCAGAATTGCCGGGACCGTCAATGATTCTATAGTTGACGGCCCCGGGATAAGATTCACGATATTTACGCAAGGGTGCCCGCACAATTGCAAGGGCTGCCATAATCCACAGACGCATGATTTCGCGGGAGGCACACTCGCCGATACGAATGAGCTGCTTGAAAGGATAAAGAGTAATCCGCTTCTGGACGGGGTCACGTTCAGCGGGGGAGAGCCGTTCTGTCAGGCACATACACTTGCTCTGCTCGGAAAGCAGATCAGGGAGCTTGGAATGAATATTATTACCTACACGGGTTATACGTTTGAGCAGCTATATGCCGACCGTGATAAAAACGGTTGGGGAGAGCTTCTTGCGGTGACAGACTTTCTTATCGACGGACCGTTTATCCTTGCTCAAAAGGATTGGGAGATAAAGTTTCGCGGCAGCTCAAATCAGCGGTATATCGACTGTCAGGCGAGCCTCAAAGAAGGAAGAGCCATTGAGACAGAGCCATAAAAATAAACGGTTTCCGTAAATTTACGGAAACCGTTTTCGTTTACATAAAACATCCGCCTTGCCGTTTATATAGCGAATAAAACCCGCACTAAGCAGGTGGGTAAACGCCCGAATGCTTCACGCTCCCTTCGTCTGCGGAGCAGGAGGTCTGCAATTCACATACGGAGCAGAATTCCCTAAAAAGATGTGTTGGATTATAAAAAACTATATTTGCACGAACAAGGCAGAATATTTTATTTGTTATACATATTATAGCACAAAGAAATCTAAAAATCAAGTATAATTTTATGTAAAATTATGAAAATTCAGTTACAGAACTCAATCTTCGTCGATAGCCTCTTGTAATCGCTGCATGAAGTATCCTGCGATGACTTCAAATTCATCGTCATCGTCGATAGAGGCGAGTATCTCTTCGCCGTTATCCTCAATAGCTTTCAGTATAACGAGATCACAGTCAGCATCAAGAAAATCTTCATCTTCTATTGCAGGAACCATAGCGAAGTATTGTTCGCCATCTATTTCAGCGGCATCAATAAGCTCAAAATTTCTTTTGTTACCATCCTCGTCAATAAGCTCGAAGAGATCTGGTGTGTATTCATTCATTTCAGACATAGTAAACTCCAATCCGGCACAGTGCCATTTGATACACTAATTATACACTATGCAGCGGCTGATTTCAAGTGGAAAACATAGGCGAGCAGACCTTCTTGGTGAAATATCACAATGAACGGATAATCTATTTGTGACATCTGCTGAATGTTACTAAAAAATCGAAAAAAATTAAAAATTACTATTGACATTTACTAATATATGTGCTAATATATAATCAAGGAAAGGGAAAGAGAATTCCCAGAGCTGAATTTACTTGGACTGAGGTTTAGCCTCAATGTAAATTATTTTATGCGGAAAGGTGAGTGAGTCCAATGGAAGGAAATTTTGAGCAGCAGCGTGAAGCCGGCGGGCTTGCTGAGTGATTGGATTACATAAAGAGGGAATATAGGCTACGGCTTGTTCCGATGAATGAAGATGCAGATAATACAATTCGATTATAAAGCAGACGTATTGCTGATGAAACGGCTTCATGACTTACTAATTTAGATACAGGATTATCTGAAATTTCGACAATTGGTCTTTAGATATATTGCTGATAATTTAGTAAAGAGGTTGAGTCCAATGAGAGATCAGGTTAAATTTTAGTCAGTGTTTTGATTTGTTTTTAACAGGTCCGTAATACATAAATCAACCAAAAGGTGATCCCAATGAAGAATTAGCATTACTTGATTACTTTCTGAAGGAACGTGATACTATGAAAGTATTAAGGTTTAATTCCAAACTCTGAACTGAAAGGGTGAGTCCAAAGGATAATTTAGCGAAACGATGAAAGTCGTTTTTAACAATAAATAAAATATACCCCGGTCGCATGATCGGGGTTTTATTTTTTAGAGCTTTTATTCCCACTCCACAGTTCCGGGGGGCTTTGAAGTAATATCATACACGACGCGATTAACGTGTTCTACCTCATTGCAGAGTCGGTTGGAAACACGTGCGAGGATATCGTAGGGGATACGAGCCCAGTCTGCGGTCATGAAGTCATCGGTAGTTATAGCGCGGATAGCGATAAGGTGGTCATAGGTTCGATGATCGCCCATAACGCCTACAGTGTGGACATCAGGGAGTACGGCGAAGAACTGTTTCAGTTCACTTTCGATACCGCTTTTGCGTATCTCATCGCGGAAGACTGCATCTGCCTCCTGTAAAATTTTGATTTTCTCCTCAGTTATTTCGCCAATAATGCGAACTCCGAGACCGGGGCCGGGGAACGGCTGTCTCCATACGAGTTCGTGGGGGATACCGAGTTTTTCGCCCACAGCTCTTACCTCGTCCTTGAAAAGATCGGCAAGAGGTTCGATAACTCCCGCAAATTTATCCAGCATATCCTCGGGAATAACCGTATTGTGGTGAGTTTTTATGACGTCAGAACTGCCCTCGCCCGCCTTGTTTCCTTTACCTGACTCAATGCGGTCGGGGTAAATAGTACCCTGTGCGAAGAAGCCAAGCTCATCGTCCTTGCGCACCTCGTCCCAGAAAACATTTATAAACTCAGCGCCTATAATTTTTCGCTTCTTTTCGGGATCTGTAACACCCTTGAGCTTTTCGAGGAAATGTTCTTTAGCGTTGACTCTGATGAAATTCATATCGAACATCTTAGTAAAGGTTTCCTCAACGAAGTCTCCTTCACCCTTGCGCATGAGTCCCTGATCGACAAAAACGCAGGTGAGCTGCTTGCCGACTGCGCGGCTGAGAAGACCCGCAGCAACGGAGGAATCTACACCTCCTGAAAGACCGAGAATAACTTTTTTATCACCAATTTTTTCGCGCAACTCAGCAACAGTATTCTCGATAAAGTTGTCCATTTTCCAGTCGCCGGAGAATCCGCATACGTTTTTCAGAAAGCTGTCGAGCATTCCGAGACCGCCTGCAGTATGGCTCACCTCGGGGTGGAACTGCACCGCATAAAGTTTTTTTCCCTTGTTGTACATAGCTGCCGTAGGACAATTATCCGTATGTGCAGCGACGGTAAATCCTTCGGGTACTTGCGAGATGAAGTCGGTATGGCTCATCCAAGAGGTAGCCTTTTGGGGCAGGTCATCTACGGCACCGAAAAGAACGCAGTCCTTATCGTAGTATGTATCTGTCATACCGTACTCGCTTATATCGCATGGTGAGACAGTTCCACCGAGGGTATATGCCATTAACTGACACCCGTAGCAGATCCCGAGGATCGGAATGCCGAGCTCAAAGATAGCTTTGGCGATATGAGGGGAGCTTTCGTCGTAAACGCTGTTTGGACCTCCTGTAAAAATGATACCCATAGGTTTCATAGCCTTGATCTCGTCGATCGGAGTGTCGAATCTTTTTATCTCGCAATATACTCCGCATTCACGGACTCTTCTTGCGATGAGCTGATTGTACTGTCCGCCGAAATCAAGCACGATACAAAGCTGATTTGCCATACATAACCTCCTTAACTTCCGCATTAACGGCAGCGGTGCCGAAGTGTGGTATTCTTTTATTATGCCACTTTTTTCAGCAAATTTCAAGGGCTTTTTACGAAAATTTTCAGAAAAAGCAATATATACAAAATTAATGACATATAAAGGGAAAATGACTAAAAATACCTGCGGATGCTCCGTTTATATCGTCAAAACGTAGGTTTACAGGGATTATTTGTAAACTTTTTTCATCAAGACTTTACTTTGCCGGCAAAATGTATTAATATAATATGGGAAAATTACAGATAGTTTTATCGGGAGGTTATTATACATGGGCAAAATATCACACTTCGGGCAAAGAGCTCTCTCATCAGCCGCTGCGCTCACGCTTGCTGCAGGGCTGCTTGCGCCGACTCTCTCAAATATTGCTCCGCTTAATGTTGATGCAGGTCAGCAGCTCGGACAGACTGATTTTGATGAAGGAGTAGGTCTGCCGTGGCATATTGTCGAATCGGCTCCGGGTGAAATGGATTTTTCAATAGACAACGGAGTTTACAGCGTAACTATCGTAAATCCGGGCGGAGCTTCGCGCGGTGGAGAGGATCGCTGGGACTGCCAGTTCCGTCACAGAGGTCTCACAATAATTTCGGGACATCAGTACAGGGTCTCCTATGAGATAACTCCCTCTAATGCGGGAAAATACTACACAAAGATAGGAAACCTCGACGGAGATATCGAGGTATGGCATAATATGATGGCGGATAACGGTCCCGACCTCGGTTCGACCTGGGACCCGATCCAGATAGGTGCAAACGAGACAAAAAAGGTAGATCTTACCTTTACTGCAAATCAGACAATAGAGGTTGCAGAATGGGCATTCCACCTCGGCGGCGACGGTCAGTATACTCAGGGCGACTGTTTTCCTGCGGGAACTGTTATAACGTTCGATAATATGTCTCTCATAGACCTTACAAGTGATGATAACGACTATGTGGCACCGGAAGAATGGGTGAGAGCAGATGTTCTCACCAATCAGCTGGGCTATTTTGCAGAAAGAACCAAGAGGGCAACCCTTCTGACTTCGGATAGCGTTCCTGTCGGTTTTGATGTAAAGGATTCGTCGGGAAGCATTGTTTACTCAGGAAAGAGCGAACCATTCGGTAAGGATAAAGATTCGGGCGATGATGTGCAGATAATTGACTTCTCTGATCTTAAAGAGGAGGGTACATACTACATTGAGACCGGTGACGGCTCTTACAGCCGCGAATTCACTATAGGCGGAACCGAGACATATTCAAGTATGCTCTATGATTCGCTCAATTATTTTTATCAGAACCGCAGCGGTATTGCTATAGAGAGTCAATACATAACCTCGGGCGACGCTTCCGCGCTTGCAAGAGCAGCAGGACATCCTTCTGATATGGCGGAGATCGAGCAGACATGGGGATACACAGGCAGCTCGGGAACGATAGATGTAACAGGTGGCTGGTACGATGCGGGAGACCATGGTAAGTACGTCGTTAACGGAGGCTTTTCACTGTGGATGATGCAGAATCAGTATGAAACTGCCGTAAAATACGGATTTGAAGACGTTTATGCAGACGGTACGATGTCCATTCCCGAGAATGCGAACGGCTATCCCGATCTTCTTGATGAAGCGCGCTGGGAAATGGAATGGATGTTCAGTATGATCGTTGACAGTGGTGACTATGAGGGAATGCTGTACCACAAAGCGCATGATGAGAAGTGGACTGCACTTGGAATAGCTCCTGCTGACGATACGATGAAGCGTATTGTTAAACCTCCGACGACGGCAGCAACGCTCAATTTTGTTGCTTGTGCAGCTCAGGCAGCGCGTCTTTGGGAGGATATTGATCCTGATTTTTCCAAGCAATGCCTTGACGCCGCAGAGGACTCTTATAAAGCTGCTAAAAAACACTCCGATATGTACGCTCCGCTTGACGAATCGATAGGCGGAGGCGCTTACGGTGACGACGACGTTTCAGACGAGTTCTATTGGGCGGCTATTGAGCTCTTCATTACAACAGGGAACGAGGACTATTATGATGACACTACCGAATCTGAGTTCTTCCTGTTTATGCCCAATACTCTCAGCGGAGGCGAGAGCGTTGATACTGTCGGAAGCTTCGACTGGGGAAATACAGCTGGTCTCGGAACTCTCAGCGCGGCGCTCAACTCTGACAGCTTTGACAAGGGAGATGCAGAGATAGTTACCGATGCAATATGCAAGGCTGCCGACGCATATATAGCAATTGAAGCCGATCAGGGCTACGGACTGCCATATGCGCAAAGTAAGCTTGCATATAATGATTCCGACGAGGGTTATCTCTGGGGATCGAATTCGTTTGTTGCCGATAATTCAATAGTTATGGCTTATGCTTACCTGCTTTCGGGAGATGCAGGATATCTTGACGGAGTTATCGGCGGAATGGATTATCTTCTCGGCAGGAATCCTATGGATTATTCGTATGTTACAGGCTACGGAGATCATGCTGTTGAGTATCCTCACCACCGTTACTGGGCATATCAGATAGACCAGACATTCCCAATGGCTCCGAGCGGAGTTCTTTCGGGTGGTCCGAACTCTGGAATGCAGGATCCTTGGGTACAGGGTTCCGGCTGGAAAAAAGGCGAGATAGCCCCGCAGAAGTGCTATCTCGACAACATCGAGGCATGGTCGGTAAATGAGTGTACCATAAACTGGAATGCATCACTTGCGTGGCTTACAGGATTTACTGCACAGGAAAACGGAGGAATAGTCTTCACTTCAACGGGCGGTGGATCAGTAGTCTCTGACGGTGATGACGGCTCTGTTATTGAGGAAAGAACAACAAAATCTCCCAAGGCTACAATATCAAAATCAACCAAAGCAGATGATGACGATGATGACAGCGACAGCTCCGACAAGAAAAATGAAAGCGGCGATAGCTCGAATCTTGGCTTTATAGCTATAATCGCAGCAGCAGCGGTGATAGTGCTCATTTCAATAGAGTTTTTCATTTACAAGCTTATAAAGCTTAAGAAAAACAGCTGACAGATATTGAGATGATAAATAAAGGGCGAACTTAAATGTTCGCCCTTTTTCAGCTTTTTGAAGAATGGTCGTCGCTCTGAGTTGTGGAGCTTCCGTTGTCATTCTTGAGATTGCTGAAGCTTCCGTTATTGCTGTCCTGTGAAGGAGAGGACTGCTTTTTGTTGTGCTTGCTCATAAAACATCACCTTTCTCCGCACTGAGCTGCATAAAACTTAGCTCTGCCGTGCGGAAAACAGAACAGCTGACAATATGCATACCCGGGGAATTATTTTTCCCTCCGGATATATTATTGACAGCTGTTTGGGTTTTATTCGGTTTATATCAGAGTTTTGTGAATCTTCTTACATCGCCGGCCTTGCCTATGAACATTGACTTAGGTCTTGCCCAGATCTCGCCATCGCCGCAGAGAGCCTTGTAGATGACGAGCTCTTCCATGGTCTCGCTGTGACGCGCAACTGCGATCACCTCATACTCATTTCCTTTGAAATGGCGATATTTTGCGCCGATAACTATTTCGGTATCGTGATCCTCCTGCTCGATCGGAGCTTTTTCGGGCTGGTTATTTACTATATCGTCAGAAACGATTATCATAGCCGAATAAGGAGGCATTTTAACATAGGCGTTTGAGTTATCAACAGATATCTGTTTGGCACTTATTACGTCAACCAATCCGCTAAGATGAGTAGGGAAGTTAAGGTCGAATTCGTAGTCACTGAGATTAAGGGCAACATAAACAGTCTGATCGCTCTGCGTTTTCTTGAACAGCAGCTGCTGATTGGTTATTGTTATTCTTTCATATGATCCTGTACGGAGTGCGGGATAAGCACGATATATCCGACCAAGCTTGACGATGTGCTTATAAAGAGCAGTATTTTCCTTTTCCATATCCGGAAGATACAGACATGGACGGAGATTGTCATCTGAGTTGTTTTCCTTGCGGCCCTGAATGCCGTACTCGCTTCCATAGTAGATCGAAGGAATGCCGGGCATAGCGTACATCAGAGTGTATACGAGCGGCAGATAAGCCTGATTGTTAAGAGTACTTGCGAGACGATTGACGTCATGGTTGTCAACGAAATTATAAAGGTCGATATTTCTGTAAATACCGCCGTTTGCGCCCGATTGACGATTTATTGAATAGTCGATCTCAAAGTAATTCTTGTCATTGTGCGAGGAGTAAAGCCCCTTGTAACACTCATAATTTGTAACACTGTCGAGCATTTCGGGGTTAGCCCAGCGGTTGTAATCGCCGTGGATTATCTCGCCCATGAGCCAGAAGTCAGGGCGCTTGCCCTTGCAGAAGCCTCGTATCCTCTTGAAAAAATCAAAGTCGATGCAGTCTGCGGCGTCAAAGCGGATACCGTCTATCCTGAACTCCTCTATCCAGTAGTTTATGGCGTCGATAAGGTGGTCGCACACACCTACGTTTCGCAGATTGAGCTTTACGAGATTATAGTGACCGTTCCAACCCTCATACCAGAAGGGGTCGCCGCAGGGAGAAGGTCCGCCGAAATTGAGATTCTGGAACCAGCCGCAGTAGCCTGAGCCCTGTCCTTTTTCCTGGATATCGACGAACTGGGGGAACTTTCTGCCGACGTGGTTGAATACTCCGTCAAGAATAACTCTTATACCGTTGGCATGGAGCTCGTCACAGATGTGCTTGAATGAAGCATTGTCGCCGAGACGGCGGTCTATCATTTTGTAGTCGGTTGTGTCATAGCCGTGCTCAACGGACTCGAAAACGGGTCCGAAGTATATGGCGTCCACGTTCATCTCCTTGAAGTGGGGTATCCATTCAAGTACCTTGTCGAGACGGTAAACTACCTCGCCGCCGTCGTTAAATTTCGGAGCTCCGCAGAAGCCAAGAGGATAGATGTGGTAAATTATGGCGTTATCGTACCAATTCATAAATTTAACTCCTTTAATATCAATCAGAATTACGGTTTTGATTTTGATTCTGCATTGTCTTTGCGTAAAAGATCAAATACATTATTATTTTCAAAATCATGAATGATTGCTTTCGGAAGTAAGGATCTGCATTGTTGTTCATCAGCCCATATATAAGCTTGGTGCTCAAAACTTATTTGTACAGATTCTGTAAGTGTTTCGCACAGATATACGATAAGCAAATCAGGGAGCTCACCGTCTAAAATTGCAGTATAAGCAATATTTTTTATTTTAATGTCTCTAATACCCGTTTCTTCCCTTATTTCCCTTATCGCAGCATCTTCCGGAGTTTCTCCGGCTTCTATATTTCCGCCTGCATTCTCCCAAGTATTTGCACCGACATCATCATTTTGGCATCGCTGAACCAAAAGAAATCTGTTAAGAGCTTTATTGTATAGAATACATTTTACGATTATTTTTGCTATCATTTTAATTCCCCGTTATTTGCTATTGCAAATTCCGTTTTATATAAATAGTGCCAACGAGCGAAAGCAGACTATCTGTTTTGCAAAAAGTGAGCGAGCTTTGCGAGCGGCAACGTGGCTCGGCAGCGCGGACTCCGCGCAAATTCCGATTTACCTAAGCGGAACATAACAAAATCTGATAATTTATTTATCGCTTCCTTCAAGGTAATAGGAAGCCTCCATATCGGCGACATTCAGCGCGAGCGCGAGAGGATACATTTCGAGCGCTCTGCCGATAGTATTCTTGTCCTCAACTCCCGAGAAGCCCATGTGGTAGCGGATCGCGAACGCCTCCTCACGGGTAAGGCGAGCTTCCCCATAAAAATATCCTGAGAGTATGTACACCGATTTTTCGCCGTGTCCATATGGCAGGGTATCTTTTATTGTATAATAGGGAACCTTTTCCCATTGTCCCGTTTCATCGTTTTTCTTGTTGCGGTAATCCACAGTGTAGAAGTTTACCTTGCAGATGTCGTGGAGCAGAGCGACGAGTGCGATAGTCTCCTCGGAGTAATCCATTCCGTAGAGTTCCTTTGTCCTTGGTCTGGAGAGGTAGTCCTTGAGACAGTGATAGACATTCAGGCTGTGTTGAACAAGCCCGCCCTCGTATGCGCCATGAAAGCGCGTGCTGCTCGGAGCAGTAAAGAAATCGCTTTTCATCAGAAATTCGAGGAGCTTGTCTGCACCTTCTCGCTTGATATTTTCTTTATATATAGAGATGAACTCTTCTTTAGCAGTCATAAAAAACACCCCTTTCAAAAATAACACACTTAAATATTATACCACAAAATTATGAACAAAGCAACTGCGCGGAAGAAGATTTGAAACTTTTAAATTTTTACCGCGAAAATGGCTGAGCGGGCTCCGCGCTTATACCACCAAATTATGAACAAAGCAACTGCGCGAATGGCGGATCTGAGATTTTTAGTGCGAAAGCGCCGGTAAAGTGACTCTTTAGCAATTGACGGCATACTATATACATACGCTTTGCTTAAATTATACGCAGTAAGCTCTCTTGGAAAATAAAGGATAGTGAAATTTGAACTGCAGTATTGCTTTTTTTGTAATTATGTGGTATAATCTGTTATAATAGTGTATTGGGAGGAAATTTTAATGTCTGTAAATATACCCGAGATTTTTGCGTGTAATGTTTTCAATGAAGAGGTAATGAAAACAAGGCTTCCGAAAAACATATACAGAACTCTTAAAAAAACAAGCCGCAACGGCGAGCCGCTTGATATGACGACCGCGGATGTTGTTGCAAATGCAATAAAGGAATGGGCTATCGAAAAAGGAGCTACACATTATACACATTGGTTCCAGCCAATGACAGGCTCTACAGCTGAAAAGCACGATTCGTTCATCGCTCCTTCTCACAATGGAATGGCAATAATGGAATTTTCCGGCAAAGCGTTGGTAAAAGGCGAGCCTGACGCATCTTCCTTTCCCTCAGGAGGGTTGAGAAGAACAAGCTCTGCAAGAGGCTATACTGCATGGGATCCTACCTCATACTGCTTTGTCAAGGAGGGCAGTCTTTACATACCGACTGTCTTTGTGTCGTATACAGGTGAAGTGCTCGATAAAAAGACTCCGCTCCTTCGCTCCATGCAGGCACTAAGCAAGACAGCCGTGCGCTTTCTGAAGCTTTTCGGCAACGACAGGGTAACTCATGTTACCTCAACAGTCGGAGCGGAGCAGGAATATTTCCTCATCGACAAGAAAATGTACGATCAGCGTGAAGACCTCATCCTTACCGGCAGAACGCTTTTCGGAGCAAAGCCCCCTAAGGGTCAGGAGCTTGATGACCAGTATTTTGCCAATATAAAGCCGAGGATCGCTGCATATATGGCTGAGCTTGATGAAGAGCTGTGGAAGCTCGGAATATACTCCAAAACAAAGCATAATGAGGTCGCACCCGCTCAGCATGAAATGGCGCCTATATTCACGACATCTAATCTCGGTACCGACCAGAACGAGCTTGCAATGGAGGTAATGGAGAAGGTCGCACTCAGGCATGGTCTTGTGTGCCTTCTTCACGAGAAGCCGTTTGAAGGCGTAAACGGTTCAGGTAAGCACAATAACTGGTCGATGTCCACTAATGACGGACAGAATCTTCTCGATCCCGGCGACACACCGATGGAGAATCTACAGTTCCTCACGATACTCTGCGCGCTGATCAAGGGTGTTGACGAATATGCAGATCTTATGAGACTTTCGGCTGCCTCCGCAGGAAACGACCATCGTCTTGGCGCTGATGAGGCACCTCCTGCTATAGTTTCGATGTTCCTTGGAGAGGAGCTCGATGCAGTTCTTGAAGCTATCGAAAACGATACAGTATATAAAACCCGCGCAAAGGATTTTGAGATAGGAGTAGACGCTCTGCCTTCTTTCCCGAAGGATTCCACGGACAGAAACAGAACTTCCCCGTTTGCGTTTACAGGAAATCGTTTTGAGTTCCGCATGGTAGGCTCTTCCGATAATATTGCCTGTCCGAATGTGCTTCTGAATACTATCGTTTCCGAGGAACTGAGTCAGTTTACCGAGATCCTTGAGCCTTTCAAGGGTACGGAAGGCTTTGAGTCTGAGGTCAAGAAACTCCTCAAGAGCGTTCTTAAGGAACACAGACGGATAATCTTCAATGGCGATGGGTATTCTCCTGAATGGGTCAAGGAGGCAGAGCACAGGGGGCTTCCTAATTATGCTTCGACCGTTGATTGTATGCCGCATTATACGGACGAGAAAAATCTGCGTATATTCCGTAAATTCGGAATTTACAACCAGAATGAGCTAAGTGCGAGAACTGAGATACACCTTGAAAAGTACTCTAAAACCGTTCGCATCGAGGCTCGTACAATGGTAGAAATGGCAAGAAAGCAGCTCCTTCCGGCAACTCTCGGATATGTTGATAAGCTTTGCGGAGCTATTGCGACAAAGAAGCAGATCGGCATTACCTCTAAGACCGAGGACAAGATAGCTTCAAAGCTCACAGACCTTGCGGATCGCTTTTATGATTCCATTGAGCGCCTTAACGAGCAGGTGGAGAACGCCTGCAAGATAGAGGGTATACAGAAGCAGGCGGAGTTCTTCCATGACATAGTTCTTGCCGAAATGGACATAATGCGCGGCATTGCAGACGAGATAGAGCTCAATATGCCTGCAGCTGAGTGGCCTATCCCCGCATATTCCGAAATAATCTATAACGTGTGATAAAAAATAAAGGCTGCTGAAGATCATTCAGCAGCCTTGTTTTATCATGCTAAGTTTTTGGCGGTAAAATATATCAGAACAAGTGCTCCGAGAATTATTCTGTACCAGCCGAATACCTTGAAATCGTGCTTTTTAATATATCCCATCAGGAACTTGATGACAAAGAGCGATACGACAAATGACACAACCATGCCTACGATGAGCACCGAAAGCTCGGTTCCTGAGAAATCTGTTCCGAATTTTACGAGCTTGAGCAGGCTTGCTCCGAACATTACAGGAATGGCGAGATAGAATGTGAACTCTGCGGCGACCGTTCTTGAAATACCTATCAGCAGAGCTCCTACGATAGTTGCTCCGGAACGTGAAGTTCCCGGGAATATTGCGGCAATGAGCTGGAACATACCGATGATGAATGCAGCCTTATATGTAAGATCATCTATGGTATTTATCTTTGGCTTTTTGCCTTTATTGTGGTTTTCAACGACAATGAATGCGATGCCAAATACAATAAGGGCTATAGAGACGCACCATGGATTATAGAAATGCTCATCTATCCAGTCGTCGAGCAGCAGACCTATGACTGCGGCTGGTATGCAGGCGACAAGCACCTTGAACCACATCTGAAAGATATCGACCTTCACCATTTGTCCGAAGGGAGACTTGTTAAGAGGATGAGCATTGTTCTTTTTCCCAAATGGCCATAACTTTTTCCAGAAGATGACCACAACTGCCAAAATTGCGCCGAGCTGTATGACAACGTCAAACATTTCAATGAATTCATCGGATTGCTTGAGCTTTATGAATTCGTTTACGAGTATGAGGTGTCCTGTACTGCTGACAGGCAGCCATTCTGTGATCCCCTCAACGATGCCAAGGATAATTGATTTTAAAATTTCGAGCATAAGTTGTTTCCTTTCTGTATTAGTATACAAATTATAGCATACTATTATGAAAAAAGCAAGGTGTACATAGAAAAATGGTGCTGTAACTTAACTGACTGGTGGAGAAATATATCAGATATCTGAGTATTGATTCAGATTGAGACGAAATTTTCGCTTTGAGATAGTAAGGACTCCCGATTTTTTCAGCTTTGCGATCTCACGCTGAAGTGCGCTGCGGTTAACACAGAGATAATCAGAGAGAGCTGTCGTAGAGAAGGGGATCTCAGGAGACTGTCCCTGTGGAGTTTTTCCCTCAATTATTGAAAGACAGCTTATAAGCTTATCGCTTATAGTACGCTGGCTGAGGACTTCTATCCTTTCGCTGAGAGAAAGAGCCTTTTCTGACATGAGAGTGAGAAGATTCTCGACTACCTTAGAGTGGCATTGGCACGCATTTTCACAGCGCTTGGTTATTTCAGAGCGGTGAACGAACATTACCTCGCAGTCGCTTTCTGAAATTATTTCAACGCTGCTATGTTTCGAATCTGTAAAAGTAAAAAATACTCCGAAAATGCTTTGTTTGCCGAGTGACTCTATTATAGTACGTATGCCGTTTATATCATATTTTACCATTACGGCGCTGCCGCTGAGTATGATGCCGAGCTTATCGCTGCTTCCCGATAATTCAGCAATTTTGCTGCCGGTTTTATAATGTTTTACTTGGTGATTGAAGCAGCCGAGCATACGCAGACAGTCCTCGTCATCTATGCCATTAAATAATATGTTATTCTCAGGTAACACAAAAACACCTCCTTGTTGCAAATGCAACAGATTTTTTCAATATTATATGATACAATATATAGAAAGAAAAGTCAAGCTTTTTTGAAAATAATACAATATACAGGAGGTTATATCTATGAAAGTAAATGTTATCGGAGATACGCTCTCTCAGGAAGAAATAAACGCATATATAGACTATGGAAAACAGAAATACAGCGATAGAGAAATATCCGTAATGACTGTAAAAACAGACGGAGAATATGTCGATTTGCAGTATGACTTTGCTGATGTTCCTTTCGACCGTATCAGGAGGATAACGGGTTATCTTGTAGGAACGCTCGACCGTTTCAACAATGGAAAGCGCGCAGAGGAACACGACCGCGTTAAACATGGTGTATATTGATTTTTGCAGCGCAGCTGAGCCGCTGTGATGATAAATTTTTAATGGAGGTATAATGATATGAAAACTTATGTATGTCCTGTTTGCGGATATGTTCACGAAGGGGAGCAGCCCCCTGAGAAGTGCCCACAGTGTGGAGTTCCCGGCGAGAAGTTTACCGTAAAGGAAGAAGTCAAGACCTATGTATGTCCCGTATGCGGATACGTTCATGAGGGAACAGAGCCCCCAGAGAAATGTCCTCAGTGCGGAGTTCCCGGCGAGAAGTTCACGGTAAAGGAAGCGAGCGACAAGCTTGTATTTGCCTGCGAGCATGAGCTTGGGGTTGCAAAGGCTGTAACGGATCAAGAGATACTCGACGGACTTCGTTCTAACTTTACAGGCGAATGTACAGAGGTAGGAATGTATCTTGCCATGGCAAGAGTTGCCTACAGAGAGGGTTATGCCGAGATCGGTGCTTACTGGGAAAAGGCTGCTTTTGAGGAAGCAGAGCACGCTGCTAAATTTGCCGAGCTTCTCGGAGAGGTTCTTTCGTCTTCAACAAAGGAAAACCTCGAAGCAAGAGTTGCCGCAGAGCACGGCGCTACAGAGGGCAAACTCAAGCTTGCTAAGAGAGCGAAAGAGCTTAACCTTGACGCTATCCACGATACGGTTCACGAAATGGCAAGAGATGAGGCTCGTCACGGCAAGGCATTCGAGGGACTCCTCAAGAGATACTTCGGCTGAAAATCAAGCTTTTACATGGTAGCCGCACAGGGAAATTTCCCTGTGCGGCGCTTTTTTGTTAGCTTTATGTAACTTTACTTGACATATGGATAAAATAATAGTATAATCAAATCATAGAGTTAGTAACAACTAACCAAGAAAGGAGGCTATATGAGCGTAGTAATAGTAGGCGGTAACGACTGCATGATAAGAAAATATAAGGAGATCTGCGAGCAATACAAATGCAGCGCAAAGGTCTTTACACATATGAAAACCGATCTGAAAAAGCAGATAGGCAATCCAGATCTGCTCGTTCTTTTCACAGGTACTATGTCACACAAAATGGCAAGATGTGCGATAAATGAAACGAAGGGTATGCAGACGAAGATAGAGCGTTCTCATTCAAGCTCAGCTTCGGCACTTAAAAATATTCTTGAAACACATACAGGGAGGAACTGAAATGCCTGAGGAACTGGTAATACGTCACTGCTCACCGACTCTTGCCGGATTAAAAACGGGCAATATGTTCACCTGCACTTACGAAACCAAAGCGCAGCTTTGCAAGGACATAGCGGAACTTAACCGTTGTCTGCGCAAGAAAGGACTTAGTGCTCTGCCGCTGAAATACAAGGATAGCAAGGCTCTGATATATATTTATCGTCCGTCTAAGCTCGAACGTGACCTGCGCAGCAAGGAAGCGTGCAGAGTTCTCAAGGACTGCGGTTATAAGTGCGAGGGCTCATGCAAATGTATTGCAAGGCTTATGCAGCGGCTTCGTGAAAACGATGAATTTCCGCATGAGATAGGACTTTTTCTTGGATATCCTCCCGAAGATGTCATAGGCTTTATCGAACACAAGACGTGTAAGCTTACAGGTTTCTGGAAGGTCTATGGTGACGCAGAAAAAGCACAGAAGTGCTTCGAGAGCTATCGCAAATGCACAAGAGTTTACGGACGCTGCTGGGAGAATGGATCCTCTCTGGAGCATCTTACCGTAAAAAAACAGTAATCCATTTTAATATACTCTCCTTAGCTGGGCAGACCAAAGCGGTCTGCCTTGTTTTTTGTGTAAAATTCACTAAAAGGCTTGCAATCTACGGTTTAAATTGATATAATTATATTGTATTATATATGCAAGCGAGGTATAGCTATGAAAAAAATACTTGACTGGAATAAATATCTTGAAACAGCCGCAAAAGCAGTCTCTGAGGGAATTGTAATGCTCAGAAACGATAATGAGGCTTTACCGCTCAGAAAGGATGAGATTATCTCTGTATTCGGCAGAATACAGCTTCATTATTACAAGAGCGGAACAGGCTCGGGCGGTATGGTGAACGTTTCCAAGGTCACCGGTATTGTTGACGGACTTCTCGAAAACGGAGTTCACCTGAATGAAGAACTGCTCGATATCTATAGGAAATGGGACAGCGAAAACCCCTACGACCTCGGCGGAGGATGGGGCGGCGAGCCGTGGTCACAGGCTGAAATGCCTCTTGATGACCGGACCGTTGCCAATGCAGCAAAAATAAGCTCAAAAGCGATAGTTATTATCGGCAGGACCGCAGGTGAAGAAATGGACGCCCGTGTCGAGGAAGGTTCGTTTCTTCTAACGCAGACCGAGCGTGATATGCTGCAAAAGGTCAGAGCTGCGTTTGAAAAGGTCATTGTTCTGCTGAATGTGGGCGGACTTGTGGATATGTCCTTTGTTGACGACTATTCTCCTGATTCCGTGCTTTACGTATGGCAGGGCGGTATGACGGGCGGCACGGGAACTGCAGAAGTTCTCACGGGAAAAGTCTCGCCGAGCGGCAAGCTCCCCGACACTATCGCGTATAGTGTTTCGGATTATCCTTCCGATCCGTATTTCGGTGATA
Organism: uncultured Ruminococcus sp.; assembly: GCA_937910385.1. Taxonomy (GTDB): domain Bacteria; phylum Bacillota; class Clostridia; order Oscillospirales; family Ruminococcaceae; genus Ruminococcus. The sequence continues at coordinate 7,966 of CALEPT010000118.1, read as the reverse complement.
AGGTGCGCAATTTCTACAGCGAAGATATTTACGTCGGATACCGCTGGTTCGAGACGTTTTCACCTGAAAAGGTGCGCTATCCGTTCGGCTTTGGACTTTCATATACTACCTTTGATATCGAGACTCTGAGGATAGGCGGCGATGATGAGCTCTGCTTCAGGGTGAGGATAACCAATACGGGAAAATTCAGCGGCAAGGAGGTCGTTCAGCTTTATGTTCAGAAGCCACAGGGCAGACTTGGACAGCCTGTGCGTATACTCTGTGCATTTGGAAAGACCCGCGAACTCGCGCCGAATGAGTCGCAGGAGCTTATTTTGAGAGTGACTCTTGCGGAAATTGCTTCATATGACGATTCGGGGGTTACAGGGAACGCTTTTTGCTGGGTGCTTGAAGAGGGATATTACAATTTCTTCATCGGAGCGGACGTGCGCTCCGCAGAGTGCGTATTTTCGCACCTGATACATAATACTCAGGTCGTGCAGCGCTGCTGCCAGTGCATGGCTCCTGTCATGGAGTTCAACAGAGTTGTTCCGAAGAGCATGGGCGAGGACTTCGAACCTATAATGCAGCCTGTTCCGACCGCTTCCTATGATGAAGACGAGCGCAGACGGTCGAGACTGCTCGAGGCAATACCATACACGGGCGACAAGGGCATAAAGCTTTCAGATGTGAGAAGCGGCAAGAGCTCCATGACCGATTTTATCGCGCAGCTTTCCGACCACGACCTTTCATGCATTATAAGAGGTGAGGGCATGGGAAGTCCGAGGGTCACTGCCGGGACAGCTTCGGCATTCGGCGGAGTTTCTGATGAGCTTACAGGCTTTGGGATACCTGCTGGCTGCTGCGATGACGGTCCTTCCGGAATGCGTCTTGACTGTGGAACGAAGGCGTTCAGTCTGCCAAATGGTACAATGATAGCCTCGACTTTTAACTGCGGGCTTATCACCGAGCTTTTTGGTTGCCTCGGTCTTGAAATGGCAGCAAATAAGATAGACTGTCTGCTCGGTCCGGGAATGAATATCCACCGCCATCCTCTTAACGGGCGCAATTTCGAGTATTTTTCCGAAGATCCCTACCTTACCGGCACTATGGCATCTGCACAGCTCAAAGGACTGCATACCGCAGGAGTCACAGGAACTATAAAACATTTCTGCGCGAATAATCAGGAGACTAACCGTCATTATCTTGATTCTGCGGTATCAGAACGAGCCTTGCGCGAGATATATCTCAAGGGCTTTGAGATTGCTGTAAAGGAGGGCGATGCGGATTCTATAATGACTACCTATGGTGCAGTAAACGGTCTCTGGACTGCGGGCAGCTTCGACCTGAACACAATTATTCTCCGCGAAGAATGGGGATTTACGGGCTTTACAATGACGGACTGGTGGGCAAATGTGAATTTCCGAGGTGAAGAGCCTAAGCGTAGCTTCTACGTTCCTATGGCGATAGCACAGAACGACGTATATATGGTATGTGCGGACAGCTCGTGTGTTGATGAAGATATAAACTCATCACTCGCAAACGGAACGCTTACACGCGCAGAGTTGCAGAGAAATGCGGCGAATATATGCGCTTTTCTCATAGGGACAAACGCGATGAAGCGCCTGAACGAGAATGAAGATACGATCGAGATAATCAACCGTCCATCTGAAGATATGCCTTCCGACGAACCGGTTGTGTTCTACGATATAGATAAGAGCTTCACACTTGACCTCAGCGGACTAAAGAGCGTTCAGGGGCAGAATTACAGCTTTGCGCTGAATGTTGCTGCTCCAGGGTATTATAATGTCCGGATAACAGCTTCTTCAACACAAAGCGAGCTTGCCCAGATACCTGTTACACTGTTCCTTATGGGAACCGCAAGCGGTACCTTCACTTGGAACGGCACCAACGGAGTTCCTGTATCATTAGAGAAGGAAGTTCCTATGTTTTCACGCTTTACAGCTGTACGGCTTTACTTTGCTCAGAACGGTCTCGACCTGCACAATATCTCATTCGAGCTCGCAAGACCTGCCGAGAATCTTGATGTTGCATTCAAGCAGGAGGACTGAGTATGAACATACAGATATTCGGTACTAAAAAATGTTCGGACACTCGAAAAGCAGAGCGCTTCTTCAAGGAGCGCAGGATAAAGTATCAGTTCATCGACATGAAGGAAAAGGGCATGAGCAGGGGAGAATTCAACAGCGTAAAGCAGTCTGTCGGAGGCGTAGAAGCGATGATAAATGAGAACGCCAAGGACAAGGAGATCCTGACACTTATGAAGTACCTTTCCGACTCTGACAGAGAGGAAAAGCTCTTTGAGAATCAGCAGGCAATAACGACCCCCATAGTGCGCAGCGGCAGACAGGCGACTGTTGGGTATTGTCCGGAAATCTGGAAGGAATGGGAGTAAGTATAGTTAAAAATAAAAAATATATCGGTTTTATGGAAAATGCCACAAAAGGGTAGTGCAATTGATCGAAATATGTGATATAATAACATTATGTTGGTATCAGACTGACAGAAAATCTGCGGAAAACATCTTTTCCGTAAAAATATATAGGGATAATTCCCGGAAGGAGTATTAATTATGGGTCTTATTAAAGCAGCACTTGCTGGAGCAAGCTCTACACTTGCCGATACATGGCTGGAATTCTTTACTTGTGAATCTATTCCTGTCGATGTTCTGGTCGTAAGAGGGAAGAAGCAGCTTGGCAAACATTCTTCTAACACAAAGGGCAATGAAAATGTTATTTCCGACGGAAGCGGTATCGTAGTTCACGAGGGTCAGGCAATGATAATGGTGGATCAGGGCGTTGTAACTGAGATCGCTACGGAGCCCGGCGTTTACAAATACGAATCGGGAACATCTCCGAGCCTCTTCTCAAGCAGCTTTGGTGCAGGTCTCAAGGAAACCTTCAAGGAGATGTGGGATCGTATCAAGCACGGCGGAGATGCTGCAAAGGATCAGAGAATATACTTTTTCAATATGAAGGAGCTGCTCGATAATAAGTTCGGCACTCAGAACCCCGTTCCGTTCAGAGTTACATATCAGGATCTCGGCAGAAGCTTTACTGTAGGTGTTCGCTGCAATGGTATATACTCATACAAGATAGCTGATCCGGTTCTTTTCTACGCAAACGTATGCGGAAACGTTACGAGCCAGTATTCACGTTCTGAACTCGACAGCCAGCTCAAGAGCGAGTTCCTCGACTCTCTTCAGCCTGCATTTGCAAACATATCAGCTACAGGTATAAGATACGATGAGCTTCCCGGAAGACAGAGAGAGGTAAAGACAGCTATCGAGACTGAACTCAATCCCGAGTGGAAGGAAAAGAGAGGTCTTCAGATCGAAAAGGTAGCTATCAATTCCGCTACTATCTCAGAAGCGGACACCAAGCGTATTCAGGAGTTTGAGGACAGAGCGTGGAACACTAATCCTACCAATGCCGCAGCAACTCTTGTTGAGGCTCAGGCTCAGGCTATGCAGGGTGCTGCAAACAATCCCAATGGTGCAGCTATGGGACTATTCGGCATGGGCATGGCTCAGCAGGCAGGCGGAATGAACGCTCAGAACCTGTTCAATATGGGCGCACAGCAGGGCGCAGTAGGTGCAACTACAGCTCCGGGTGCAGGTAATAATCCGGGAGGAGCTCCTGCGGCAGGCGGTGCAGATTCATGGAAATGCGACTGTGGCACATCAAACACAGGTAAGTTCTGTGCAAACTGCGGAAAGGCAAAGCCTGTTGCGAAGCCTGCCGGAGATTCGTGGAAATGCGACTGCGGCACTGAAAATACAGGCAAGTTCTGCGCTAACTGCGGAAAAGCTAAACCTGCGGGAGCTTCTGCTGACGGTTGGACCTGCGAGTGCGGAGCTGTAAATAAGGGCAAATTCTGTGCAGAGTGCGGAAAAGCTAAGCCTGCGGGAGCACCTCTCTACCGCTGCGACAAGTGCGGCTGGGAGCCTGCGGATCCGTTCAATCCTCCCAAGTTCTGCGCTGAGTGCGGAGACCCCTTTGATGATTCCGATATAGTAAAGCAGTAAAAGACGAACCATAATAATTCAGCGGCGCAGCCAGATTCAGCCGACAGGCTGCGCCGTATTTTTAGTTACCATAGTGAAATAAAACGCAATTTGCGCGGAGTCCGCGCTGCAGAGCCACGTTGCCGCTCGCAAGCTCGCTTACTCTCGTCAATGTGGAAGCGGTTGCCCGAGTGCGAGGCAGGATTCTGTCTGAGCACGAGGGTATGTCACCATTGGATTTAAGGCGACCGAGCTGGCTCAGCTCGAAATTCTGATTTATTTCCACTAAAAATATCAGCGAGGTGATAAAATGGCAGAGCTTATTGAATATAAATGTCCAGCGTGTTCGGGAAAGCTCGAATTCAACAGCGGCGTGCAGAAAATGAAGTGTCCTTACTGTGACTCGGAATTTGATATGGAAACGCTGAAGCAGTACGATGAGGAGCTTGAAAATGCTTCAGGTGATGATATGAATTGGGAAACCGAGGCTGGCGGCGAGTGGCAGGCAGGCGAAACTGACGGAATGGGCATATACACCTGTCAGTCGTGCGGAGGCGAAATAGTTGCAGATTCTACAACGGCAGCCTCAAAGTGCCCGTACTGCGACAATCCGGTAGTAATGACAGGGAGCTTTTCGGGAGACCTCAGACCGGATCATGTCATTCCATTCAAGCTTGACAAGAACGCTGCAAAGTCAGCTCTCATCAAGCATATGGAGGGCAAGAAGCTGCTTCCAAAGGTCTTCAAGGATCAGAATCATATCGACGAGATAAAGGGAATTTATGTTCCTGTATGGCTTTTTGACGCGGAGGCGGACGCGCGTATCATATACAAGGCACAGAAGAAGCGCACATGGAGCGATAATTCCTTTAACTATACCGAAACAAGCTACTATTCAGCAGTCCGTGCCGGAAAGGTCTCGTTTGAGCTTGTACCTGTTGACGGCTCTACAAAAATGCCCGATGAACTTATGGAGTCGATCGAACCGTTTGATTTCAGAGATGCAGTAGATTTTCAGACGGCGTATCTTTCAGGATATCTTGCAGACCGCTATGATGTTTCCGCCGAGGACAGTATCGAGCGCGCCAACGAGCGTATCCGCAGGAGCACTGAGGATGCTTTTGCACAGACTGTCAAAGGATACAATACTTTTTCAAAGGAAAACGGGAGTATCAAGCTCAACGGAGGAAAAGCGAAATATGCTCTTTACCCGGTGTGGATACTCAATACTACATGGAATGGGAATAAATACACATTTGCAATGAACGGTCAGACGGGAAAATTCGTCGGAGACCTTCCGGTGGATTCCGCAGCGGCTACAAAGTATTTTTGGGGCATAACAGCTGCGGTAACAGCAGCCTCATTTGCAATTTCGCTGCTCATAGGGCTGCTTTAAGGAGGAGATATCATGAAATTGAAAAAGATAGCGGTTTCTGCAGCCGCAGCTTTACTGCTTATGACCTCCGGTGCAGGATTTTATTCCGCAAATTTACATAACGACATTGACGATATGGTAATGATAACCGCATATGCTGACTATGACGATAATGATATACTGTATGCTGCTGTAGATTACGACGAGCCTGAAAATGCTGAAAATACTGAGCGCTCTTCGGATTCTCAGAGAAGATTCAATCCGGTCATGGCATTCATCATCTGTTTTGTCATAGGTCTTCTTATCGCGTTTATTGTCGTAGGTTCCATGAAGTCTCAGATGAAGACCGTCCGCAGCCAGTCGGGAGCATCAAATTACAAGAAGAATGACAGCTTCAAGCTGAACGAAAGTAAAGATACTTTCCTTTACAAAAAGCTTGATAAGACCCCAAGAGCAGGTTCTGCTTCTCAGACAGGAGCAAGACCGAATCCTCCTCCCGGCAGGAAATAATTACAAAGCCCTTATTCGCTTTTTGGTGAAAAGGGCTTTTAATTGCGATTTTTATTGACAAAATCTCATATTTATTATATAATTATAGATATTGAAATATCACCGCATTTAAGTCGGTAAAATATATTATTCGGAGGAAATCATATGTGTGGAATAGTTGGTTTTACGGGAACAGCTCAGGCAGCTCCCGTGCTGCTTGACGGTCTTTCAAAGCTTGAATACAGAGGCTATGATTCAGCGGGTATCGCAGTCCGCGATGGCGATAACGATCCGGAGATAGTCAAGGCAAAGGGCAAGCTCAAGGTGCTTAAAGAGATGACAAACGACGGCAGTGCTGTAAAAGGCGACTGCGGTATCGGACATACGCGCTGGGCTACCCACGGAGAGCCTTCTACCCTGAACGCGCACCCTCACAGCAGTGACGACGAAAATGTCATTGCCGTTCATAATGGTATCATCGAGAACTATCAGGAGCTTCGCGAAAAGCTTTCAAAGGGAGGATATACTTTTTATTCGCAGACAGACACTGAGGTTGCCGTAAAGCTTATAGACTATTACTACAGGAAGTATGGACTTGGTCCTGTAGATTCTATAGCACGTGCGATGATAAGAATAAGAGGTTCTTATGCACTTGCAGTCATTTTCAAGGAGTTTCCGGGCGAAATATACACTGCGCGTAAAGACAGCCCGATGATAATCGGTATTGCTAACGGAGAGACATATGTAGCCTCAGATGTTCCGGCCATACTAAAATACACCAGAAACGTTTACTACATAGGAAACCGCGAAATAGCAAAGCTTGAAAAGGGAAAAGTAACCTTCTACAATATCGACCGTGAAGAGATACAGAAGGATCTGACAGAGATAAAATGGGACGCCGAGGCTGCCGAAAAGGGCGGCTACGAGCACTTCATGCTCAAGGAGATATATGAACAGCCTAAGGTCGTGCTTGATACTATCAATTCCGTTGTCAAGGACGGCAGGATAGATTTCAGCGGAATAGGTCTTACGGACGAAGAAATGCAAAAGATAAGCCAGATATATATAGTTGCCTGCGGTTCGGCGTATCATGTAGGAATGGCAGTACAGTATGTAATAGAGGATCTCACCACTATCCCCGTAAGAGTAGAGCTGGCTTCTGAATTCCGTTACAGAAAGATGACCCTTGTAAAGGACAGCCTCGTTATAATCATAAGCCAGTCAGGGGAGACTGCGGACAGTCTTGCAGCTCTGCGAGAGGCTAAGGACAAGGGTATAAAGACTCTCGGTATCGTAAACGTAGTAGGCTCATCTATTGCGCGTGAAGCCGACAATGTATTCTATACTCTTGCAGGTCCTGAGATATCAGTCGCTACTACAAAGGCTTACAGCACTCAGCTGATAGCCGGATATCTTCTTGCGATGCAGTTTGCAAAGGCGAGGGGAGAGATTGACGGCGAAGTATTTGGCTCACTCATTGAGGAGCTATATACTTTGCCTGATAAGATCAAGAAGATACTCGAGGACAAGGAGCGTATACAGTGGTTCGCGAATAAGCTTGCCGGAGCCAAGGACGCTTTCTTTATCGGCAGAGGAATAGACTATGCTATCAGTCTTGAAGGAAGCCTCAAAATGAAGGAGATAAGCTATATCCACTCTGAGGCATATGCCGCAGGCGAGCTTAAGCATGGTCCTATTAGTCTTATCGAGGACGGCATACTGGTCATCAGCGTCCTCACTCAGCAAGATCTTTATGAGAAGACCGTCAGCAATATGGTTGAGGTAAAGAGCCGCGGAGCTTCTTTAATGGGACTTACCACATATGGCAATTACAGCATGGAGGATACAGCTGATTTCACCGTATACATTCCCCAGACAGATCCGCACTTCGCCGGAAGCCTTGCCGTTATACCGCTCCAGCTGCTCGGCTACTACGTTTCAGTAGCAAAGGGCTACGATGTTGACAAGCCGAGAAATCTTGCAAAGAGCGTAACAGTTGAATAAAAATGAGCTGCCATGCTGAATAGAGCACGGCAGCTTTTTTATATACTCCGCGCTATTGCAAAATATCCATTAAGATATTTTGCAATCCGCCG
>CALEPT010000117.1 GCA_937910385.1 uncultured Ruminococcus sp. | reverse complement strand
GTAAGGATTTGAAAGCCTATAAATACAGCATTTCTTACGATAAACTTTTGAGTGTCGGGAAAAATATCTGTAACCCTGCATTGCCTGTCATTAAATGGTTTTTAGCCATTTTCATAACACCCTTTCCCTGCACCAAGTATCATTAAACTGTATCAAAGAATGGAAATTTGTTGTACTCCTGTTGTACTCCAACCTCATTTGTTGTACTTGAATCAGAGTATATCCTTGAACAAATCCATCTTGTCTGCTAAATTACTAAATTCTTCTTTCTTTTTCAGCTCCTGAATCTCCGCATAGATGTCCAGCGTTGTGCGTATATCACTATGCCCCATGATCTCCTGTATGAGCTTAACATTTGTCTCATTCTCACACAGCCTCGTACAAAAGGTATGCCTGAGATGATGACAGGAGAAATGCGGCAGCATAACCGCTTCACGCTTCTGTTTCTTCGCATTTATCTCCTCATTGCAGTTATAATCCTCGCTGAAACGCTTAATCGCTCGGTTTACGCCTGCCGGATTGTGAATCTCATTGTACCGATTGAAGAAGATAAAATTTGTCATTCCCTCAATTTCCGTCAAACAGCAGATACCCGTTTCTTTCTGGAGCTTCTTTTCGCTCATGAAAGCATTGAATACCGAATGGAACATCGGTATGTCCCTGATACCTTTTTCCGTCTTGGGCGGTGATACAGCATACTCACATCTGTATGATGATTTTTCCCTCGGATAATAGGATACGCTGTGATTGATATGCACTATCCTCTTTTCAAGGTCTATATCGTCCCACCGCAGCCCTACCACTTCTCCGATTCGGCAGCCTGTTCCAAGCAATACCACAAACAGATTCCGCCAATGGACAAGCTCCGGTCTGCTTTCAAGGTAATCAATAAACGCTTTCTCCTGCTCAACAGTCAATGCGTGTCTGATTCCGGCTGACCCCTTCAACTTGCGTTTGATTTCCGCCAAAGCTCCATCCGTAGGATTCTTTCGTATGATTTCATCCTTGAATGCAAGATTGAATGTAGGTCGCAAGATGGTATGAACATTCTCAACCGTAGCAATCTCAAGCCCCCGTTTTTCCATCAAATGCAGATAGAAATAAATGATGTCCGAATACTTGAAATCCGCAATCAACTTCTTCCCAATCTCCTCTTTAACATAAGTCTTGTAGGTATATTGGTAGTTGTATTTGGTTGATTCTCTCAATTCCACCTTTGTTGACATATATCGGTCAAAGCAAAAATTCAAGTCCGCCTTGCCCATGAGATATACATCCAAGCCGTCAAGCTGATCTTTTAATAGCTTTTCCTCCCTCTCACGAAGCACCATCAAATCTTTTGCATAGATATATTTGCGTTTCCCGAACGGATCGGTAAAAGCGTATATGTATCTCTGCTGTGATTTCTGGTAACTCTCGCCTTTCCTTAAAACACGTCCTTTCGGATCTTTCCTTGATTTTGCCATACTATACTCTCCTTCCTAACAGCAGGAAAGAGATTCCGTATCATTGCTTCCAAGAATTGTATAAAAGCTCAATTCCTTTCTTCAAGGCTTGTGTTATCGTCAGACCATGCTCGGCTGCGGCTTTCTGCAAATGCTCATGTTCTTCATCAGTCAACCGTACTGCAACTGTTTTCTGTTTAGGATTTTCCGCTTGCGGTCTACCCATCTTTGCCAAAGCCATTACCTCCTCACTGATCTGACTTCTATTATACTTTCCGTTTAACAAAATGTCAACACTTTTTTGTTAAACAAAAAACTTGCAAGCTCCATCTGAACCATAAGTGCTTAATCAAGAAGAAAAGATTCCAAGTATTTATCGAATTTATCAAGCCTGACAAGCACCAGCCTGTCCAACTTGTAAATTGCTTTTGCGTCTTTCGCCAATGTCATAAACTTCCGTTCGCCCATATCGTACATTTCCGCACCCGTCTTGTACCGGACAAACTTCCGCTCAGGGCATTTTGTTTCCATTACTACCCTTGTAAAGATTTCTCTTGGGATAAGATATACCTTGCCCCCATCTTCACATCGAATCATATCCTGCTCTTTCAGTAATTTACCCATGATCCCAACACGCTCCTTCCGCTGTATTTTTTCACGACAGAATAACTGCCGATAACAACCCTCCTGCCTCGAACAACAGAAAAGCTCTTATCGTCAGTTATTACAAATTAAAAAGCCGGTGGTTATGGTCAGTAACCCACACTGGACTCGCACCATCATTTCTATATTGACCTTTTCAGGGTGTATCATTATTGAGAGTAGTCGCAACCACGAAACCACCACAGTTCCTATTTTGCATGGATATTATCGCTCTTGGCGTGTCACATGGGAAAATGGAATATCCTCCCCACCCGTCTTGGCGTATCTGCGTCCCGGCGTAATGCGTGTATCTACTCCGAACGTCCGGCTTTTAATGTCTATTCAGTTGTCAAAGTTCATGTTATGGCTTTTGTCAGCCTTATAGACACATAAACCACCATCTACTGCTACGAAGAATCATATTTATGTATCTAACGAGAATGACAAATCCGCCAGCTCTCCATACCATGAAGAAAGAATTTTCTGTCGCAGGCTGTCAGGCTCACAGTACAAATTTATCCGGACCATACTTCTGTATGATCTGGAACAGAATCCGTTTCCGCATTCCCTCTGCTTCATTGTGCATCTCACATAAGATATGCAGTTCATCCGAGGTAAGCGTATTGTTGTATGGTCTGTACTCCTCTCCGATATAAATTCCCCCATTCACTCCCTGCTGTGTGTAAATCGGAAACTCTGGAGATAAAGCCTGAATATCATTCCTGATCGTGCGGGCAGTCACTCCCAATTCTTCCGCAAGTTCTTTTGCGGTCGTGTGCCGACGGATAATCAGAATATTTATGATTTCCCGTCTACGGTCAGACGTATTCATGCTTCACCTCCTCTCCTCTTTTAGTGTACAGGCTAAATAGGAAAGAACCTTTCCTATTTTCCAAAAAAATTTTAAGAAATTTTTCGACTTCGTTTTTTTGACACTGACAGCAGCTTTCAGGTATCAAAAAAGGTGTATCGCATTTCGGCTTGTCACCCTACTGCGATACACCTATATGTGTAAAATAATCCGTTGTTCCAAATCTCTTTTCTGTCCTTTTCTTTCTTCGCCTTTCCCAAATCATGCACTGCACTCCACTTCTAAACTGTATTCTGTCGTAATTCACGCTTTCCGATGTGTAATGTAAACTACTATGGAGGTGAATTATAGTAAACGACATATATAATTGCCTATTGATATATTTGCTTCC
>CALEPT010000116.1 GCA_937910385.1 uncultured Ruminococcus sp. | reverse complement strand
CCTGTGCCTTAGCGATCTCGATGCCCTCACGCTGTCGCTGTTTGAGCTGCTCACGCTCCAACTGAGAGAGAGCTGCGAATACGGTCAACATGAATTTGCCCGTAGGCGTGTCGGTGTCGATTTTCTCCTTGTGGCTGATGAGCGTTACTCCCTTTTCGGTGAGAGTGTCAATGATGTTCAGCAAGTCCTTCGTGGAGCGACCGAGACGGCTGATACTCTCGATGTAGAGGGTATCGCCCTCTCGCACATAGTCCAGCATTGCCCTGAGCTGAGGTCGGTCTGTGTTCGCTCCTGACAGCTTCTCAGAGAAGATGCGGTCAACCTGATAACTGCACATGATTTCCTGCTGTCTCGCTGTTTCCTGATGCTCCGTAGAAACACGGATATATCCTATTTTGCTCATGTTATCGTATCCTTTCTTTATTCAAGTGTATCTTTCTTTCTCTGCTGAGTGAGCTTCTTCTGTCTGTACTTTTCACGCTCACGCTTCATCTGCTGTTCGTTGATGTACTGGCGCACCTGACGGGTGTATTTCTTCGCCGTTTCACGCTTAGTGAGGAATGCGGTATGCTCGACATTAAGCCTGTTCCATTTTGATTTCAGCTTGTTGGACTTCTCCAAAAAATCAAGCATTGTCGGCGGTTTGCCGTCAACAGCATACCTCTTGATATGCTCCTTGATGTACTTGACCGTCTGCTCATAATCCTCGATCGTGGCGGCATTTTTCTTCTTGAAACGGCTCTGCGACCAGCCCGATTTGCCCTGATACTCCTTGTAAACAGGCTCCAGCTCGTCACGGTGCTTCATCTTTGCAATGAGAGTGTCGATAGCTGTAAACTTCTTTTTCAGATCGGCAAGCTCAGTTGTGTGGTCATCGGAGTGAGGTGTATTGAAGAAGAATCCAGACAGCTCGCTGAATGACATAACGCCACCAGCTTCAAGGTCTGCGATGATTTCGTTTGCTCTGCCCATACCTCTGATAGCTTTCCACGGATCTTCTTCAGGTGCTTTGCTTTCGGTAGGTGTGGGCTGTGGTGCCGGGATAGTCGGTTCGGGCTTCGGCTCGGTGGGCTTTGCAGAAGATGCGTTAAGCATATCAAGCTGTGCCTGCCGTCTTGCTCGTCGGGCTGCAAAGAACTTCTCCACCTGTTCCGCAGCAGCTTTCCTCCTTGCGGTTTCACTCGTTTCGGTGATAGTTTCAGGCTCAGCAGATTGTTTCAGTGTTGTCGGTGCGGTGACTGTCTGCTTCGGCTCGGTCTTTGGAACAACAGGCTTCGGCGGTTCGATAAGCATATCGGGAGTGACATTCGCCGCTGACAGCTTTTCCTGTATCTCTGCTATCTGCTCGGCTATGCGTTCGGGGGTGAAGTCTGCGCCCAGGGTGTCGGCTCTTGTAAACTTCTGTTGACCGTCACCTGATAGCCTGAATTTCAGCTTAACCTTATTTCTCGGCTTATACACATATTCGATACCGCACTCACTGCACTTTTCAAGAAAGTCCTTGAAGTCACGGCTGTAAAGCATGACCTCTGCAATTCTGACACGGAGTTTATCTTTCCACGACTTGCCCTCTTTCTGCATATCCCTCTCAAAGTGAGATACCCCATGTCCCTTTTCAGGCTCGGAGATAACAGATATACCGTGTTCGGCACATATCTCGTCCGAAATCTCACGCAGCTCTGCCCACGCTCTTTCAGACTTCCTGCCCTGATTATGCTCGGTGGTGAAGCTCAGTCCGTTATACAGATTTGTATTATTGAAAATCACATGACAGTGCAGGTGCGATTTATCATGGTGGACGGCTATTACATACTGATAATCGCCCTTGAGATAACGGTCGCACAACTCCTCACCAATCTGCATAGCCTGTTCGGGCGTGACTTCACCGGGGGCAAAACTCTGAATCATATGGTAGGCAAGGATCTGTGTTCGTCCTGTGCCTGTGGCTCTGACTGCTCGGAAGTCCTCGCTTGCTCCTGCGCTGTCGGCTCTGCAAGCATAAGAGTTGACATATATACCGTCGATGGTCTTATCTCCGTTTGTGATGTAAGCGATCGCTGCGCTGACTGTTGCCCTGATCGTATGGATAGAAGTGTATGCCAAATTTCGTTTACCCCTTTCTTTATCTCGGTAATATCCTCGGCATAGATGTGACCTGTGCTGTAAAGTCGGACAAGTATCTGATTGATGTTCGCTCCGATGCGTTTCATCAGACGATTGCATTCGGCAATTTCGGAACGGTCGGGAGTGAGATCAACCCTCGCACGAACACAGTCACGGATATACTCCGTTTTGTTCTTGTAACCGTACTGCTCACACCTTGCTAAGATGTCCTGCATTTCCGATTCCGTGAACCTCACGTTGAGCGTGTAGGACTTCTTCTCCCTCTTGCGTTTCAGGTACTTGCGTTCATCATCGGTAAGCTGGCTCTCGGACTTGTGTGCAAGGGTATCGTCAAGCTCGGCTCTGACCTCTTGGTCAAGTGCGTGGTTGATAGCACCATCGTAGGTCATACCCTCGAACTCCATAGCCTTGCGCTTGGGCGGTCTGCCACGCTTCTTTTTCTCGGTTTCCATAGTGGTGTCTCCTTTATCTTTATTTCGGCGTAAGCCGATTTTTTTATGACCGCTGTGCGGTCATTTCGGGGCTTGGGGTGTCCCCAACAAGCATTTGGTATTTTCGCTCGCTGTGCGGCGCAAAATACAATGCTTGTTATTTTTGTTGCGCTATGGCGCATATTTTTCGCCTGTGGGATTTGCATATCACGCAGGCTTTCGATGCTCCGTCAGCGAATTCGTGGAGCGAATGCGACATCTCTCACCGCCGCTTCGGTCGGCGGTATCTCGCTCACGCTCCAGCGTGATACTCTCAATCATCATCGGTGTCAATATTCTAAACTGGTACGGCGCAGTTTCAGCGCAATGAGGGCGGCAGTTTGGTGAAAGTGGGGGTTGATTTTTCGGGGACGATGTAGTATAATGTAGAAGTGAGAGTAAGCACACGGCTTGCCAATATTTATCATTTCATATAATCGGGGTGTACTATGACTAAAAAGAAGAAGGTTACAATTATCTTGTCAATTATAATACTGGTCATAATAGGTGTTATATTAGGTCTGCGAATAAGAGATAGTAATCTAAGACGAGCAGAGTATACTGGCAATAAACTTAGCTTTGACGGTAAGGTATATGAGGAAACCAGCTATACCGAAATACAACCATATAAAGAAACATGGAAAGTGGTCTGTAAAACAACAGATGGAGTCTGGACTGTATATGAGATAGAACAGTATCCTAATCATGAATATCTTGTTGCTCGTACTTCTTGGGAGGCAAGAGTATTGAAACTTACAAACTAAAAAACTGAATATCCCCACAAGCTGTGTGAGCGAACTCCGCTCCGCAGCTTTTTTCATTTTCCCCATA
>CALEPT010000115.1 GCA_937910385.1 uncultured Ruminococcus sp. | reverse complement strand
TGATCATTATGTATTATGCAAAGCTGGAGGTAGATTTACTGTTTGGGATTATATTGGAGATGTTTTTACGCTTCTCAAAAACGATGATGCACTTAGCATTATTGATGAAATCCCAACTACACCGATTTCAAAGGCTGTTGTAGAAAAATACATAGAGGAAAATCATCCTGAATGGATCAGTAATTGGCTTGAAGAATTTCATGATTACTATTACGATGATGAAATTGATACTGTTAAGAATATCCTTGATGAATTTCTTGATTGTGTTAATGATATTGAATACGATGATGATGATAGCGAATAACTATCGGTAAGGATACAGTTGACTCATAATCTTAAAAATCTTGACGCAACAGCCGCTTTTGCGGCTGTTCAGCCTGTCAAAAAAGTCCAGATCCAAACTGGACTTTTTTCATATAAAGTGGTATGATAGAAAAGAAGGCGGTGGAAAAGATGCTAAAACAAGAAATGGGAAACAGAAGCCAGATGGAATTTTTTTGTATCGATGAATTTGTGCCTAAGAAACATCTGTTGAGAAAGATAGATAAAGCAGTGAATTTTGAACACATCTATGAAATGGTAGAAGACTTGTATTGTCCGGACAACGGACGACCGAGCTGCGATCCGGTCGTATTGTTCAAAATGGTGATCATACAGCATCTTTACGGCATACCATCGCTGAGGAGGACAGTAGAAGAAATAAACATGAACGCAGCATACCGATGGTTTCTTGGATACACAATGACAGAAAAGATACCACATTTTGCAACTATCAGTTACAATTTCAGGCATCGATTCACGGAAAAGACGATAGAAGACGTTTTTCACTGGGTGCTTGATGAAATAGCAGCACATCATATGCTCACGCCTGAAGCTGTTTTCATAGACGGAACGCATATCAAAGCAAGTGCAAATATGAAAAAGCGGATCAAGAAGGAGATACCGGTTGCTGCGAAAAAGTATGAAGAACAGCTGATGGAAGAGATAAACGAAGATCGTGAAAATCACGGAAAGAAGCCTTTTAACGATGATAATAATGATTTGCCCAAAACAAAAAACGTGACAGAATCAACAACCGATCCGGAATGTGGAGTTTTCCACAAGGGAGATCATAAGAAGCAGTTTGCCTATGAAGCACATACAGCCTGTGATAAGAACGGATATATCCTTGATGTCGAGGTAACGCCCGGAAATGTTCATGACAGTGTAGCATTTGAAGATTACTATGAGCGTTTGACAGAGAGTTTTCCACAGATCGAATATGTAGTAATGGATGCAGGCTACAAAACACCTGCAATAGCAAAGAAAGTAATAGACAGTGGCAGAATACCTGTTCTCCCGTATAAGCGTCCAAATGGAAAAGAAGGTTATTTCAAGCCGTATGAATATGTATATGATGAGTATTACGACTGTGTGATCTGTCCTAATGATAAGATATTGAAGTATTCAACAACAAACCGTGATGGATATAAAGAATTTAAGAGCTGCCCGAATGTATGTGAAAACTGTACCGATCTTGCCAAATGTACTCAAAGCAAAAATCATCAGAAAACAGTACTGAAGCATATCTGGTCTGACTACATGGAGCATATCGAGGATATACGGCATACAACCGGAATGCGTGAGCTCTATGACAAGAGAAAAGAAACGATCGAGCGTTGCTTCGCAGATGCCAAAGAAAAGCATGGTATGCGATACACACTCGTCAGAGGCCTCTCCCAAGTACGAAAATGGGTCAGGCTTAAGTTTGCTGCAATGAATATCAAAAAATTCGCTCTCCACGTTGCTTGATGGAGAGCGTTTCTGTTGTTATCTGGTTTGATTTTGGGGTTTTTTGACAAGCTGAACAGCCGCTTTTGCGGCTGTTTTTTATATATTAGGAATCACTGAAATAAAAATTCCTATTTTTTTAGATTTTGATATGTATATAATTATTAAGATAATTAATAATTATCTTAATACAAGCTTGTGTTATTCTTCTTTTT